>JAGOPC010000001.1 GCA_017992195.1 Patescibacteria group bacterium
AGTACAAGAACTCCTCTTCTTCTGCGGAACAAAGAGCAAGATTGGGATACCTCTACTATTTGACGCAGGCTGCGGTGAAAGCGCTCAACGAAAGACTCAATGGCGTAGGGACGCACTACGATGGCAGCTACTACGACAACAAGAACAACAGCAACAATGACTACGCTCATTCAGAATACTATGGAGAAGGTCTCCAGCAAATCCGTTCATATACGACGCTCAATAACAGAAACTATACAATCCGACGTGAGGGCTACTATTATATGTTCAGTAGAGACAATTCATCAAGTGTACATCAAGCAATGCGCGCGCGCAATCTGCAGGATCTCATCAACTATCTTGAGCATCAAAATCGTTTAATCTTAGTAGCGCCAAACCGCAGAAACTACGGCGTACGAAAGTACAATGAAGGCTTCAAGATCAATCGTGACAACGGCAGCGTCTTAGATAAACTCTTTGTCTCATTCGAGGCGGCGAAACAGCTGTTAGACACATGTGCGACAAATACACCAGTTCCGGCTCAGTATCATGCAATGTGCGGGTTTTCGACGTATGGAAGATAAAAGCAACTAAGGAACGAATGACATTCTGTATTGAAAAAGCCACCAGATTCCCGGTGGCCTTTTTTTATTGCACATTTTCTAGATACTTCCACCTTCCCTTCTCTAACCCTTCTAGCGTCCACTCACCAATTCTCTCGCGCCTCAAATAGGTAACGCTATTGTTCACCGCCTCAGCCATACGCTTGACCTGATGGTACTTTCCTTCGTGGATCGTCAGCAAAATGATATTTTCAGAGACTCTCTTCGCCTTCGCCGGCATAGTCACATAGCCCTCATCAAGCGTCACTCCTGTTTCTAGTTTTTGTATATCTTCATCGCTTATAGGCAACGCCAGCTCCACATAGTACTCTTTCTCTTCTTTCTTCTTCGGCGAAATTATCTCATGCGTAAAATTCCCATCGTTCGTACAGAACACCAACCCTTCTGTATCCCGGTCCAATCTCCCAGCCACATGTAACATCTTCGCATAGGGACAATCCTGCAGTAGCATCTTATAGGAGTGATGCCCCCCTTCGTCCAATTCCGAACAGACATATCCAGCTGGCTTATGTAATAATATATAGACAAACCCTCTCACCTCTATCTGCTCGCCCAAAAACGTAATCACTTGCCCATCACTGATTTTCATATCGCTCGCTTTCGCCTCTATTCCATCAACCAAAATCTCTCCCGTCTTCACCGCTCTCGCAGCATCACGACGAGACACCAGTCCCAACATTGCTAAATATTTATCTAAGCGAACTATCATTAAGAAAAGTTAACATGGAATGAATAATTTTTATATTTTCTTCTCAACCTCTTTCAGCACTGCGTCGGCCTCCTCAAGTTCTTTCTCCTTGTCACGCAGATATCTCTTCAAACTGTCTCTCTTGAAAAACCGAACATACACTCCCACGAGCAATAATAAACCGATCATAATCCGGCGAATATATGGTATCACCACCTCATAATACCCCACAAATAACTTCGCAAGCGTGATAAGTGCAACCGAATAAAAGACCGAACCTATAAAATTAAAAAGCATAAATGTTGTCCATCTCATCTTACTTGTTCCCGCAACAAAGGGAATGATCCCACGCGCGTATCCATTCCATTTACTGAGCACGATCGCCCGAGCGCCATGTTTATCAAGAGCTTTTCCTATATAGTGGACCTCTGTTTTACCGACACCAAAGTACTTTCCAAAATGCTCGATAAACGCCTCTCATTGATAAACGCCTATGAGATATCCGACGACGTCTCCTAACATAATAGCGAACGATACGAGTACGATAAGCCAAAACCAATGCTCCTGCGCCACGAAACCTCCGATGATGAACAACGCATTCTGCCCGGGAATTGACATTCCAAGTAACGGCACCGACTCGATGAATCCAAGTCCGAATGCCAGCGGCCAGTTCCGTCGTCCTATGATGTCGACCACTCCTTTCAGCCACAGGATAAACTCTCTGAGCAGTGATGGGTAGAAGATAGCCACCGCTATCAGCCCGAACGACAACATGAAAAAACAGATCTTAAGTATCAGACGGATTATGCGAAGGAAAAGTTTCATGGAAGCTAGAGGCGGTAAAATGAGTTTGTATGATATCGAAGAGAACAATGCTTGCAAGCCGAGAAAATAAATATGCTTCCCTTTCATCCGTTTTTCCCTATGATAACAGAAGAGCAAGCGGGCAAACAGCAAAACGTTTAAACGCTCTATCACTTTATCGTTTTCGCATCAGAGTATGTCTTTGTATTTGAAATACCGTCCTCAAACCTTCGATCAGATCGTTAACCAAAGCCACATCGTGGATATTTTGCAGGCAAAGATTCAACAAGGAAGTTTGAACAATAACAATTATTTGTTTTACGGACCTCGCGGAACAGGAAAGACCTCAGCGGCGCGCATCTTTGCGAAATCGCTTAACTGTCTAAATCTGCAATGAGGCAACCCATGCAACGAGTGTGTGAACTGCATAGTGATCAACCAGAATAAATCTATCGACTTTGTAGAAATCGACGCAGCATCGCACACCGGTGTAGACAACATTCGCGAAGAGGTGATAGACAAAGCGCCCTATCCGCCTGCGCATTTACAAAAGAAAGTCTATATCATCGACGAAGTCCATATGCTCTCAAAAGGCGCCTTCAATGCACTTCTCAAGATCATGGAAGAGCCGCCGGCATATCTCGTTTTTATCCTCGCAACGACCGAAATCCACAAGGTACCTGACACCATCATTTCGCGTTGCCAGATTTTCAACTTCAAAAAGATCCCGACACCGGAACTTACAATCCACCTGGAATATATCTGCAAGAATGAATGACTTACGTGCGATCACGATGCTATTGTGACCATCTCAAAGATGGCTGAGGGTTGCGCCCGCGACGCTATCAAATACTTAGACCAGGTTTCCATCCTGGGTGACATCACCGAAGAAAACGTCGCACAGTTCCTCGGAGTCGCCCCAGAGACACTTATTAGGAATTTTGTCGATGCGATGCAGCAGAAAGACCAACTAAGACTCTTCTCGATCGTTGATGATCTACAAGAGTGAGGCACCGACGTCCAGAACTTCATCAAGCAATTATTATTGTACATCGAAGAACATATGAATGACGATATAGAGACCATGCTCTCTCTCGCCGACGTCCTCAAGAACATCAGCTTCAGCATAAAGGCCTTCCCTCAACCATATATCATCATCAAATCCGAACTCTATAAGCACTTCAATCCATTTCATATCTACGTAGCTGCCGATGAGCAGCCAAAAAAAAAAGCTAACACAGTAGCGAGCAGTGAGCCGACGGTTAGTTGAAATGGTGGTGGCGCAAAACCGGAAAAGAAAGAGACGGGTGAGCAGACTGAAAAGAGCAACATTAAAAATGATAATACAGAAATTTCTGCGCCGAAAAGCGGCCCTACACCTAATGCGGTTGAGTGAGATTTGACGAACGATGAGCTGCTCGGAAAACTGATCAACACAATTGATAAAACCTCATTAAGGGGTCTTGTAAAATCATTTTGTCTTGTCGAGCGCCAGGAACCAGAAACCATCTATCTCGTCGTTCTCCAGAAACTACAACTAGGCATACTTCAAAAGCAGGAAAATATCAGATCGGTCGAAGAAGCCCTCAGCGCTATTCTCGGCAGACGCGTCAACGCATCTATGAGATATCAGTCAAAGGATGAGTACTTCTCTTCGCTATTGTAACCAAAAGGCCGCCATCTGGCGAGCCTTTTAACCATTATGTTTCATCTATTGGGATTTATGGATTATGCTTTGTGCGTTATTTAATATACTTCGTCAAATCTATCGTGTTCTTCACTGTATTTCCATACACATCCGCCACCTCATAGACGAGCGGCTGTGGGATCTTTATCTGATAGGTCGTCGCGTTGTTGCTGAATGAGTTGATGAGCGTGCCATCTGTCATAGAAATCTTTCCGCTCTTTATCGCAGAGAGATCGTCAACAAATAACATCACCACATCATAGTTCCCGTCTGCTCTCTTTCTTACAGCAAGCGTATCAGTGAGGAGATACGGCGCGACGTTATCGAGCGGCACTCACACGACTGAAACGGTTTTCTTATTGTATCTACCTTTGTTGTCTGTCGCGATGATCGTCAGATTGTGAGGAGCGCCATCGATAGGCGCCGGCGCACTGATCTTCTTGATATCGCTTACTCTGTTTCATGCTCCCGCATGAGCAAAGTCACCCAGATCAACATTATCGAGCATTACTCTTATCTTGCTGATAGGCGCTGCAGCAGAGATATCATATCGCACACTAAACGTCTGCGCTATCTTCCCATTATCATGTGGCTGCTTCAATGTAATCACAATACTATCATCTTGCGCTCCGAGAGCCGGTCTATTCTCGCATGTTTTCGTAGGCTCTTCGAGAAACAGATTCCCGATAGGAATAGAAACATCGCCTGTAGCCGCACTGCCGGTCCCCATACCCGCCTTCTCTCTCCGCCGATTATTAATATCATCTAAGTCCATATTATTTGGCATGAAGCTTGTCGGCTTGAAAAGATAGCCATTTATGATCTCCGCCTGAGGTGTCACGTCAGATATCTTTCCCATACATGCGCTGTCGATCTGTATTGGCGTCAAGGCGCCATCCATCTCATTTGGCGCGGTCGAAATATATGCCATCGAACTCACCTTCTGGTCTGCAGGTGTTGTTTCTGTCGCCAACTTTCCGGTGATCTTCGAAACCGCGACATCCTTCACCTCTATAGGGGAAACGTTTTCTGTTTGGATTAACCCCTGCTTGAGGAGATTTGAAAAGAACTGTCTGAATGTCTTTCCATTCACCCGACCTCCGTAGGCATTCACGTTCATAGGATTTCCTTGTGTGTTACCCGCCCAGAACACGGCCACTTTCGAAGGAGTATAACCCACAAGCCAACCATCTCTTGGAAGTTTTTTTCCTGTCTTAGGATCTTTCATATCTGTTGTCCCTGATTTGTTTGCATAAAGCAAGCCGCCTACCCTGAAATTTGCAATCCAGCTTCCTGGAAGATTCTCCTCCGTCGTCAGAATCTTTCGCATGAGATATGCAACTCCGCCGGGGATAATTTTTTGTTGAAGTTTTTCTTGTTCTTGCGCTTTATCATAAAGAATGTTTCCGTCTGGTCCTGTCACCTGTAAGATCGGATTGATCTTCGCAGGCGCTCCGTTGATCGAACTCAGCTGCATATAGCCATTTGCAAGTTCCATCATCTTGAGCTCACCAGCACCGATCGAGAGCGGATATCCGTAATCTTTTTTCGAATCATATGAATTTATACCGATCTTATTCAGATACGGAATGAGCTTGTCCTGCCCGCCGACCGCAAAGTACATCTTGATCGCAGGAATGTTTCTGGAATGTCCAAGTGCTTTTCTCAGCGGCAGAATACCCTCAAAGAGACCATCATTATCATTCGGCGTATCGTTACCAACCTTAAACGCTATGTCATAGATAGGAGTGTCAATGCTCAAAGGAAGATTCATAAATCCAAACGCGTAGACAAGAGGCTTGATGGTTGAACCCGGTTGTCTCGACTGTTGTACCATATCAACCTTTCCATCTATATCGTCGCTGTTATAGTCGGCCGATCAAACGTACGCGAGCACATCACCATCCAGGCTGTCCAGATAAAGCATCGAGCTGTTATTAGCCCCATACCCATTCACTGTCTTTATGTTGTCGTCAATACTTGCCTCAGCGATATCCTGTGCCTTGATATCGAGCGTCGTCTTGATAGTTAGCCCACCCTTCGTTAACTGTTCCTCTGTGTATCCTTTATCCTTTAATCGTTCTATTATCCGGAACACGAAATGGGGCGCCTTGATATCAATTCTGGCTGATTTGAACTGATAGGTCAACCCCTCCACAAACGCATCTTTTGCTTGCTGTGCGTCTATATATCCATCCTCGTACATTCTCGACAGCACATAATCCTTTCTTCCAGGCACAAACTCAACATCATACTCTTGCTTATCAACCTCCACCGTAAAATTTCAAACTCTTTCAACATAACTCATAAATCCTCCCGCAGATTTACTTACCGACCTCGACGAACTATTCATATTACCGATCATTCTCTCGATCACTTTTGGTGCAACACCGCCGGTCATCATATCGATCTCATCGCCCTCTAATGTAACCGTGAAAGCTCCCATGAGTTGGTCGACATTTCTATATGGGTTTACCGCCGAAGGACGCTGAGCCATAGAGGCGAGGATCGCAGACTCAAGAATATCAACATCTTTTGATGACTTGCCAAAGTAGGTCTTCGAAGCGGCCTCTACTCAGTTCGAATTATTTCCCAGGAAAATATAGTTTAAGTACATCTCTACGATACGTTTTTTCACTTCCTTCTTACGCTCTACTGACGAAAGATTTGGCTTTTCCTTGCTAACTTGATTCTGAAGATAGTCGTCAAGCTTTGTCGCTAAGATAATTTCCTTTGCCTTTCTCGTCAGAGTCTTCTCGTTCGAGAGCAACAGAAGCTTGATCAGCTGTTGGGTGATCGTCGATCCTCCCGGGCCGCTTAAGCTCCCATTTTTGACGCTCAGCCAGACCGCCCTAAGAATACCGGAATAGTCAACTCCTTCGTTGTTCCAGAAATCTTTATCCTCCGCCGCGATGATCGCATTGACGGCGTGCGGAGAGATATTATCATATGATACATACTCTCTGTTCTCGTCATAAAGCTTGTAGAGCACTTCACCATTCCTATCGGTGATAATAGTCGTCTGCTTAAAGCTTTGATTGATATCACTGAGCTCAGGGAGCGTTCTTACGATCGCTACATAAAATCGCAGAGCTCCTATAAGAAATATAAACAAAAATCAGAAAACAATTGTTTTCCGTACGATGCTTTTCGTAAGTCGTCTCCAGAGTTGTTTTCCTCTTGGTAACGAGCTACCTAATATATTGTTACGAAAATGCATCTTCTGTAATCTCGACTTTGTTGAAGATCTTCTTCCTCTCATGTGCATATAATGTACTACGAAAAAGAAAGTAAAATGTGTCAAAGAAAAACTCTGCATTGCGGCAGAGTCATTCTATGTATTTTATGATTCATTACAATCACTAGTAGACTAATAGATGTAGCTTCCCGCCTCATCATATGGTACGGTACGCGTTGTCACTACTCAGAGTCCTCCGGCACCGTTCATGTCAGAGATCGTCATGATTCCATTTTCCGGATCAACAGACTCTACGATAGCAACGTGACCATATCAGCGAGAAACCCCCGCTTGACCCTTCTCGTATACTGCGATAGCTCCTGGTTTGGGTGTTGAACCAACGGTTCGTCCTGCCGCTTCTGCTCTTTCATTCCACTGATGAGCATTACCCAGAAACGAGTTGTCACTCTTGAAAATATCTGGTCTTCTCATCGCCGCATATGCAGTACAGTAACCTGGCGCAAATCCGTCAACCGCAGTGGTCTTCTGGTACCATTTTGCGAGGATTGTATTTTTCTTCGCGCTTACTGTCGCTTTCGCAGAAGTCGATGTAACCACTTGCGTTACCTTAGCGACAGCTTTCTTAGGAGCCGAGCTTGTTGTTGTGGCAACCGGTTTGCTTGTAGTGGGATTTGTAGTAGTAGCGGTAGTAGGCTTCGTTGTTGGAGTCTTTGCTACAACAGGCTCTGGCTTTTCTATCAAGCCTTTGTCCTGTGCGTCGCTTTCACTAATAGGTATGAAAAGCTCTCATCCTTTGTGGATGATTTTTCTACCGTCAGAGATGTTATTGAGAGCTTTAACATCAGCCTCACTCAAAGAGTAGGTCTTGATGAACTCTCACAGAGATATATCTTCCTGCATAGTAACGATGATACCAGGCAGCTGACTGATGGTCAGTCTTGTACCAGGACGAACTTCGTTACTCTTGAGGCTATTTACTCTTTTAATATTGTCCACTGTCGTATTCAAATTAGCAGCAATCGTCTCAAGCGTGTCTCCGGCCCTTACAATATAGGTAAGGTTTCCGTCCAATTCGTCATTATCGAAGATAATGGATTGTGCGTTGATGTCTGCGCTAGCCGTCGGCATCACATCAGTAAACGATGCCTTCACAGGTGTCGTCTCTACAGCAAGTTGGAATTTATCTGCGTAGATGATGAGATAGTTGAAAACCACGAGGTTAAACAATGTAATAATGAACTTTCAAATGTTGTGCGTCTTTCTTGCTCTTTTTACCTTCTTGGAGGGATATATAGGCATGAAAAGGATAAGATTGTAAATGGCGGAGAGAGAGGGATTCGAACCCACGGTCCCCGTAAAGGGACAACTGTTTTCAAGACAGTCGCATTCAACCGCTCTGCCATCTCTCCACTCTGTTTGGGTTGAATGAGATTTTGTGCCCTTTTTTCGGGGCACAGTCTCAAACTATAGGATTTCGCCTTTGATTTTCAAGAACAAATCCATAAGCTCTCATTGGGAAGGATTTTCGTCCCCGATTCGATTGATTTAGCAACCCGAAGCCATTGACAACACTTAGCAACATTTAAGAAATAGAGCAGTTTAGCCCATAATAGGCATATATGAGCCAATTAACGAAGAAACATCCGCTTTTGACAGGAGCAAACAATCCCGCACTCAGGGCAAAAAGCTCTCCAGTAAGCAAGATTACAAAGGACATCAAAGAGTTTGGCAAAGATCTTTTAGCGCTCATGTACGAATATGAGGGCGCGGGTCTTGCCGCACCTCAGGTCGGCGAAAACAGCAGAGTCATCGCAGTTTCCTTCCGAAAAGAAAATAAAGAAAAGCTCAAGAGAGTTGGCGACGCCCTTATGATAAATCCCCAGATAATATCAAGGTCTGACAAGATGATCGTCTCCGAAGAGGCCTGCCTCTCCCTCCCTAAGCTCCATGGTGAAGTCCTCAGACACGAAACCATCAAAGTCACACGGGAAGATCTTAACGGCAAGAAGCACACCGAAAAGTTAACCGGCTATAATGCGGTGATCGTCCAGCATGAAATAGATCATTTAGATGGGGTGTTGTTTATCGACAAGTTGATTAAGTAATTCTAATTTCAGAATAAAAAAAGCGCAGGGAGATACCTCTGCTGCTTTTTCTTTATGCAATGCATAAAGAGTTTAGGCCGCCATCTTGCGATGGTCTTGTCATCTGTTAGAGTCCTCGCGTCATCCGCGTTGCTCCGCCCTGAACTCCTTATTGTTACGCATGTTCTGCCTGATCGCGTCGGTGATTTCTTTTTTGTCCTTCGCATTACCGGCTTTGATCTCGTCCTGAACTCGTTTGTCGAATTCAGTGTTATCAAACATTTCGCATAAGTCTTTGCCGATCTTCATTTGGACGCCTGTTTTTTTCATAGGACGCTTCAATGTGTTTGGACCAGATGCTGGCCCTGGCATAGGGATGTTCATAGGTAGAGCTGGTAAGGATCTAAATCGTTCCTTCTGGAACAACCACACAATACCCATAATATAAAATAATTCCATCTAATATCGTCCAATCATGCCTACCAACCTATATCTACGACGCCCCACCTTCAATTGACTTTAACTCTTTTCAGACTATCATTTACACTGTTGTCAGCTTTGTCCTTTTATTGTCATTACCAATTGTCACACATGTCAGAGACCAAGAAATTATTTGCAGCCGGAGTCTTTAAGGTCGACTATAAGTCAGCCGGATATAAAGATCTCTATGAACTCGCACAAGAACGGAAGAAAGATGAAAACTTCTACGAGCTCATCGTAAGAAGAGTCGCAGAACAAAACTATGGTATCCAATTTGTTTACATAGACCACAACTTAGTGTCGGCGGAGAAGGTCACAACCGACTCTTACGACAATAAAATGACTGCTTATAAAAAACAGCTTCATGATAAATACGGCAAAGGATTTTACGCATGGGACTATTACGCTACCGACGAAGGGTACGACGATAATCTCATTGTCCTCAAATCTGATCTACCTAACTAAATGGCCTAACTAACTTAATTCTACAAACTGACAACCAATCTACTCCCCGGTAAATCGGGGGGTTTTTTGATAGCAAAAATTAACTACATAGTTCTATAGCAGAGAGCACATCCTTCCCTGCGAAACCTTTAACTAAATGAGAAAGAACAGCCTGCTGTCGAGACTCGTATCTATCCACAAGTTTCTCCCTATAGTCGGAAATACAAACCACCTTGGTCTTAATGTCTCTATTAATAATCTCTTCCAACAAGTATGCTCCTAATGGCTCCTCCCATCCCGAACTTCTGTTGGGAAAGTAATTATCTAGCAAAATATAATCAGGATTTGTCTTTTCTATTTGGTCTATATAACTGAGGGGGTTCAAAATATTTGTTTTAATAGGAAAATTCCATTGAGGAAAGCGTTTTTTCATTCCCTCATAGATCTCTTTACCATATTGGTCATCTAGAATGTAGCAGGTGATCATGCTAGCATATTAGCTATTGCAGCAGCTCTGTAAAGAGCGTTTTTGCCCCTTCCGAGGTAAATGCTATGTGATCAAAGGAAATCTCCAATCCCATATCTACGTGTGCTTGTAAAAGATGTCTACCATCTTCCAGCACAAGATGTCATTCATCGTCTATTCAAATCTGTATTCTTCCTTTCTCTATCGAACCCTTACTCGTTTTACCTGTAGATGCCTCCTTATAGGAAAAGGCTTTCCCCGATAACCTATTCGTCTTTATTCCTAGGTGTTGGGTATTTTCCAACGAATTAATAAGTAGTTTTGAAAGCCTCTTGGCCGAGATTTTTTCCATTTTGTTTTTGTTGGAGATAAAGGTTCGCATAATAAGAAAAACCCTCCAAATGGAGAGCCCTTCTATGCAAAATGTGTCTGATTTATTATCGGATGAGATTCTTACTCTCCATGCTTACACGCGCAATCTTCACTCTCTCCCTTGCAGCAGTCGTTATCTTTCCCGTGCTTGTGGTGGTGATGATGTCCGTGGCCATGGTGACCATCTTCGTCACCCTCTGCTCCGTGCTCCTGCTCGTGCATAACACTATCGATAAATCCTGAAACGAGGATAGAAAGAACGTCCTCATCGCTGTCGATAGGCTTTCCGCTCATCTCAGCGAAAACCTGTTTGAGTTGCTGGATCGCATCGTAAAGCTCACCAGATATCTCTAGATTCTTCTTATCTGCCATGAAAAAAAACCATAAATAGTAAATGCAAAAAGCTTACTGATCCTACGTTGAAATACAATCATTAATATATATAATTTCCCTTATCTGTCATTTGTCCCCTGTAAAAGCTCATGTATAATTTCTATCAATCGCAGCTCCGATATGAACTCACGAAAGATGTCTATAAAAAGCCCACTTTTGAGGTAGAACTCCTCGGCAAAAGACATTTTGGCGTTATCAGAGATAAAAAGATCGGACCATGGAGCTTCAGACGATACCAGGTACTCGGTGTCGAAATACAGGATAGACACGCGCAATTAAAAAAAGATATTGAACATATAAAACAAACCTTACTTACCGACAAACACGCACTCTTCTTCCAACTAGGCATCATCGACCCGTTCGATGGATTTCCTTGTAAGATCAACAAAAATGAGTCTGTGCTTAAAGCGATCAGACTCAAGCGCGATGTTACGCAACAAGAGATGAAAGAGCTCTTTGATCTTGAGGTGGGATTCAAAGAGAATCTGCCAAACAGCACCATCATGATCGACCTCAAAAAGAAGGAAGACGAGCTACGGACTGATGTGACGTCGAACTGCAAACAGGCTATCAAAAAAGCTCAGAGACATCACCTGGAATTTGCAGAGGCTACCCCGGAAGAGCGGGATAAGTTCTACCAGATTCGATGAGGAACGGCGGCGAAAAAGGCTTTCTTCATCCTGACGAAACCTGTATTTAATGCGCTCAAAGAGTATGTCGTAGCAAACAAAGCATGATCATTAATGCTCGTAAAAGGACCAGGCGGCGAGATAGTAAGCGGCAGCATTTATTTGTTTGATAAAACGGCGAAGGCGATTATATATTTGTACGGTGCGACCGACAGAAAAGCGGGAAATATCGGTGCAAACAACTTTCTGAAACGAGAGGTGATAAAACGAGCGAAGAAAGAATGATATGAAATTTTTGACCTCTTAGGCGGCGCTCCAACCGGATATCCGAAGCACGAGCTGGTGACGGTTAGTCATTTTAAGGAGTCGATGTGAGGGGTAAAGTATGAACTCACCGGAAGTTATGATATTGTTGGTAACAAGATATTATATAAAATGTATAAGATGAAAGAGGATAAAAAACAACGAAAGATCTAATACATTATTATCAAACTTTTTCATTTAACGTTTTTAATTTTAAATTGTCGGCATGACTCTGAGAGAAGTAAATAATGTCGCGTATGAAAGGCTCTGCGTAAAGACGCATATGATTCATATAAAGGAAGAGTTTGATCCGCTGATCGAAAAATATGTGAAGCCGTTGATTCAAGACGGCGATCGGATTGCGATTTCAGAAAAAGTAGTGACGATCTCTCAGGGAAGAGTTGTGCATGAGTCGGTGATCCATCCGGGATGGTTGGCGAAGTTGATCGTAAGATGAGTGACGAAGCACAAAGGTGATATCGGCTACTCGCATCCGCGCAAGATGCAAGTGGCGATCATGCAGGCCGGACGGCTCAGAGTCTTTTTTGCGATGCTCCTCGGAGGGTTCACGAGACTATTCGGTCGTCGCGGTGACTTCTATCGCCTAGCTGGACATAGGATCTCAGAAATAGACGGGTTTAATCCTGACGCGATGCCTCCATTTGACGAGTTCGCCATGATTTGACCCGGTGAGCCTGACAAGTTCTGTCAGCATGTCGAGGACAAATATTGAATTCCTACAGCCATTATCGATGGCAACAATATCAATGTCGAGGTGCTTGGCATGTCGAGCTCTATGCCTGTCGACAAAGTCACCGTTCGCCTTGTCCTCCTAGACAATCCTATGTGACAAAACGACGAGATGACACCGATCGTCATCGTCAGACAAAAATAAAAAAAAGAAACAGCTGGCAAATATGCCAGCCGGTTTTTCACACATTACTATTCCAAATTCCGACCCCTTGCGGAACGGAGCCGCACGATAAACATCGCTACAGAAAGTATACCCCATAGAATATTGTTTACAAGACAAAACATTGATAACCCAAGTCGAATCACTAAGCTATATTTCACATCCACAGCGTTATTGTGAATTGTGGCACTATGCCAGAGCGGTCTAATGGCGGGGCCTGCAAAGCCTTCGATCGTGGGTTCGAATCCCACTGGTGCCTTACGAAGAAACATTAAACAATCGACAATAAAAGATCTGCCTTCTCCAGCAGATTTTTGTTTTACAAAAAACCTCCCGATCCATCGGAAGGCCTTCAGATTTATTATAGAGTCATAGCAATGTTTACTCAGCTGCCCTTGGAGCTCTAGGCGCTCTTGGAGCAGCGCTATCGCTTCTTGGTCCTGTAGGTCTTGGTCCTCTGCTACCAGCACCAGTTGGTCTTGGTCCTCTCGGCGCTCCAGTTCTTGGACCAGAACTTCTTTGTGGACGATCAGCTCCGATGAATGAGTCACCAGGTCTTGGCACTCTTGGAGCACGACCCTTAAATGGATCAAACTCTTTACCGGCTCTGTCGGCAGCTTTTCTTCCGAGGAATTTTGACTCCCCAAAATATCTCTGCTCACGAGTTGCGTCAACATCATATCCGCCGACCGTGTTACCAAAATTTCTTGGCGTTCGCGCAGCGTCGCGTCTTGGACGCTCTCTTCCTCTTGGAGCACCACCGGCACCGGCAGAAGAAGCTCTATCTCCGTATGATCTTCTCTCTCCTGTTCCCTCTGTTCTTGGCGCTCTTGGAGCAGCGCTATCAGTCCTTGGTCTGTCCGAATAGGTCCTTGGAGCATCGCTTCTTGGAGCTTCACTGCTTCTTGGTCTATCTGAATACGTTCTCGCTGGGGCATCGCCTCTTGGAGCAAATGATCTTCCTGCTGAAGCGCCATCTCTGTTTCCATATGAAGGTCTTTCAGATCTCTGTCCGCCAAATGAGCGACCACCTCTGTCTCCACCCCTACTTCCTCATCTGTCTCCTCCAAATTTATCTCCCCACTTTCTTCCTGATGTCGCACCTCTTTCTCTTCTTTCCATCATCCTCCTTTTCTTGTCCGAAGGCGGTAATGGATTATCAAGCCTTACGCGCGAAAACTCTCCTGTCGTATCTGCTTTTGGTCCGTGAAGTGGTGATTTTTCAAGTTTAATTTTCTGCGTTTTTTCAATTTCATATAACAAGTGTTTCTCATCCGGCGCAACGAGCATCAACGCTTTTCCTGTTGCTCCTGCACGTCCTGTACGACCGATGCGATGAATATAACTTTCCGGCTCACGAGGAACCTCAAAATTAACAACAAGTTCTACATTATCCATATTCAATCCACGAGCCGCAACATCCGTTGTTACCAACACCTTGCAGATACCTTTTTTAAATGCATCGAGCGCTCTCGCACGTTGACGCTGATCAAGATCTCCATTGAGATATGCGCATGTGTATCCGTGTTTTTTCAATTCGTTTGTGATAACTTCTGTGTTTCTCTTTGTTTGCGCAAAAATAATAGTCTTCTGACCTTTGTGCTCGTCGAGCAAGTGCATCAGCGTCGGAAATTTATCCGCAAGAGGCAAATCAATATAGGTGTGATCAATTGCATCCACAGTTACTGTTGCCGATATTTTAATATTGATGAAATCTTTACAGTGTTTTGTAATGATCTCTTTAATTTCATTGTTAATCGTTGCAGAAAACGTCATAGTCTGCTTAAGGTTAGTGAGCTGATCCCAGATTCGATCCACATCATCGATGAATCCCATATCGAGCATTCTGTCGACTTCGTCGAGAACGAAATATTCGATCTGTTCAGGCTTCAGATGTCCCTCCTGCATGAACTCCATGAGTCTTCCCGGAGTTGCTACGATAACCTGTGGTCCGCGCGCAAGGTCTTCTTTCTGCCATTCACGCTTCTTTCCGCCCATAAGAACCAATGATCTCATCGGATAGAACTCAGTAAGTTTCAGTACATCAGCACGAATCTGCTCAACAAGTTCACGCGTCGGAGCGATGATAAGCACCTGTGGATGACGGAGTCTGAAATCTGCCTTCTCAAGTAATGGCAAGAGAAACGCAGTTGTCTTTCCGGTACCAGTCTGTGACTGTCCTACAATGTTCTGTCCTGATTTTGCGGCCTCCCGCACTTCTGCCTGGATCTGTGTTGGCTCAGTATAACCAGCTTTTTCAATTGCTTGCATAAGACCTGGTTTCAGGCCGAAATCTTTAAATAACGTCATTCAAAATAATCAAACGATAAAAAGTGAAAATGAGTAAAAAGAAAGAAAATACGAAAAATGCCTTACAACATTTTCTCATTTTCGCGCTTTCTCATTTTAACACATACATTTGACTAACAAACCATGCTCCTCTTAAGAGAAAATAGTAGAGAGAGTGATCCGAAATATTTTTCAGCGTTTTGATGGCAAATCTCGTTTGCCCACAATGTGATCACGATAGCGACTATTTCGCTTTTGTAGTTCTGTCCGCTTCTAAGCAGACTTTCTGGTTTATTAATCGCTAGTAGTATAGCGAAATCCCAGTAAATAACAAGGGATTCTTCGTCGCAGATTTATTTTGTGATAGTTTTCTTTTTTCTATTTCGGAACAAATATACGATGTATGCAACTACACACACGGCGACTATAGCCAATACTATGTGCTCATATTTCCCTATAAATGCTCATACTTGCTCCCGGTTCGCGCCAAGGTAATATCCTGCTGTCGCAAGGATGGCGCTCCATAGAGTAGAGCCGAGCAATGTAAGAAGAGAAAAGGGAATAAATCTCATCTTCACCGCTCCTGCGGGAAATGAAATAACCGTACGCACGATAGGTACCAGACGACCAAAGAAGACGAATCATTTACCGTATTTTTGAAATCGGTCAAACGCTGTATCTATCTCCTCTGGTTTGATAAAAAGTCGCTTTCCATACTTTCCTATCCGGCGATTGATCTTTTGTCTGTTTCCCCGATATCAAAGAAAGTAAAATGGTAGGGTTCAAAGATAACTTGCTACGCCTCCTACGAGCGCAAGAACCCAGATCTGCATTGATCACTCAGCCGCAAGCCAACCAGCAAGGGGCATGATCGCCTCCGAAGGAATTGGAGCAAAAAAGCTTTCGATAAACATAGAAAGAGCAACCCCTGGGTATCCGACCTCACGAACAAGTCGCAAAAGCCAATCTATAATCTGCTGTAACATATCTCTGTGTAAGAATAAATGAATAGTGTTTAGATATACGCATACTGCTTGTGAAAACAATGAGAAAAAGTATACTTTCTTCGATCGAATGAAAAATTTAATCCACGTAAGCAAACATGCTATACTTCATCCCCACTCCTGTCGGCAACAAAGAAGACATCACGGTTCGCGCTTTAAGACTACTCAAAGAGCTTTCTGTCTTTTTCTGTGAAGATACGGCAACGACAAAAAAACTCATGAACATGTATGAGATATCTTTGACAGGCAAACAATTTATGCCCCTCACAAGTTTCACCGATCAGTGAAAAATAAATCATTATATAAATCTTTTGAAGGAAAACGATGCTGCTGTTTTGAGCGAAGCTGGAACACCATGACTTTCTGATCCGGGAAAAAACCTTGTAAAGATGGCTCGAGAACATGAGATAAAATTCGAGGTCCTTCCGGGAGCAACCGCATTAGTTCCTACGGTTGTAAGCGCATATACCGACACGACGAATTTCGCATACTTCGGGTTTCTTCCTCCTAAAAAATGAAGACAAACCGCGCTCAAAAAAATTATCGAGACAAGTGAGCATACTCCATGCTTCTTTTACGAGTCAGTCCACAGGATTGAAAAACTCTTAGAGTGATTGGAAGAGGTTGGATTTTCAGGAACCGTATTTATTGCTCGTGAGATCAGCAAGATGTTTGAACAAAAATTAATGTGAACCGTCGGTGAGCTCAAAGAAAAAATCCAAAACAAAGAACTCGTCATCAAGTGAGAATTTGTTATCTGACTTCGGAAATAATATGGTAAAATTTATCTTCTTCGGCAGATTGGTTTCAGAAAAATGAGTCGACCTTATCCTCGACGTTTTTGAACAACTGCACACAGAGGGAGTAGATGATCGGCAGCTTGATCTTTATGGGGCCTGACCACTGACGGACGCCTGTCGCAATCTCGAAAAAAAGCTTCCGAAACAGGTCTTGTTTCACGGGCGATCTGAAGGGGAAGACAGGAGAAAAATCTTCCAGCAGTATGATTTTTGTCTCATGCCCTCGCTTCTTATCGAATCATTCTGATTGACCGCACTCGAGTCAATCCGCGCATGAACGCCACTTATAGGCTTTAAAAAATGAGGTGTTGCGCCTTTTGTCACCGACCAACTTAACATAGAAAATCAACCTGGCGACACCTCCAGCCAAAAACTTTTCAATCTTATAAAAAAACTTCTTTCTTCTCCAAAAGAAAAATCGTCATATCTCCCCGACATTGATCTTGCGGACTACTCTCCCCAAACGCGGCTCTCTCGTTTTACATATATCGCAGGAGATGCAAGACGCGTCTTGCTGATTTCAGATTTCACGAAAAGAATTGGCTGAATAGAAAACTATATTCACGACGTAAAAGAACTCTTACAAACACACGGATATACAGTAGAGATACGATGAATCAATAAAGGAAACGACTTCTGGGGTCTCCTTAAGACCGCTTTTAATATTTCCGCATGGCGAAAACTTCGCAAGAAAATAAAGAAATTCCGCCCAGATCTCATACGATGCCACAGCGTCATAAGAGAGCTCGGCCGGGTTCCACTTTTAGCAATTCCCAAAAATACAAAAGTCCTGATGATGTTTCATGATGTCGGCTACTTTCATCCTTACTCGTCACAGGTTTGTTCTCTTTCAAACCTCCCAAAAGACGCTTCGCTTCGTGAGCGAATTCTCGCAGGCAAAAGAAAAAGCCCACAGGGGAAGATTCTCCTGACTTTGAAATGGGTGTCGCTTAGGGCGGTAAAAAGCGTCTTCCATAGTCATTCCACCATCTACCTCGTTCCCAGCGACTTTATGAAGCCGGTTTCTGATAAGCGACGGGCTAAAAAATGACAAAATACGATCGTGCTACCCCATTTTGTGAAATAAACAATGGTTGACTTCTTTTTTCTGATGTATAAAGTGGGGCTCTAAATCAAACGCGCTATGTTATACATAAAACAAATTATACAAAACATATTGATCATTGAAGATGAGCAAACTGCCCGAAGAATTATACAACATGCGTTAAGTCATAAGTTCCCTGACTTTATCAGCGCTACTGTTGTCATAAGCTTTGCGAAAACTATTGAAGAGGCGCAACAATTAATTGCCGATGGCGGACCATTTGATATGATTACCCTTGACGGGAACATCGTGAATAAAACAGCTTTAGACTTATTTCCCATCCTCGAAGAGCACGGCTATCTCAGCAAAGTCATCATGCTGCCGGGCACCCCTTCAGAATGGAAGGAGGCGTGCGACAAAAAAGGAATCCCCATTCTTCCCAAGATGGAGATCGAGACCATCCCACCCAATCAACTATTCCAAATGGCAGCATAGCGGGTCTCTCCCGCTTTTTTCTTTATTAAAAAATCCCCGGTTGGGGATTTTCTGTTATTATAACATACTCTTACTAGATCTCAGCTGCGATTTCCTTCTTTGGTTTTGAGGTCACCTTAATAAGAGTCGGCAAGTACATCAAGGTAATGAAGAACGACATCAGCAATCCTCCGATAAACGCGACGGCAAGTCCTCCGTAGATTTCGTCTTTGAATGAGAGGATAATAAGCCCGAGGATCGTCGTCAGTTTTGTTAAGAAGATTGGCACGAAACGGATCGCGATCGATTTGCGGAAGCTGTCGAGGACAGACATTCATTGTTGTTCGTAGAAGATTTTGAAATCTTCGACATGGATGATCGCTTGATTGACTCACACTCCAAGCACTCAGAATATTCCAAGTTGTGCAGGGAAGTTAAACGTCATACCAGTGATCGCAATGATAATAATCGCCCCGCCGATCGACAAGAAGATAGATGTAATAATAGCCGTAGGATATTTAAAGTTCTTGAAAAGAATCACCAACACGAGATACATCAGAATCATTCCTATGAGAATCGACTTACCAAGATCTTGCGCCGAACTATCTTGTGATTCGACATCTCCTGCCTGTTTATAGGCAACGCCGGCCGGCAATGGGTGAGCCTTGATGATCGCATCTATCTTCGTCGTCACGTCACTCAGCGCGACATCACGCTCCTTATCAGACTGAATATGTATCGCCTTCTGATTGTCTGTGCGGTCGATCGACTTCAGTTCAGGCTGCAGCTCAACCCTCGTCACCAGTTGTTGCAGCGGGATCTGCCCGATCTTGATATCGTTAATATCTCCTGTGTAGATCACATATCACTGTAGTTTGATCGTATCTTTTCCAAAATCACCAAACTCTTTGATGCTGATTCCGTTTGGATCGTATTCGCTGTTCTTGATACCGAGCAGTGTCGTTGCTACCGAAAGCACACTTGCGTTCATCTCTTTCGCCTTGTTTGGATCAAGCACATAGACGAATCTTCCGTTTGTATATTCTACATTCGTCGACAAATTGTATACTCATTTTACCTGCTTTATCTCTGGCAGTATTGTAGCCATATATTCACCTATCGCATTCAAGTCCTCACCAACGAGATAAAAGCCTATCGGCTTTCACCCTCCGGGTCCTCATGCTAACTGTACAGGTCAAATCTCTTCGAGCTCACTATATTTCGGCTTCACCTGTGCATCGATATATGCGCGCAAATATTCAACCATCGTATATGATTTCACATCTCTTCCTTCTCCGAGAGGATGAAGCTTCATCGTGATCGATGAGTAGTTGGATGGATCAGCCGCTCACGCCTGCTCTCCGTTTTGTCTTCCGATATCTACAGCAATATAATCAACCATTCACGAGTAGTGTAGATCAACATAGTTTGAAACATCACTCAACACCTCCCTCGTAACGAGCTGATTTTCCTGACTACTGATTCATGCTCTGTATTTCATGTTGATCCGGATGTTGTTCTGATCGGCGTCACCAAGAAAATCTACCTTTACCAATCCCGCGCCGATCAGAAAAAACGAACCAATAAAGATCACCCAAAATGTAACGAGGACTATCCACGACTTTCTCTTAGTGGTGTTCGCGCGATAAAACCAATCTCCAAATCGCTCTCCCCGACGCTCAAGAACATGCAACGCCTTCGGCACATCGAATTCCTTCTCCGGAATTCACGGCTCAGTGATTTGTATATTATGCTCGTGAGCCGTCGCCAGATCCACTTCTATGGACTCTTCCCCGCTTTCTCATTTACTCTTTTCAGCGCTGAGCAGTTCCTCGACTCCAAATTTATCCTTAATCTTTATTCCTTGCCTCTTTTTCCACTTTATCTTATGCAGATAGGTGAATAGGACCGGCAAGGAGACAAGAGAAACAATGAGAGAGATAGCCAGATTTGTGTCGATCACCACGGGAAATGACTTCATGTATTCTCCAACGATTCCGGTAAGACCGAACAATAGTGGGAGGAATATCACGATCGTACAAAGCGTTCCAAAGAATACCGCCGAACCGTAATTATGTAATGCGAATTGAATAGCTTTTCGGATGTCTCATTTATGCTCACGGCGTCCTATTGCGATTCCCTGTGTCATCACTATCAGATTGTCTACCATGATTCCCAGCACCAAGATTAATGAGAAGGAGACAATATTATTAAAGGTGTAACCGAGCGATTTTAATACTACAAAGTTAATCAGATAAACAACGAGGAAGGAGATCAGGACAATCAGCGACGAACTTCGTCCAAGGAAAATAACAATAACAACGAACACAAAAAGTCCGGTCTCCCAAAAATTTTCCAAAAACAAATTATATGTCTTCTCTATGATCTCTTCTGACGATTGAATCTCTATCGTTGTAAGCTCCGGGTTTGCAACCTTAAACGCCTCCACCTTTTCTTTGAGTGCAAGCGTCACGGTCTGTATATCAAAACCTGGAGTTCTGCTTGCTGAAAATCCGATCGCATTGACTGTATCACCACTCAACAAGATAAACGTCTTCTTTGGGTTTTCTTTCGCGCCCAAATAGACGTCAGCAATATCGCTTACTTTCACGGTCTTCTGTGTTGAGTTTATGAGATCAAAATTTCTTATCTGGTCAATCAAACCTGTCAACGAACTTGAATATGTATTTATCTCAAACGTATATAAATTTCCATCCACCTGTTTCTTGTCGGCGGGTATTTTTACAAAAGCGCCACGAAGTTGCGCTACGATCATTCCCAGATCCATATCCATAGACTGGATTGTGTCGAGATGGAAATTCACCTTGATCTCTTTGGTTGGGTTTCCCGCGACCGTCACGTCGGCAACACCGGGCACGGTTTTGATCTCGTCCTCCAACATCTTTGCTTTCTCATATAGGATATCAGATGGATATGGTCCCGCTATCGCAAACTGATAAATAGGTAATCCGGTTATGTCCAC
The DNA here is from genome assembly GCA_017992195.1 of Patescibacteria group bacterium. Lineage (GTDB taxonomy): Bacteria > Patescibacteriota > Gracilibacteria > Absconditabacterales > Absconditicoccaceae > JAGOPC01. The sequence goes on from JAGOPC010000001.1 coordinate 21,660, forward strand.
CTTCCTGCTTGTCGGCGTCCTCACATCGCTGGGCAACGAACCCATTGTTTGGTCTATTGCTGCCTTGATGTCATTGACAGCGTCAACGTCCTTTTTATTAGTATAAAACTCTATCGTGATTGACGAAATATTGTAACTGCTCGATGAGGTAATTTTTTTTACAAGAGAGATTGTTTTGAGTTTTTTCTCCAGCTTATCGGTCACTTGCTCATCCACGGTCTTAGGATCCGCGCCAGGATAGATGGTTAAAACGCTATAAAATGGCACATTAACTGATGGTGAAGCTTCTTTGGGTATCGTAAAAAGTGCTCGCACTCAATACAGGCCAAAAAAAACAGTAAATACTAATATAATCAATCTATTGTCTTTCAAAAATTTTATCATCAATTAATTTAAATTTTAAATATTGGATGAATTATTTTGTTATCATGTCTCAGTGTTGTAATCCAGAAACAATACGGACCTTTCCATCATTTACATCTCCGAGTTGCACTGTCACATCTTGGGTTCCGGTTCCTGTTCTTTTTTTCACAAAATATCATTCAAGTTTTGGCGTTACGTACGAGAGAGGAATTCGCACTTCATCATTGTTTGTTGGTTGCTCAAACACCACCTTCAGTTTTGTTCATTCTTTGAGAGTAGAAAATGAGTTATCGTAATATTCGTACATATAGTTTTGTGTGAGTGAATCCCTATATGGAAGCTCAAGTCTTATAGGTCAAGCTGAGATAAGATTTCCTTCGTTGTCATAGAGCGAAACATCGGTTCCAAGTTCGATATGGCGCGACGAAAATATCTGAACCTTAACACTTGCTGTGTCTGTAGGTGTTATCTGACAGATCAGGGTGCCCGGCTGTACTTTGTTGCTAAGTTGCACATTAACCGATCTGACCATTCCATTAAACGGGGCTGTGATAACCTCTCCACGAAGGTTGTTTTGTAATATCGCGAGTGATTGTTCGTTGTTTAAAAGTTGTGCTTTCACTTGTTGTGATTGAAGGTTTCTTGTGTTTCAAAGCGAACGAATCTGATCGTCGATAGCTCTTGCGCTGAGTTCAACTGAATTAATCTGAGATTGGAGTTGGTTGATCTGAGTATCGTATGAGTTATCTGTTGTATTGTTACTTGAAAGAAGTGTATCAAAATTTGTTTTAGCTGTAAGTAGCCCATTCGCCGTATCCGTAAATGTCCTATAGAGGGCATCGAGTTGTGTCTTCGGTAGATATCTATCATCTGGCATAGAATCTATGATCACTTGAGCGGCAAGCGAAAAAAAGTCTGTTACTTCAGAGATGAATACCACAGCTGTTTCGTTGTTCATATTTACCAGTTGTTCATTGCGATCTTTTATGCTCGGAAATTTACTCTTTAGTGTCGACTTCCCTGTTTCGTTGAATGTTCCAAGATAAGCATCACTATAAAACACCTTACTAGGATTGGTGATACCAAATGTTTGATCAAAAAGATTGAGCGCGTTTCTAATGGTGTTTTGTAGTGTTTTTTTTGTATTAGTGATTTTCATATCTATATCTGATGAGTTCACATTGTTTTGACTTTTTAGGTTCGCTAGGTTTTTTTCTAAGAGTTCACGTTGTTCGTTGTTAACTCTCTTCTGGTTTTGTAGTGAAGCAGCCTGAATATCGAGGTTGTTTAATGTTGAAGATAAGCCATCTTGACCGAGCTGCATCTGCTGTTGTAAGTATGATTGCTGAATCAGTGAGTTTTCTTTTTGTAGATCATTCGATGGAGATATTGTCGCAACAACATCTCATTTTCTTACTGTTCTGCCGGGCTGACAAGCGAGTGATGAAATTGTTCAGGCGTTACTTGTTGTTAAAGAAGCAAGATTAAGCGCAACAACACTACCATACACCGTTGTTATGGTACCATCTTCTGAACCTATATAATAATCACTTAAGCCTGTTACTAAGCTTCCTGTAAAAATATTTTCACTTGGTGCTGATTTTCACACAAACCTACTTCCGATAACGACAGCGACAACTACTACAACCCCAACTCATATAAGTATCTTTTTCATGATCTTTTTTATAAATGTCCATAAAATTATCTTACACCTCATTTAGACTCGATATATTACTTCATTCTCCCTATAAGTCAACCTATATTTTTGTGTTTTCAAGCGTCATTTCTATAATTACATTATGAATAAAAAAGATATTTTTATAGATTATCCTTCAGATAAAAAGCGGGGTGACTTAGCGAATGCAATCATGCGAAGCGTCACTATTTTAGCTATTATCTTAATGATTGTCTCGTCAGTAAGGGAAATTGAAAAAACATTCTATCTTGCTATTTTAGCCATAGAACTCGTTATTTCTGTTATTTTTGTGATCGATTTCCTTATTCGCGCTCATATGTCCTGACGAAAAAGATCTTTTTTCGTAAATGTTTTCAATATTTTTGATCTTGCAGCCTGACTTCCGTTTATCCTCGCATTCTGACTTAAGTGATATCTTGCTCTCGACTATTTAAAAATTCTTAGACTTACGAGGATTTGTAGACTATTTAGGATCGGGAAGTATTTTACATTTCTAAATAATCTTTGGAAAGCACTCGAGAAAAACGCTTATAAGTATAAGATTGCTTGAGTATTCTTTCTTTTAAGTTGGATTATTGCTTCATTTCTTATGTATGTGGTAGAATGATCAACTAATATTTGATTCTCTAGTATACCAAACAGTATGCGGTGGGCGATAGTTACGATGTCTACCGTAGGATATGGAGATGTATATCCAATTTCTTTTCTATGAAAATTTGTGTGAGGTGTAATCATGCTTTTGTGACCAATCTTTGTTGCGATAATCTCATCTATCTCGATTATTACATTCCTCGATGTGATGAAATTTATTGGAAAAGAAAAAAATGATGCGGCTATTTGTGATAAGTGTAAAATATCGAATCATGACACTGACGCAAAATATTGTCGTTTCTGTGGAGACAAACTTTTATCAACATCACCCTCTAATAGTTATATATTAGATAACTATTAAAAATTAATAATAACAATAAAGGAAAAACTTTCACAAATTGTCTAAACTCTTAAATCTGGTAGCTATAATCAAAATTTGATATTCTTAAAGGAATGAAAGATTGTGGAAATGTAAAAACTATACATATTGGTCATACTCACTCTCAACATCTTCTCCACTATCTAACATCTTTTCATCGTCTGTATATTTCACCACAGGCTCGACTACCGCGAGAGCATTTTCGACACATTGCGCGATATCGATAGACTCATCTTTTTGATTTATCTCAAAATATTCGATCGACTCGTCAGGATTGTCTTTATGTTTTCTCTCCTCTTGAGGAATAATAAAAAGCGCCTCATAGAGAGGGTTTTCAATATGACGAACATAGGGTTTTCCCGACACATCAGAAACATCATTCACATTAGTTACGAGATTTTCTATCGTTAGCAAAACACTGTAACGATCTAGAGCTTTCACTATAATGGTTCCAGAAATCCCATCTTCGGTAAGCGTCTTTATTTCAGGAATAAATTTCTTTTCAAATGGAATCATATCCTCTTTCCCGGGTTGTCTGAGGAGATCTGAAACCTTAATCTTTCGTCAGTAGTCTTTCATTAGCGCAAACAAGAATAAATAATAGTAGTTTACATTTTTGGGTAGATCCCTATATATGATGATATGCATTTCCCAGAAAAAGACAAAATCTTTTCAGAGTTAAAAAAACTGCTTCCAGAACCCATGAAAATCGTGGTCGGTATTTCGGGCTGACCAGACAGTAGGCTTACTTTTGCGGTATTGGCTGATTATTATGAACAACAAGGATGGGATCATGAGCTACTTATTGTAGCACACTACAATCACGGACAAAGAAAGGAATCAGACAATGAACTAAAACAGATCTTCAAATGGTATCCACATAATCACATTTACTACAACACAGACAAACCAAAAAGATCTCAAAATGAAACCATCTTGCGCCGCTTCAGGATGGACTTTTTCGCTGAGGTCTGTGAAAAGGAAAAGGCGATATATCTGGCAACAGGACACCATCTTGATGATCGTATCGAAACATCGTTTATGAATCTTCTCCGCTGAACAAGCCTTAAGTGACTAAGTAATATGACCTTCTGTGATTATAAACAATGATGCTTTACGCTTCGCCCTCTTATTAGCCTACAAAAGTGGTATATTCAAGAGCTTTGTGACACAAACACTATTCCGTATTTTACAGACAAGTCTAACAAAAACTCCTCTCTCACCATCAGAAATGCGCTGAGAAATGACATCTTTCCTCAAATGACAATGTTGTCGCCACAAAATAAGTGGTATGATAGTCGAGCACTTATCTATTCACAGATCGAAAGAAAAGACCCCGATATGGCTAGTGATCACGTACGAATCATTCCGAAATCACCACACCTTAGACGATGATCCACCTTTTTTTACGAAATTAGGCTGTGATCCCCAAATCAAAGCAAAGAATACACAGAGACGGACCGGATATTTATCTTTCAAAAATTGGGTATATACAAGAATGTATCCCAAAAAACGCTTGCAGAATGGGTCCGCTTTAGTAATACCAGTGCAGACGGCTACAAGTTTTTAGCAGGAGTATATTTCTTTATTGCTCATAGGAAGATTTATACAATCAAAGCGCCGGAAAATTTCTGGGAAGAGTATAACCCATTGCTGGTACCCATCACCAAACAAACAGAAAAACTAACTTTTGATACCCAGAAACTATGAGTAAAATCAGGGCGGGAAGGAGGTTTTATTCGCTATGCAAAACCAGGAGACACCTTTAAGGGGAAGAGAGTAAAGAAGCGAATGCTCAACCAAAAGATCCCACTATTTCGAAGAAATTACATCCCAGTCATAGAGAAAAAATGAAAAATCATAGATATTATAAATCTTGTAGAACATTATAAAACGTAGATCAAATCTCATAAATTCTAATTCTTAATTATTTGTTGTTTTCCCATGTCGACGATCCAAATTATCGTAGCTATATATATAGCCTTTCTTACTCTCCTGATAGTCATTTCAAACCTAATTACTCGCCACAAGAGGAGATTTGAGGTTATTTTCATCTACGACGTGGATTACATATTTTATGAGATGGCAAAGCACATTTCAGCGGCCAAAGAGATTATCTACGACTACGAAAATACACTTCACTTGCTCTATCACGATAAGGAAAGAATGTTCACGAAGCCAGTTCTCTCTTATGAGCAACAGTTTCCTAAAATTATGGAAAATGTGGATTATCTCGAAAAGCTCCTCCAAAAACCAGTTTTTGCCGACAATTTCAGAAAAAGGGTCTTCGCAACCCACGAAACCCTCGAGAGAATAAGCAAAATCCTCTCCGCAACCCATATTATGACTACTTTCTGGACATTGGGAATAGCTAAATTATGGACTCCCACTCATACATAGGTGATTTTTGACAATTCCTACAGAGAAACATATAATAAAGTATGTTTATTCTCTTAAAACAAAAGGATGGTTAATTTCGAAAAAGAGGTCAATATCGAGGCAATTCTCTCGAAAATCTCTTCCAACGAAGCGGTTTCTGACATCCACATCTCGTCTGACGAGTATATTTCTTTCCGCGTCAACGGTGAAATTCAAAAGTATGAGAAAACCAGCAGACTCGCCGAAGAGTATGTTGAAATCATGCTCAAGCATCTCATGAAAGGAAACCAGAAAGCTTATGAGAAATTTGTCGGTGACAAAGAGGCTGACTTTTCGTACATTTCTATGGATGGGACTCCATACAGAGTCAATGCCTACTTTAAGCTCGGCAAGATCGGTATCGTCATGAGAAAAATCAATTCCGTTGCGAAAGAACTTAAAGACCTCATGTTTTCAGATGTTGCGGACACCATCAAACAAAAAATTCTTTCTAGAAAAACAGGACTTATCATCGTTACTGGTCCTACGGGTTCGGGAAAATCAACTTCTATCGTTTCTATGATCGAACACATTAACAACTCAAGATCTGAAAACATCATAACCATCGAAGACCCTATCGAATTCATCTTCAAACCTCAGAAATCTATTATCTCACAAAGAGAAGTAGGACACGATACATGGTCGTTCATGAACGCGCTGAGGTCTACTATGCGTGAAGATCCAAACGTGGTCTTTGTTGGAGAAATCCGCGACAAGGAGACGGCAGAATCAGTCCTCTCTCTCGCTGAAACATGACATCTTGTTTTTTCGACACTTCACACCTCATCAGCATCACTTACCGTTAACAGATTTATGTCTTTCTTTTCGCCAGAGATCCAAGACAGCGTAGCGGATCGTCTTTCTGATGCTCTTGCTGGGGTGCTCTCACAGTTCCTTGTGAAGAGCGCAGACGGTAAATCAAGGGTTGGAGTTTTCGAACTTATGATTAATACGCTCGCTACAAGAAATAACATCGCAAAGCGTGCGATCTCACAGATCGACAATATTATCGAAACCAACACAAGCGGCGGTATGATCTCTATGAAGCAATACACCCAAAGGCTTGTTGAAAAAGGTATAGTGAATCCTGAGTCGGTCTCATTTATTCAAAATAAAGATATGCAAAAATAATGGCAGAAGTCTATTCGACTAACCCATCTTCTCGTTCGACATTCTCTTCAAAGAAAATCAGAGAGATGAAAAAGAAAGCATTGCAATCATACAAAAAGATATCTACTATAAAACAAAGGTCTGACAAGGAAAAACAACTTGCAGCAGATAGCGCAGAACGCGAACTCAACAACTTTATTCAAAAATCATAACACAAAATGGCTAACGTCCAACTGATCCAGAAAAGCATTCCACAAGCTCTTTGGGATATTGCAGCGCAATATACTATTCCCGATCAGTTTGTTGAAAAGAAGCCGCAACTTGTTGCGATGCTTTTGCAGTCGAGGTCTATTGAGAAGCCAGAAGAGAAGCAAAGTTGGTTCAATCTTCTTCCGCTCATGAACGACGAACAGATAGCAAAGCTCGAGGATATTCTTGTCAGAGAAAAACAGAAACTCGAAGAGATAGAAAAGAAATATGAGGAGAAGAAAGTTGAAATAAAGAAAAAATATCTCATGAAACGACAAGAGATGGGATATGTAAAAAAGGTAGAAGGTATCAAACAAGCAGAAGCAAAACAGGATGCGCAAGAAGACAAAGAGGCTGAAGCTCTCCTTGATCAAATTTAATACGATCTTCATGCAATTCATATAAACTTATCCATGTAACGTTTATACATTTTCTCTTCTATCGGTATGAGTACTCTACAAAAATCCAGCTTCCTGACTGCTAGGTCCAAGATCGTTGGATTTCTTTTTCTACTTGGCGGGGTGTTTTCCGTTGCTGTTACTCCGGCCTTCGGTCTCGATCTTCTTGAACAATCATTTCAGCAGTCAAAACAATACGACACCGTTGTTGATATCGGAAACAATAAGAATGCTGTCGGAAACGAAGTTATTCGCGGTGGTGTAACCGTCAGTGTCGGCGGCGGTCCTCTCATCACAAATCAGGACCCCCTCGTCGTCAGGATCATTAAGCGAATGCTAAGAATCATGGCTATTCTTGGTGTAAGTGTTGGCATTTACGTGGGCATTACGTATATTCTTGCTCAAGGCGATAGCGGAAAAGAAAAGGCCGCCATTGGCAACCTTGTAAAGATCGCCGTCGGTGTCATCATCGCTCTCTCTGCGATTGCCATCATCAATCTCGTACAGTCCATTACAAGATCTTCTATAAACTTATAATATCATGAAAAAATATATTACCCTTATTCGAGCTACCTTTATATCCTACGCGGCCGCAGCAGCCGTCGATTTGCATGTGTCTCTTCCTGATACTCAAGGATATAAAGACATTCAGACGGCGACAAACTGACAATCCGAAATCGTCAGTAACCCAAATGATGTTATCTCGCTGATCAAAATCATCAATGAGTATTTGCGGATCGCTGTTGGGGTGATCTGTATGGTGGTTTTAGTCCTTGCTGGTATCAAGCTCATTTCGGGTCGCGGCGACGAAGCTCTTATGAAAAAGGCAACTAATACGATCATTGGCGCCATCATCGGTATTGTTATGGCTATCTTCTCGTATATTATCATGAGGTCGGTCCTCAATCTGTTCTAGCTTTCGTGTTGCCCTTCTCTCTTTTCCCGCTCTTGTTTTAGTTCCTCCTTTGCATATAGTGGAGATTCATTTATCCTTTTACAGGTTATGATGCTAAAGCATTCTCGTAAAAAACAAAACAATCTTGTTCTTGTTATCATTCTTATCGCTATCGTTTTTATCGGCGGGCTTATCATTGTCGTAAGGAACAACAACAAGTCTGCTCCTGTAGCAAACGCCGCGGCTGTTGACGCTCTTGCGCAATGTATCACCGAAAAAGGTATGAAGATGTACGGTGCAAATCGATGTCCCCACTGTAAGGCACAAAAAGAGCTTTTTGGAACGTCATTCGCAAAGATCGACTACATAGAGTGTACGACAGACCAGGTAAAGTGTAATATCGCTGGCATCTCAGGATATCCTACATGGACCTACCAGGGACAAAAATATGAAGGCGAGCAATCGTTTGAAGATCTCGCAAAGATCACAGGATGCCCATATAATGGCGCAGCAAACGCCAGTTCAGTAGAGTCTGGCGCGAATAAATAGGCACGCCAACCGCCAGCCATAATTTCTTTTAAAGACCATGAAAACCGCCCTAAAAGCGGTTTTTACTATATCACATTTTCTAATTATTGTGCTAACGAACTGCTAGCGGATTCTGCACCTAGCTTATTGCATATAGATAGCTTGCCAGTATACTAAGAGTACACAAAACAAAAAAGCGCATCTAAAAAATCATACAAAAAAAGCACAAAACAAAAATCCGATTCGATGAATGCATCGAACGACCATTAGCGCTCTTTACACAAAGAGACTAATACACAACTTAGGAGGTGGCGAAAGCATCCATAAGGACATATCATCTTGAGCTTACGGGTTCGATATTATATGTCCCTCGGGACGCGTGATGCAAACACCCACCTCCTCTATAGGAGGTCTGTAGTTATCACTACGACCTTTTTCTTTTATTAAAAAAACTCACCGATGCCGGGAGTCTTTTTTTATTATGTTAGATGAAAAGATTTATGGAACATTTTATTGTGCGTAATATAAGATCAAGAAACATATTACAACTCGAGCTACTACGACTGCCCATAGCTTCCATGCGAAGGCGGCCTTCACCGTCTTATGTCTAAAGTATTGTATCCCTACAACAGCCCCCAGCCGTCCGCCGAGCGCCGTCAAAATAAGAAGATTCTTTTCAGAAACCCTCCGCTTTTCTTTGACCGCTTTCCGCTTATCAATTCCCCGCACAGCAAAAGTGACGATGTTGATAAGAAGAAGATAGAGTAAGAAATAGATCATATTATGAACGGCTGGTAAAATACTCAGATAGCGGAGCAGCAAGTTGTTTTTTTCTTGAAAGCCTGTTGCCCAGGTCTGCTATACCATCAGTGGTTTCGGCTCCGAAAACCTCTTTGACGATACTTGCATCGTGATGATTTGAAATGATGGTGGTGTTCTTCTCATTAAGAATATCAATAACCGAAAGCATGATAAAGTCTATCTCCTGTTCTGCTTTTATCTCATTAAGCTCTGTAAGTATTGCGTCTTTTTTGCTGAGAGCGAATGCGGCGTTCGTCGTTTCTACTGCGCCTATGCCAAGCTTTTTGCTTCCAGCTTCAAACGTCTTATAGTCTAACATAATAAGATCCCTGACTGATATATCTCCAAGATCAGATTTTGCGCTAAACATCTCCATAGAGTATGCTTCGAGGTCGTCTATTTTAGCGATAGCATTCAGTTCTTCGATCGCTTGACGGTCTGCATTGGTCGTAGTGGGAGATCTGTAATAGAGGGTGTCAGAAATGATCGCGGAGATCATAAGGTGTGCTGTCATTGCATTTGGCACATACCCATTTTCTTTGAACATAGCATAGATAACGGTACACGCACATCCTACCGGTTCTACTCTCATGGCGATCGCTTCATTTGTCTCGAGGTCTCCGATCTTATGGTGATCTACGATGCCGATAATTTTATAGTCGCTTCTATTGCTGATGCTTTGCCCCGCTTCATTGTGGTCGGTAAGAACAATTTTTTGCCCCGCAGGAAGCTCGGTCATGTGTTCAGGTATCTCTGCTCACGCCTTCTGTAATACATATTTCGTTTCGTTGTTTGGTTCTCCAAGTCTTATCGCCTGCGCGTCAACTCCGATATCTTTCAAGTATTGGGCCCACGCGAGCGCAGAACAAATCGCATCCGTGTCAGGATTTTTATGTCATAGTACAATAACGTCAGCCATAATATGCGTGTTGGTAGAGTGATAAAATGAGCTAAAAGATACTGATTTAAACGTTGAAAACAAGCAATGAAGACTATTAATTTCTGAGATTATTTCATCGAATATTGAACTAGCTCTTTGCAGATAAAAATAATTCATTATATAAAAACTTATTCATTCAAAAATATAAACATAAAAACACATGGCGCAATCACTGGTGAAAACCTTCGCGACTCTTGGTCTCGACGGACATGTTATTACGATCGAAGCTGACGCGAATAGGTCTCTTCCGACTATTGAAATTATTGGACTGCCGGATGCGGCGATCAAGGAATCGAAAGAGCGCATTCGCGCAACGTTTCGCAACCTCACATTGGAGCTGCCTCCGAAAAAGATCGTGCTGAATCTGGCGCCGTCTGACATCAAAAAAGTCGGTACGCAGTTCGACCTCCCCATGGCTGTCGCTATGCTCTTTCTATTGTGCGGTCATATCCATCATGCTGAGATGCTGGATCGCACATTGTTTTTTGGTGAACTTGGACTGGACGGTGCCGTCAGAAAGGTGAATGGTCTCCTGCCTGCAGTGATTGGTGGTATGAAAAAGTGATTCTCGATATTTTTTGTTCCCCAGGAAAATATTCATGAGTTAGTATATGTGTCGTGAATAACGCTCTATCCGTTGGCGTCATTTCGCGAGGTGGTAAATTTTTTTGTGAGATGAGTAAGTAGAAAGCCCTATGTGCACGATAAGTGATTGGAGAGTGTTGTGGCTGGCGAACATGAGTTTCCGGTGGATTTTGGATCGATAAAATGACAACTGGTTGCGAAGCGTGCGTTGTCGATCGCGGCTGCCGGTGGTCACAATGTGCTTATGATGTGAGCTCCGTGATCGGGCAAGACCTTGTTGTCGAATGCTCTGCCGTCGATCATGCCTCCGTTACGTTTTGATGAGATGGTTGAGGTGTCGGAGATCTATTCTCTGGTCGGAAAGTTGACTGAGCAGCAGCCTCTCATTACGTGCCGCCCGTTTCGCGCGGTGCATCATACGGCAAGTAAGATCGCGATCGTGTGAGGTGGTGCTCAGTTGCTCCCATGAGAACTAAGTCTTGCGCACAAGTGAGTCTTGTTTTTTGACGAGCTGCCTGAGTTTCCTCGCGAGGTGCTTGAAGTGCTGCGTCAGCCGATGGAAGACAAACATATTACGATCTCGCGTGCGAGCTGATCGGTGCAATATCCTGCGCACTGTATGTTCGTCGCGGCGATGAATCCATGCAAGTGTGGCTACTACAAAGATCCGGAGAAACCATGTGTATGCTGACTCGCTGAGATTGCCCGTTATCAGGCAAAGATCTCATGACCACTTCTCGATAGAATTGATATGATGTTGGAAATTCCTCGCGAAAATGTCGATGCGCTCTTTGAAAAATGAGCCTCTAAAGATTCGGCAACTCTTCGTGAAGACGTGATTCGCGCATGGAAAATTCAGCAGAAAAGATATGCATGAACATGAATTGGTTCGAACACAGGACTTTCCGCAAAGAATATTCACACCTATGTCGCACTCGATGAGAGTACAGAAAACTTTCTGAAACAAGTGGCGAGCAGACTCCATTTATCATGACGCGTTGTTCACCGCATTCTAAAGTTGTCTCGTACGATAGCTGATGTCGAATGAGCTAAAAACGTGAGAATCTCGCACATCTCCGAAGCGTTGCACTACAGAAGCAAAACGATGTTTGTGGAAAAATCGCAATAAAAAAAGACGCCTGAACAAATCAGGCATCACTTTCTTTTTCATATCGCACCGCTTTGATAAAAGCAGGGATCGCGATGAGGAAAGCATTTACAAGTAAGCAGACAATTCCGGCAACCCCAATAACGATGAGGCCTTCTATCAGCCTCCCCTCTATAAGATAGGGTCGAACAATAAGTGTTGTTGTGGCTACTGTTGCTACCAGCATACCCATGATCGTGGCAGTCGCCGGTGGGATCCACTCCGGCCAGTATGCATACGTACCAAAGATGGTTCCAAATGCTATTCCAAAGATAGTACAGGGTATGGTTGCCCCATACTGTTCAGGCATGTTCATACAGAGCAAACCAAATACAATGCCCGCCGGAACGCCAAATGCTATTCCGCATAGCACATCCTTCTTATGCTTTTGCAGCATATAAGAGTAATACGCGAGCGAGTAGATGATGGCAAAGAGCAGTAAACTGATCACGACTATTCGCGTCAGAAGTCCTATCCATGCATTTTCATCCTGCTCGGAGTGGATGTAGCTTACCTGTGGTAGCGTATTAAGAATCAAAAGAAGTATCCAGTTTATGCGACACCTTCTTCCGATTTTACGCAGCAGGCGATCGTCAAATTGAATAAATCTTTTCATACATTTTTTGTTTTAGTAGTTCTACACTAGCCCTTTTTTAGAGAAAGTCAAACATACTTCTACAAATCATTTCCTTAGCTTTACTAACCTCTTTCTCTACGTTTTCTCCCGACCGGTCTTTTTTCCATCCCTGCACCTTCTCTAACGCTATCGGTAAGCTCAACAAGAAGCTCTCATCCTGCTTTACCAACAAATCATTAAAATGTCTTTCATAATACGCAGCGTTCAACAGCTGATCATGTGTTCGTGGGATCGGTACCATCACCAACTTTAGCCCGAACAATTTCTGCTCTGCCATCGACGTCGTCCCGGCACGCGTGATCGCCACATCACATCTTGCCAATAACCCACCCATCTCAGCCTGGCTCACAAAATCATAACATTCAACGTTCTCCAGACCCTCAAAAAGATATCTCAGCCCACTGTTTTTCGTTCCTAAAACGACGTAAAAGCGGCTTTTCACGTAACCATTTTTTCTAATAAGCTCCGCCAATGGCCTATAAACTGACTCAGCCCCCTGTGACCCTCAACTCACCAAAATCTGCGTCTTTTCGTCTCCCTCAAAATTCTCATTTACTCCCATTAATAAATCCTCGCTCAAGATCTGCCCCACGACAATTTCCTTCCCCGGAAAAACTCCCGCAAACCCCGTAAAGATTGTCGTCGCAAACCTCGCACAGATTCTATTCGACAGCCCCGACTTCGCATCTGACTCATGCATCACGATTCTCTTTCTCAATATCCATCCTGCGATAACTACCGGCAACGACACATATCCTCCCTTACAAAAAATTACATCAATCTTTCTCTTCGACAACTTCCGGAGTGATTCTATAATTCACCACACCACCACGAACATATCCCCGATGTTTCTGATCCGCTCTGTCAGCGAAGCTCCTCTTCTGATCTTTCCAGAGACGATACGTATAAATTCGACATCGCCAAATTCGCCCGCTACACTCTCTTCGAGACCTCCGCGTTCCCCCAGTCGCACCAGCATTTCTGCCTTCTCCTTGTATTCAGGGTGCGTTTCGATATGTTGTATCAGCGATCTGACGGGAAAAACATGACCTCATGTTCCACCTCACGCAAAAGCAATCCTCATAAACTAATATAAAATTAAAAGTTCATAAAATTGAAAACTACCACAAATGATAAAGAAAAGATAGTCGAAACCAATTTGAAAATTTGAAGGGCGGTTAGCTCAGTTGGCTAGAGCATTTGCTCGACATGCAAAGGGTCGTTGGTTCAAGTCCAATACCGCCTATGTTAAAATTCACACGAGGCTAGAGCATCCCGACGTGTCGGGAGGGTCATAGGTTCGAGTCCCGTATCGACCACCATAGAAATGGCTTTCAAAAGGCTGTTTTTTGTTATATGAAAATTTGACAGTTAACGAATATTCTAGTATAATTGTGCTGTATGTGTTTATAACCTTCTCTTAAATAAGATGAGTACAGAATCTTTTTCTTCTTCAAATGAGGAATCGCAATTTATAGCTCAAGAAGTGAAAAGTACCGAAGCGTCCACAGGACAGGAGTTGTGAGCTTTGGCTAATGAGGTGGCGGAGCCCCATGCCGGCTATGCTCCAGAAGCAAAGGAACAGTATGAACCTACAAAGGTATACGAAATCACTAACCCTGCGGACATCGGCTTCGGTAGGTCGTCGCTTAAGACTGAGCACTTGAGTTTTGCAGTAAACTGACCGTTAGTTTTAGATGATGGTATGCCGGTAGGCGGATATATTTCTGGTGGTCGTCAGCTAAAAGATTTTATTGATCCAGCGTCAGCTGGGTGAAATTTTGCAGTAGATAATGGAATCATTGGTCTTTGAGTAGACTGAAAAATGCATCTCGTCTCATATAAGGACATAAAAAATACTAATATTTTATTTAAATGGGCATTTCAGAACGGTCCCATGCTTGTGGTGGATGGGAAAAATACCCGCGGAACGTCTGATACTAAGTGGAATAGGTCTGGTATAGGATATAGACGCGATGGTTCAGTTGTCGTTATCTATTCTGACAAACCAGTGACGTTTAGAGAGTTTGCTGACCTTTTCGTAAACGAGGGCTGTACAAATGCAATGTATCTCGATGGATGACCATATTCAGGATATCAAGATGAGAAGTGACCTCATGGTCAGCTTAATGGTAATGCAACTAAGCTGCAATTCTTTCATCAGAAGAAATAGCATTATCGATGCCTAATATTATTCCTACTAAATATAAATATCTGCTTCACCCCAGATATTTTTTTCTTATAAGCCCTGGATGAAAATAAAGAAAATTCGTAACATCCTCGACAAACTTTTTCCTATACACTGCATAGGCTGTCACTCGCTCTGACAGTATCTTTGTGCCAAATGCAAAAAAACTCTCCAGCCTCATCCCGAGATCTGCCCCGTCTCGCATCGCTTCTCGCCTGACTTCCAGGTGCATATTGATCATCGGCGCGACGTCGCCTATTCGTGAATAGCGATCTGATTCGCCTACAATGATCTTCTCAAAAAACTTATCTTACAACTTAAATATTACCATCGCTATGATGTTGCTTCATTTCTCGTGGACCGTCTCGCGCTTATCACACAAACTAATCAAACATTACAAAAACTATTTCATTCAAAGAAAATTATCATCACATCTATTCCATCCCATCGATACAGAAAATATTTCATCAAGTGATACAACCAGTCAGAATTGCTAGCGAGGTGAGTCGCTCAAAAACTTGGCTTGCCCTACCAGAAATTATTGACTAAAAACAAGCACACTCGCATCCAGGCATTTCTCTCCCGTGCCCAAAGACTCAAAAATCTTGAGTGAGTCTTTTCGCTCAGACCAGATATTGTTTTAACATGAGATGAATGAATTTTGATAGTAGATGATATTACGACGACAGGCTCTACGATCAATTCGGTAGCGAAAGCATTAAAGAAAGACTATCCAAATCTGACCGTGCGGGGCGTGGTTATAGGTCGCCATAGTTAACTTGACTTGTTTTCCCTGCGGATTATAATCAAGGTTCAAAAAACAAAAGAAACGCCATTATGAAAAAGAAGATCATTAACACGCTCGTATTACTCCTCACTGCCGGCTCATCCTTTTCTCAACCCCTTTTTCACTATTCGCAATTTGTGTTGAGTGATATAATGGGTAGATACACGAAGGAAGTCGAGCAAACATACGCCGGCAATATTATAAACGTCTTTGCGTCTGTGCGCAAAAGCCCAGTTGTCGTTCGCAACACTAAACAGCTCCTTGCATATAGGGCTACATCAAAGTGTCGCGAAGAGAAAGAAATTCCTATAAGGCAAAGAATTGATTCTCTTGTGGATACTACGCAATACTTGTTTCTCTCTCCAAGAAATAATAGGGACAATAAAGTTTTGCTTGGGTTGTTTTTGACTGGCTTTGAATGCATCTGGGCACTCCCCACTGGTGACCGCATGTACGTATTACACAGAGTATCTTCTGAGAAGGGGCGTCCTAGTTACATTGCTTTGGTATATAACAGAAAGACCAATACAACTAACTATGCAAATGCGAAGCAGTTGAAGAGCTTTTATATTGAGCTTAAGAAAGCTTTGAAAGAAAGAAGCTACTCTACGCCACGCACGCCTGCTGAGAACTCTCTGGCAAATGCGCCATGTTGCTGCACTGGTTTAAAAAACTAAAACTAGCAGCTTATTATCAAATTTAAATGTCTCCGTATTTACGGAGATTTTTTTATAGAAAATATTGGATGAAGAAAATTTAGTCCATAAGTTTATGCACCTCTTGCAAGAATTTGTCATCAACGTGTGTATAGATTTGTGTCGTCGTGATTGACGAGTGGCCGAGCATGGCTTGGACGGACCTGATGTCTGCCCCTTTCTTGAGGAGGGCTGTGGCGAAGCTGTGGCGGAGGGTATGTGGCGTTACTTTTTTGTCGAGTCATGCGTAGCGGGCGTACTCTCTCACGAGTTCTTCGACGGAATTTCTGGTGAGTCACTTTCCTGATTTGAAATTACTGAGGTTGATAAACAGATACGGGCTCTCGTCTTTTCTTGCTTCGAGATACTCTTCGAGTTTTTCTCTTGCGCGTTTCGTGAAAAACACGGCTCTCATTTTTTGTCATTTACCGATCACCCGGAACTGGTTGCTGTCGAGTTTGACGTCAGTTTTTTTGAGTGAGACCAATTCGGTGACACGAAGCCCGGTTCCATACAATACGAGAAGTATCGCCTCGTCTCTTAGGCGTTTGATAAGATTTTTTTTCTCGTGCTTCTCGGGCATAGAGAGAATATTTTCCACTTCGGTCTCATTGAGAAAGCTCACCACTCTTGGTGGCGTCTTTCCTAGTTCCAGCTTGTCAGGCGAGATAACATCGATATCGTGTTTCAGGCAGAATTTGAGAAATGATCTGATCGCGACGATATGGTAGTTTATAGTTTTTTTAGAAAGAGTTCTTTTGGTTAGTCCTATTCTGAAATCAAGGACATCAAGAGAAGTTATGTCAGTCACCTTCACATCTCAGACATGCTTCAAAAAACGCTCTAACCAGAGCGTGTAATTTTCGTACGTTTTAGGACTGACGTTTTTTTCGTATTCAAGATACGTCTGAAACTTTTTGATCATACTACTAAGACTGAGTGTTGTCTGGGCTGTTGGCGACATTGAGCATAATAGTGGCCTGATGTAAATCCGTCTGCATATTTGCAATCTGGGAATCGATATCAGGTATCGTAGAGATGTCGCTTATATTTGCAAGGGCTTCGAGAAGATTCGTGCTGTCTTTAAATACCATATAGAGTATGTCGCTGGCGTTTTTTTGCTTTATTTTTAGCGCTGCAGCAAGATTTTTTCTACTTTCTTCATTTATAGTTGAAAGAATATTTTTTGCTTCGTCAAGCGAGAGCGTCTGCGTATTCTGTGTGCCAGTGTCGCTTATTGTGTTGCCCGTTTCAGAAGTAGCGATAACGGCTTCGCCCGTCATCTCTGCGCCACTCATCGTGTCTGCTCCGGTATCGACAAGCGTTCCGACCTCTGTTCCTGTCTCTGCTGTCTCATTATTCACAACGGTTGGCGACGAAGTTCACGCGATGCTCGCGATAAGTCTCTCAGTCTCCTCCGGCATCATGGTTTTGAAAACGAATCCTCCGAGAACGAGAAGCAAGATGAACAATACTACCATTGCAAAGACCTTTTTCTTTGTCGATTTTGGTGGATGAATCATAGTCGTCGTCGGCAGAATAACTGATGTCTCTGCTGGTGCGCTCGCAGCTGACATCGCCGCTCCGGCTTGTCCGCCTATATCATTCGTTAGTGCGTCCAGGTCCATAGTCATTCATTCTATGCTGCTTTCTATAGGAGCTTCAGGAGCTACCTCTACAGGAGTCGGCTCTGAAGGAGCTGGTTCTATAGGGGCTGATTCTATAGTGGGCTCTGCTGGCGCATTTACTACGTTTTCACTTTCATTGTTTATAAGCGTACCAACAACGCTGTCTGTATTCTCTTCTGCTACAGGAAGTTGTTCTGTATTTATAACAGGCTCTGGTGTAACAGGTGCTGCTGGAATTTCAGTCGGCAAGGTGATGTTTACCAGATCATTGTGTTCGTTGATCTCATGAATGCTCATTGCATCGCTTTCTTCTTCATGTGCCGTTGGAATACTATCGGGGATCTTGATCTCCTCCTCGTTTTTAAAAAGTCAGCTTGGTGTCTCTGGCGTTTCTGTCGCTGCCGGCGTCGCTGGTGCGGTTGTTTCTTCTTTTGCACCTTCTTCGGTTGGTGGTATATGAATGTCTCCCAGATCAATTTTTGTTGGGTCTGCGCTGGCTTGCGTTACCTCTATTGTTTCGGTTGCTTCAGTGTTGAAATTTGTCAGCTCTGCTGAAATTTCAGGAGTCTCGTTTAGCGCTGCGGCAGGAGTCTCAGTGGGAACAGAAATTGATGGTTCTATCTCTGTCTCAGCTTCCGGCATTGATTTATCCTCCGCTTTTTGCTGTGCGGCATCAAGACTTTTTTCCACCAATACATCGCTAAGATCAGAAATCTCCTGCTTCGCTGGTTCTGTTTTTGGAGCTTCAGTCGCTTCCGGGAAAGAAAGGGAAATGTCGCCCAAAAGATCTCCCGCATTGGTGCCGGTATTTTGTACGTTTTCATCTGCCTTCTGTTGAGGATTTTGTGGATCTGCCATGAGGAAATAACTCGTGTAAAATCGTATGTATTTATTATAGCCCTCTCACCATGAACTGTCAAATTTACCCCTAAAATCTCCTCATTTTTCTCCCAAACCCCCCCAAAATTAGAGAAATTTGATATTATCATGACTTTTTTGCCCCCGATGGACAGAAATAGTTGCAAATTGCCACAGTTTGACTATCTGTCGATGTGACAACAATTGTCATTTACCCAACAAAAATAAAAACATAACAATGAAAAAGAAAACCTACGCATGGCTTGCGTTTCTCATTTTTCTTATCTCCGAAGTGCCGTTTCCGGCATGGACAGATACGGGTTCGGTTGAGCCTGGATCCTGACAAGAGATGATGGAATTATGACAAGAATTGATTGGATCCTGACAGTCGCCTCTCTGACTCTGACAGGATCTGACATGAACACTGCTGTCCATGTCCACGTGAAACAGCCCCTGACTATCCCACCTTATCATCTCCGAAGTATTCTTCGACGGTAGCGATGAGCGGATAGAAATTGCCAATATTGGCTCGGCCCCATTCAGTGGACTTCTAACTATAAAAGGGGTTAAATCTAATGATCTTCTTCTCAACGGACTGTCTATTCCCACAGGAAGTGCATATGTTCGATGAGACACTTTAGCCCAAATTGTCGACAAGACGATCGTCAAGTGAGCTGGTCTTGGTTTCAGTATTTCTGATACCAGCGCTCTGAATATAAGCTTGTTTGCTTCCGACCAACTCCTCGACTCTTTCGTCGTTGACGCCCCTCTCCTTTCTGCTCTGCCCAACAACTACTGATTCGAAAAAGTCCGATCGTGAGACCAACTCACTATTCTTCCAACTGCTCCAGAAAGAGTACACAACATCAACTGATCTCGGATAGCAAACCCCTGAAAAATCCGAACCATCTTCCCCGTGGACACATCTACAAGTGTTAACACGGGTAATTCCACCACCGGTACTACTACAACGGATAGCGCCACTACCGGAGAGGTCCTTTCTACAGGGCAAAATACTGACTGAACAATAGAATCCTCTGCGGGCGTTTTGTCTATCACTGAAATTCATCCAGGCAACGACACCCTTCAAGAGTACATCGAACTTCACTTCATGACTCTCTTTTCGGGTGCTCTCAAAATCACCTGATTGGGTGCTGGTTCTGCGGCTAAAACTCTTACCTTCCGTGCAATCGCCGGCCAGTATATTATCCTTGCTGACACCCTTTTGTGATTCCTCGACTCTTCTCCTGTGACACTTGTGGATAGTATCTCATTGACCGATGGCGGGGAGACTATAACGATCACTGATCTTTCGGGGCGCCTCTACTCGTCTGCTATCTACACTGGCTCTATTGCGAACCATTCTCGATACGCAAAACCTTCAGATTCTTCGGGCGGTTCTATTTCAAATGAGTTTTCTCAGAGCGGTTTCATGAGTCCATGATTCTCCGAAAAAGCGTTTAGCTATCTGCCTGCTTCTCTAGGAGTAGTCTCTTCTGACTCGGTGGGTGATTCTGACTCTTCGATGACAAAAGCTGAAAGTAACTCCTACTACCAAGCTCTCTATAAAAAACGAAAAGACCGTTACTATGACCTTAAAGCACAAATAGCGCTCTTTGGGTTAGCTATCAATAAGGCAGGAGCCGCCTATAGAAAATGAGCATCTTCTGCTGTCGAATTAGTCGACGACACCGAAGAGTTTACTGAAGCTGATCCGCTATCAGCTGAAGTTTTCTCGACCTTGCAGATCAGCGCCGTGTTACCGGATGCGACATGAAAAGATGCTAACAGCGAGCAGATTCGCATTACTCTGCTCTCCGGCAACCCTGTAGATCTCCAGGACTTTGTCATTCATGTGAATACAAAAAAGACCTTCTTGGCTGGACTTTTATCGTTTCCTGGAGACAGTCTGACAGCCAAATGAGAGTTCGGCTTAGTAAACAAGCCCGCTTGCATCACGCTCGAACAGCACACTGTCGTCTACGACACCTTCTGTTACGGCCAGCCAAAGGCTGGCCATCGGATCACCACTACGGGTGATATTTCTGACGACCCTGCATTCTCGGGTCTCCAGGATCTCGCATGGATGAAAAAAGTTCGCCTCTCAATTTTGACTGGCGAAGCCTGTGCTCTTTTTGGAGACAGCTCATTCCTCTGTATTCCGACCAAAGGCATCATCGACCCCAAAAAGCAGGAACAATATGACATGAAACTGGCTTCTCTTCAAAAGAAATTCGACAAAAAAAGCGATCAATATGCCACCCTGCAGGAAAGGTACGCCAAGACCAAAAAAGAGCTCGAAGCGAAACGAAGAAAGTATTACGAACAGACTAAAACTATCCGCGCATCATATAAAGAAAAACTCTCTCATGCAAGCCTCGAAAGCAAGCTATGGAAAAACTATGGCTGACTCCTCCAGTCTGAAATTAAAAAGAGTCGGCCTGTAGTCCGAAAGGAGTCGCATATTACCTTTTTGCAGTCGCTTTTAGATACGCATCTACAGGCCCTTCGCACCATAACAACCGGTAACTCTTTCCTCTCCCTTCATGGCCATCAGTTTGCCATCGGAGATATCAAAAAGCAGTACGCTTTTTCGACCGATCCGGCCGTCGTAGCAGACAGTCTTATCGCCCAGGCACTTGCCCTGCTCTCTTCCTGAGCCGCAGAAAGACGAAACAGTTGGCTCGATCAGCGATACTCCTTCCAACAATAATATTGTAATTCCTTAGAAACTAACTACCCTCTCTATAGTAAATTTATTCACTTATTGTCACTTATGCATCGTCCAAAACAAGGATACTTAAAGTGCTATTACGGATACAAAAACTTTGGAGATGAGATGCTTGCTTTTGGTGTAATCAATCGAATTTTCAGGAGTCATCCGACCATAGAAACACTCTATATTGAAGTCGGAAATAAGGAGCGATTTGACAGCCGACTAGACAAAAATAGCCATTATATAGACACAGATTTGTGCAAGGTTGAGACAATTCAAAAGAACAATTATTGGAGAGTTTTAACCAAATGATTGTGCAATCCTAAAGCGTTAAAATTCCTGGGATGAGGAGAACTTTTTACCGAAGCTCGTGGTCGATTTTATGGATGATGGAACTATGCCCTCCTCTTCTGGGCCGATTTCCTGAGAAAAAATGTGATCATGTTAGGGGGTTTTTGAACCCCAACCACCAAACGACTTCGTCTTTTGTACAAGTTGACAGTCAATAAGTGTCAACAAATCTTGGTCAGAGAGCAATCCTCTTACGAAGTTATAGCTAACTACCTTACAAATAAGCGTGTCAATCTTGTCAAAGTGGACGACTTTTCGACAGAGGTTGTCAAAAAGTGGCAAAGTCGTCAAAAAGACATAAAAACGACTAAAGAAAGCCAGAATATAGCATTAATAAATTTGACACCATATAGACAGACTGAGACAGACATTGACGCGATTAGGTTGTCTGTCCATGTCTGGTGACATTGTCTACATGTGTACTTTCCATGTTGACAGGAGGATGTCGACATACTTTGACAACTAAAAGTTATCATACCAGGAATAACGGCTTACTACCGGCGGTTATACGATGTTGACACGATATTGACATACATGTCGACAGTGTCGACTTCTGTCTGATCTCGTCTACATTTCCTCTATATACTTCATTTACTGGGGGTAAAAGCGACGCCGATCGTCTATCAGGAAAAAATTACTAAATTTATGGAGGAGTATGGAATGGGGGAGTCGGCAAAAAAGTAAAATTTCCGAGAGTACATTTTCAGGAGATCCCATGAAAAGTTATCCACAAAGTCGTCGAAAGATTGTGCAAAGTTTAATCAGAAAATCTCAAACAAAAAGAATAATTTACTTGTGCAAGCTAAAACAAAAATGATTTTCATTTTGTCGATATCTTTGAACCTAGCGCTGGCGACATTTTTTCAGAGCGTCTGGCCAGCTTGTATAGCTACCACATGAATGTTAATAGTAGTCCTGCTGGCAGGATGTTTTTTCCCTTATCGTCGCTTTCCTTGAAAAAGAGTCTCGATGATTCTCATAGCCTTTTCGTTGTCGATGGGAAGCCTCTTTTGGGCCCATAGAAATGTGATTTCTCAATGAGAAGGCGCTTATCTCGGCACAGGAGAAATCCTGGAAAAACAGGGCGTAGGTAGATATCTTTTGGAAACCCCAATAGGCAAGCAGTTTCTCTACTATTCCGATCGCGACTATCCGATAGGGGCGATCTTATTCGTTGCCGGATCTCTGCAGGAAGCAACTGGTGAAACAAATCTTCTCAGAAGATTTTCCTGGGAAGAAATAAGCAAGAGAGCCCAGATATTGAGTGATGAAGAGTGGGGCTTTGACAAAAATAGGTGGCTTTTGATGCGCGGCCGGCAGGGGAGTCTGTATGAAAAAGAGGCTTTAATCATAGGCAGAAAGCCCGTCTCATATATAGCTAGCCGACGCCAGAATCTTATTCGTCTCATGGAAAAGTCGTACGACAGACAGACGCTTTGACTGACGGTTGGTATGCTTATCGGCGAACGTTCGTACCTCGCGAAAGAGGACTATCAGTCTTTTATTTCGTCGGGGCTAGTGCATATCATCGCCGTCAGTGGCGGCAATATAGTGCTTATAGTCGCCTTTCTAAGCGCAATACTGTTTTTTATTCCCTACTATATAAGACTTACTCTTATCTCTGCTGCCATCGTTCTGTATGCCTGTATTTGTGGCTTTGACAGCTCGGTGGTTCGTGCTGTGACCATGGCTCTGATCGGTATCATGGCTCTTTTTGTCTGACGCTCACTCTCTATCTGGCGTAGTATAGGATATGTCTATGTGGGTATGCTAGTGCGAAATCCGTATTATCTTTTATATGATTTAGGATTTATATTTAGTTTCTCTGCCGTCATAGGGTTAGTCTATTTTTCGGAGCGCTGGAAGATAACAAGCGTTAAAAAAGTTCGACAGGGGAGTGTGCGAAAGAGCATTGTGGGTTTGATGAAATCATTTCGAAATGTCTATGTGTTGCCGAGTCTTTCGGCTTCTCTTGCGGTCTCTGCACCTCTTTTATTCTTCACAAGTCGTGTCAATCTCCTGTCTATAGTGTCAAACATTCTTGTGGTGCCGCTTGTTCCCTTTGTAATGATCTATGGATTTCTTGCTGCACTTTTTTATACTGTATTTCGTTGGCAGTTTATCATCCTGCCACAGAAGCGGGCAGTAGAGCGGATCTATATGGTTAATACACGAAGCGTGAACCATGCGCTGTCGATGAATGCTTTGAGTTGACCCGCCAGATGCGGCATACTCATTACAGTAATCATTTCTGTCATTATTGTCATATATACTCATAAGAGAATGGTGTAGTGGTAGCACATCAGCCTCCGAAGCTGATAGTCCAGGTTCAATCCCTGGTTCTCTTGAATAAAAACATGAAATGAAAAATTTATAAAGTATAGTTTTCCTTCAATTCTATTTTATAAACTTTTGGTTTCCTCATTCTAATATAGACAGCAATGGTCAACCCGCTAAAGCGGGTTTATTTTTTTGTCACAAAGAGTGACGAGGATCGTATTACCACGTACTGATGTGTTACAATAATGTCAGTCTCCACCTTGCAACTTCGCTGCTCGCTATGCGTGTCGTGTTGTGTCAAAAAAGACTTGCAATGCAGGCGTGGATTAGTATTACTATTGTAACCGTGTGGAGACACGGATTGGGATGTTTAATTGAAAGGATGTTTTATCCACATCTATTTATTTCCTTTTTTACAACGACACATGTTGAAAAAGCTTATTGCTACATCAGCTGCTGCTGCCGTTGTTGCTAGTCAACTCGTTACTGGTCTCGTTTACGGAGCTCCAGTAGTAACTGATCCTGAAATGATCGATGCGATCTCTTGGGGTTATGATGCAGGTTTGACAAAGTACAGCGGAACAGACACATTTATGCCTTATGCAAATCTTACTAGAGAACAGTTTGCTAAATTCGCTAGCGAATTTGGTATGTCAGTTCTTGGGTTAGAGGAAGTTGCAGGTATGTGTTCATTCACAGACACTGCTAACGCCGACTCTACACTTACTGCTTCTATCGTTAATGCCTGCGAATTAGGGCTTATGATGGGACACGATGGTAAGTTTATGCCTAAGCAAGAAGTAACAAGAGGACAAGTTGCAACTGTAGTATCTCGTATGCTCGGTGAAATTGATCCTATGTCTTCTGAACAAGCTCACTTCGAACTCCTTAATTCTAAGGGTATTATGAAGTACGCAATGCTTAGTCAGTCTATCTTAAGAGGTGACATGATGCTCATGCTCTACAGATTGGCTATCAACAACAATGGTCTCTGTGATATTGATCCTTCATTGTGTAACAACAACGGTACAGGAACAACTACTCCTCCTGTAGTGAAAGAAGGTAACCTCAATATCTCAATGAACTCTGCGTCTCCAGCTAATCTCTCTTCTGTTCCTCAAGCAGGTTCAGTGAAGTTTGCTACTGTAGACTTTTCTGCAGGTTCTAAAGACATTTCTGTTAATTCAGTTACACTTAAGAGATCAGGACTCGGACAGACTGCTGATATCTCAAGAGTATACTTTGAAAAAGACGGAATAAGAGTGTCTTCTAGAGCTTCTATCAGCGCTGATCAGACTGTTACACTTAGCTTCGCACCAGCATGGGTGATCAAGGCAGGTACAACAGACTCTATCGATCTCTACGTTGATATGGCTGCTTCAAGCGTAGGAGGTGAGCACATGTTCCAATCTACATCTATCGACAGCTCAGCTGCTAATGTAGTAGGAATGATCACTACACCTACTCTCAGAACTGCTAACTACCTCGTTTCATTGGTAACATTCACATCAGCTGGTGCAGGTCTTACTGCAACTGCTAGTGATGCTGCTGATCTTGAACTTGGTCAGTTCAGAATCGCTGATTCTTCTACAGGTTCTGACGAGAGAGATCTTCTCTTCAAGTCAGTAACATTTAGACAGGACGGTGATGGTGACCTTACAAGCCTTTCAAATGTAGGTCTCTACAGAAACGGTGTTAAGGTTTCTACAGTAACTGTTATGAATGGTAAAGATGTTATCTTTGGTCTTGGTAACGGTGACGAAATCAAGGACAGCCAAACAGCTAACTACTACATCAGAGGTTCTGTTAACTATGTTGACGGAGTTAATGGTGACACATACAACTTCAGACTCAGAAATACTTCTGACCTGAATGTTATCGAAGAAACAACTGCATTCAGATCAAGAGTATCTGGAAGCAATGTATCACTCGCTACTTACACTGTAAATGGCGCTGATGTAATGTTCAAGAAGGATGCTTCGTTTGCTCTTTCTAACAGTGTTTCTCCTGGAACTAACGGTGCGGTTCTCCTCAAGGGTACTATCACTGCTAAGACTCCAGTATTCCTCGAAGACATCACTATGGCTTACACTGCAGGTGCAGGAGCAACAGGTGCTAGCGCTTTCGCTAACAGCTTCAAACTCCGCATAGGTGGTTCTACATTCACTTGGAGTGCTACTAACACAACTGGTGGTAACGCTACATTTGATGGATCTGTATCTATCAACGGTACAGCTGAAGTAGAGCTTACAGCAGACATCAAGTCTACAGCTCCAGCTGGATCTCTTAGATTTGGACCTCTCTCACTCGCAAGCTTTGACACTAAGGAATATCAGAACAACCAGAACACAATCTCTGGATCTGCTTCTGTTGGTTCTATTGACGGAGCTACAGTAACAGTGGTTTCATCTAAGCTTAATGTAACAAGAACTGATGGTATCTCTTCTAAGACTATTGTAAATGGAGCCCAGGATCAACTTCTCTATGGTGCTACATTCTCAACAGCTCAGGCTAATGCTATCAGAGTTAATCAAATGACATTCTCTGGAAATTCTTCTACAGGTGTTGTTCCGGTAAGTGCATTCAACAGCAATCTCACTGCAACTCTCTACGACGCGCAAGGAAATGCTGTTAAGACTGCTACATACCTCAACGGACAGGTAACATTCTTCGGTCTTAACATCAATGTTACTAACGGAGCTCCAGTAGGATGGACTGTAAGAGGTAACTTCACTGCTGGTGCAACTGGTACGTTGAAGCTCGTTCTTACAAGCGTTGATGCAGTAGACACAGTAACATCTAATACAGTAACTGTTGCTGATGTTGCAGGTGGTGCCCTCACTATTGATGGTTCTGCTACTGTTGAAATTGCAGCTAACTCATCACTTCAGTCTCAACTTCTTCACGGAGGTCAGCAAAATGTAACCCTCGCTCAGTTCAACCTTCAAGGTAAGAACGATGCGGTAGATGTAACAGATCTCTACCTTGCGACTTCAGGATACATTGGGTCTGCTCTTTCTAACAAGATCAATAACGTAACACTTACTGACGGTACTAACTCATGGTTCGGTACTATCAGAAACGGTGGTATTGCATTCGAAGGTATGACAAACAATAGTCTTTCATTATCACAGACTAAGACATACTCTCTTAAGGCAGACGTTAATGACGTACTCAACACATCTGACACAACAGGAAGCTTCTTGTTCCTCTTCGATACTGGTACTGTGATCACTGATCAAGTAGCTGGTGCGACAAGTGGAGTTAGAGCTATCTCTAAGTCAAATGGTCAGCTTGTAACTGCTGTAACTAATCCTTCTACTCCATTGTCTCAAGCAACAAGAGTTGTAAGAGGTGCTATCACTGTCTCTAAGACAAATATCACTCCTACATCTTCTGAGTTCGCTAGATTCGATATAGCAGCTAAGGGTAACAGAGTACAGGTTACAGGATTCACAATGAGTCTTACTAATGTAACTGGTGGTAACACAGGTAACATCATCAACATCTACAAGAACGGTCTTGGTGGTGACCTCGTTTACTCAGGTATCGTTGGTACAGGTGACGCGGTTCCGGGTGCAGTAGTATTCAATCAGAATCCTTACTATGTTGAAATCACAGCAGGAAGCTCTGTAACGTTCTCAGTGAAGGTAGTAAATCCAATCGCTACACTCAATGGAACTACGGCTAATCCTATGGGAATCAACCTCACGGCAATCTCATACCTCGACAAGCTTGATAATGGTGACTCTCGCATCGTTGATGCAGCATCATACAAGAATGTTGGTGCTTTCCCTTTCACATGGTCTCAATAGTCCATTAGAAAGTTAAGCTAAGAAAGATCCTTACTTCGGTAGGGGTCTTTTTTTATATGAGAAAAGAAAGAGATGAAAAAGAAGGACGAAATAGTATAGTAGGTTATTTATTGTTCAAAGTCCTATGCCAAGTTATCTCTGACAAAATTTTTTAAAAGATATCTCCTATATTAATTTTATAGTGGAAAAAATTGCTAAGTATTCTGATGAATATGGAATCGATACGATCATCGAAATCGGTCCGGGAAAGTGTGCGCTGACAAGGAAACTCATACAGCTCGGAAAGAAGGTGATTCTTTTTGAAAAAGATCTCGACCTTTGTGATCTCATCGAATCTGTTGTCGAGGAGAGTGGTACAGATATTATCCGGGGAGATGTGCTTGAGCAGGAGCCGATAGCATTGCTGAAAAAGAGTGGACTCGAACCAGGTAAAACTATTGTGGCTGGGAATCTTCCCTACTATATTACATCGCCTATTTTGACGAAATTTTTTGGAGGAGAGAGTCCGGCCTTTGATGTTGGAATATTTATGGTGCAGAAAGAGGTGGCTGATAAAATAAAACATGACGCAGAGAAAAAATCTTTCTTATGGCGATTATTGAACTACAATTTCGATGTTTTGTACCTAAAAACGGTCCCCGCGAAGGCGTTTTCGCCGAGACCTAAGGTGCAGTCGTCAATAATTTCGCTTATACGCAAAAAACAGACCCCAGGGTGCTCCTACCCTCAGATGAGGACGCTTTTAGAGAGAATTTCGATGTATAAGCGTAAAACCCTGTCGAAGAGCCGAAAGATGGCTCAAAAAGACCGATTATTGAAGCCGGAAAGTGTCTCTAAGGACCAATTGATGCTAGGCGATTATTCGTACACACTTCCTGAAGAGTTGAAGAAAAAGAGGATAGAAGAGGTGAGTTGGGAAGAGATGGATTTGATATGTAGAGCCAAACTATAAGGATAAACAAAATAGAAAATAAAAAAGGCTCCCGATACGGGAGCTCAATTGTTTATTAAAAGATTATTTATGGTCGTTACGTTAGGCGCTAGGAACGCTAGCTTTTCTTTATCAAGCATGTAATGTTCTTGTTTTCTTATTTCCGTATTGTTACGGTTCCATCTTTGTATACTGATTCCATCGCTGGAAAGCTTTTCAATGAGCTCGTCAACTAGCGTCGACGGATCAAAGAATGACCCTACCAGTGGTGCCGCAACGACTTTTCCTCTTATGCCGTTCGGGAAGTTCCATGGATTGATAAGATCGTAATTGCATTCATACTTTATTTTGTTTGCTTCTTCGGGATCTATAGATATCCTGAATTTTATACCAATTTTGGCAAAAGCTTGGGCGAGTGTGAGATATGTGTGATTCATATGTGTTTTTCGTTTTTTGTATTATAGAAATATGCCGACATATGTCAACATGTTGTGCTGCTATTGTATAAGTAACTTAAAACTCTTCTTCCCCTTCCTCAGCAAAGCGACTTTCCCATTGATAAGGTCGTCTTTTGTTATCTCGCGATCTATTGCTTCTATTTTTTGCTCGTTAAGATAGATAGATCCCGCTTCTACCGCTGTCTTCGCATTTCATTTTGATGATTCGAGTTGTGTTGCTATGATAGCATCTACAATGCTCATTGGAACTGTTTCAAGCTGAATTCCTCCCGTCTCATGCTTCAAAGCTTCGATCTCGCCTTCGTTCATATTCTTAATAAGCTCTAACTTGTTCTCACTACCAAACAACACTTCAGTTATTTTCTCAGCCGCCTCGACAGCCTTCTTTCCAAAAATCGTCTGTACCACATAGTGGGCGAGTTGGCGCTGACCAAATCTTGCGGCGGCATCTTTATTGTGCTCAGCTACGATAGTCGCTATCTCATCGAGACTTAGCAATGTGAATAGCTTCAAAAATCTTTCTACGTCCTCGTCGCTCGTATTCATAAAGTATTGGTAAACGTAGTATGGCGAATTCTTCTTAGCGCTAAGCCAAATTGCGTTTCCTTCTGACTTTCCGAATTTCTTTCCTGTGGAGTCTAGGATCAATGGTCAAGTCATACCAAATACCTCATCGCCACATTTCTTTCCAGTCAATTCGACTCCTGTAACGATATTTCCCCGCTGGTCAGAGCTGGCGATCTGTAAATTAACTCCTTTGTGCGTGTGCAGCCAGTAGAAATCATACCCCTGGAGGAGCATGTAACTAAACTCAGTGAAGGAGATCGACTGTTCAGGGTCTTCGATTCTCTTCTTGACTGTCTCCTTTGACATCATCTGATTGACAGTTATGTACTTGCCAACCTCTCTGAGAAATGTTGAGAACGACATATCTTTATAGAACTCCTGATTATTCACTACCTCAAAGCTAAAATCTTCCCCTGAAAGTTCTTTCAGATTGCCTAAAATAAATCCCACCTGTTCGGTAATCTTTGAAACATTATACTCGAGCGTCTCTTGTGAGAGGAGCTGTCTTTCGCTGTTCTTTCCGCCCGGATCTCCGATCATACCAGTCTCACCACCTACGATAAGCACGAGATGATTTCCGCGCTTCATAAAATTTACCGTATTCATGATCGCGGTAAAATTCCCGAGATGAAGGCTGTCAGCGGTTGGGTCGCAGCCTAGATACAATGATTGCCCGCCTCACTCATACAGATCAAATAACTTATCGCTCGTAAACTGGTACAAAAACCCACGTTTCTCAAGCTCGTCGCGCAAATGCATCGTTCTCATATTATTGTTAAAGTACCTCTACAAATACGGAATTAGCGGATGAAAACAAGCTTTAGTCGATCATCCGTTTATTGATCATTTCGATTCTATCCGGACCGATATAAAATCTGTGTGATACCTCGCTCTCGTGGTCTATGGCTTTTTTAATATTATAGGTGAAGTGTGACGTTTGAGTGAGATACCGGATAATAAACTCAGCAACGACACCCTTGTCGTACGCAGCATAATCCAAGCCATCTTTTTTCGATAGATTATCCCTTATACTCATAGCTTTCAAAAGTTGCTTCACATCATTGTCGTCACTCTTTGCCTCAAAAAGTTCATCATGAGAGATAAGGCTCTCAGGGCTAAGATATATGCGCGATCCCTCGAGGGTAAGATTATTGTTAATGGTACGAAGCATGCGTGAAAGGAAACTTTTGAGATCTTGTCTGGACCGCTGCAGCAAGGGATAGAGATAGTCGTTAATGAGATCGACGAGGTCTTCATTCGCAAGAAAGCAGTAGCTTTCAGTCGCGTATAAAAGCTGCTTAATATATTTTGTATCACTGTAAGGAGTATTGAGAGCAAGAAGTTTCTTCAGCCGGCGATAATAATAAGATCTATATACCCCTTGCTCTATTCTGTCGTCGTTCCTTTTTACTGACAGTCTTCGCTCTTTTTCCTTGTCGCGAAAAGTTTTAAATGTCTGCTTGAACTCTCTCAGTCTTTCTGGATCTGCTTGTAGCACCTCTAAAATATCTGCGCTTATGGCGAGCTTACAGCGCTTTCATTCAGTATCGATATAAGAAATAGGTTTTTCTAAGAAGCGAGGGGAGTTTTTCATAAGAGGGTTATAATGAGTTTGATTCCTTGATTTAAGAGGATTATTCGCTATAGTCTATAGTATATTTACTTTACGAAAGATAGCAATAGATGCGTTTTCACATCGTCTCGCTCTTCCCGGAAATATACGACTCTTTTCTCAAAACATCTTTAATGAACAAGGCGATCGAGGGCAGCTTAATCTCCTTCTCTTTTACCAATCCACGCACATTTTGTCCAGATAAACACCAACAGGTTGACGACGAGATCTACGGCGGAGGAGCGTGAATGCTCATGAAAGCAAAACCACTCATTGACGCGGTAGAATCAATTATTGAAAATAAAAAATTAACAATTAAAAATTCTGCATGGAGAATTGTATTTATGAGTCCGTCGGAAAAAATATTCAACCAGGGGGTTGCCTACCAGTATGCCGGTGATCTACAGAATATTATTTTTGTGTGTGGGCGTTATGAGGGCATTGATTATAGGTTTGAACAATATATGCAGGATAAATATGGAGATTACTTTGAAAAAATGTCGCTGGGCCAGTTTGTTACATTAGGAGGCGAATTGCCATCGATGGTGGTCATAGAGGCTGTCGCAAGGCTCGTTCCATGAGTGATCAAAGAGGAAGCCAGCCACCTTCTGGAAAGCTACGATCCGGCCCAGAACATGAGCAACCTCGAATATCCGCAATATACTAGACCGGAGGAGGTCTACGGATTGAAGGTGCCGGAGGTTTTGCTGAGTGGTCACCATGCAGAGATTGAGAAATGGAGGAAGGGGCAGACGAAGAGCTTGTAATAGCGCTTACAAAGCGTAATATTGCAATGTAAACAAAATATTCTAGATATGTGTAAATCCACTCTTTTTGAAGTTGACGACCTGCCGCAGAGTGCGTTGGCAGCTGGAACAGTATTGAAAAGGTGTGATTGCGGCTGGTTTTCCCAGGGCGCATTTCCTAAACATACTGTTGAGCATGATGGCAGAGTTTATATGCAATGTGAACAATGCGGCGGTATCCTTTCGTGCGAAGGTTGCAATGGCCCCATTGAAGATGCCGACAATTGTGGCCGTTTTTGCGCCCGACATGCGGAGGACGGTGATCCCCTAACCGTTACTTGCACTTGTTGTCATAGGTGTAGGGGCAATTGCATAGCAAGTATTACGGAGAATCCCCTTGTTTGTACGGATTCAGAAGGAAATGTCGTCGTGTGAAATTGCTCTAACGAATTTGAAAAGTTTTTCTCTCTGACATGTGCAGAGAGTTTTTTTAATATTTCTCATATTTCATCTGTTCCTTTGTGAGTCATCTTTCGACAAGCATCTGTCTGACGTCGTCAACCATGAGAGGGGATCAGCAGATGAAGACAATGATGGACGATTTGTCGCCGAGGAATTCGAGGGCCTCGTCGAGTGCCAGCTGGACATGTCCTTGTCTGTAGCCGTCATGTTCGTCCTGTGAGAGAAACAGAATATTTTTTGTCGTGTCGTTATGGTCAGAGAATATTTTTTCGACTGATGGCAAGACGTGACGATGATATCTTTCGCCGAAGATGTTGACGAGCTTGTGGTCAGGGTTGTCCACTAATTTTGAATAGAGGCTGACCATCGGTGAGACACCACTACCGGTTGAGACGAGTAGATAGTTATTATTCATTCCATCCTTGTCTGTCATGTGTCCGAGTGGTCATGTCAGGACAGCTTCGTCGCCAACGGCGATTTCTGATGTTAAATATTCAGACATGAAACCGTCCATTGTCTTTTTGACAACGACGCCGATCGTTCCTTGTGTCTGAAGTTCGTCCATCGTTGTTGCGATGCTATATGGCTTCTTGAGTGGCTTTCCAAGGTCCTTGTGGTTGAATGTCGATTCGATCATGACAAACTGTCCCTCTGCAAAGTCGAACTTTTCTTCGGGTGTAAATCTGACAAATGTCACTTCGCGTGAGGGAGAGTATTCGATATGTGATACAACTGCTTTCGTAGTAAGCATTAGTTATAGTTATGCAATTTTGTAAAAAAGTTTAATGCATGTGTCTTCGTCGGGAATAAGATCGTATGTGAGAGCCTCGTGAGGTGTTGCCCGTAAGTGGGTGAGGTGTTCATCAGGATTTATTTGAATAGGATTTGATGCGTCAAATGGAGCAGAGAACATATGATAGATGAACTCATAGTTGTCGTGTTTAACGAACATATTTGTGAAGTAGGTTAATTCGTTCACCTCCGCGCCTATCTCTTCGCTGATCTCTCTCTTTATAGCCTCTTCGAGTGTCTCTCCTTCGTCGACCTTGCCGGCAGGCACGCCGTAGGTTCCGGGCTGAGGCTTGTGTAGTTGTCTCTGGAGGAGGAGAATCTTGCCATCATGTTCCAGAAAACAACTCACTACTTCGAACTTTGGAGAAAAGCCTTCTCGCTTGTGTTGTGAGATCATTGTGGCTTATAGGGAGAGATAAAGTATTTTATGCATTATTGTGCAGAAGCTCTATTTTTATGGCTATCGTTCCGTATGTGGTTTCCTGTTCGGCCGCGTAACGCTTGAGCATTGAATCCTTTAACTCTTCTTGGCTAAACTCTGAGAAGTACTTTTGATGCAAATCTTCAAACATTTCGTTGAACCTAGGGTAGTAGAGTAGTCATGTAACTTTTGTAGAGAGCTGTTCTTTCGGATTCTCTGTGTTTGTAAACATAATATGATCTCCAATTGCGATCTTTCTTCTTTTCTCGTCAAACAACCTTACTTCGACTCTTTTAATTCCGCTTTTCATGCGATAAAATCCATTATCATGGAGCTTCATTTCGTGGACAATCATAGTTCAGGAAGAGGTGGTAAATTATTTTACCATGTTTACTGAATTGCCTAAAAAAATCCATCTCATGTGGAAGGATAACTTCTACTACTTTCGGCTTGCAATCTCGTGGGAGATTGATATAAATGTCGAACGAGCTGAACTCCAAAAGGTCGGTTATCGGTATATCGGGTGTTGAGAAATGCCAGGTAGAAACTCATGAAAGTAAATGTGTAGGGTAAAAGCTATCAGTATGATAACTCACTGCTCCTACGTGTCATTTACACTGTTTTTTTTTGTCATTTGACAAATACAGATACACATAAGCCGGGGTAGCTCAGTGGTAGAGCAGGGGCCTGAAAAGCCCTGTGTCGGCAGTTCGATTCTGCCCCCCGGCACCACGATAACATTGAAACATCAAAGTCAAAGTTATGACATTGCAAAAGCATTGACGGGGATTAGCTCAGATGGCTAGAGCGCTTGGTTTGGGACCAAGAGGCCGCGAGTTCGAGTCCCGCATCCCCGAGATTGCTTAATTACTGATGGGCATATAGCTCAGTTGGTTAGAGCGCGTCTCTGATAAGGACGAGGTCGATGGTTCGAGTCCATCTATGCCCACCACTTACTACTTAGAAAATTAAAAAAGTTATTTATCTTTTATACCTATACGACCAACATGTCTAAAATCCACGTTAACGTAGGTACCATCGGTCACGTAGATCATGGTAAAACAACATTGACGGCTGCTATCACAACAGTAGCTGCAACAAAGGGTTTTGCTAAGGCGCAAAACTACGGTGATATCGATAATGCCCCTGAAGAGAAGGCAAGAGGTATTACTATTAATACAAGACACGTAGAGTACGAAACTGAAACTCGTCACTACGCGCACATCGACTGTCCAGGACATGCCGACTATGTGAAAAACATGATCGTTGGTGCTGCTCAGATGGATGGTGCTATTCTCGTGGTAGCTGCAACTGATGGACCTATGCCTCAGACAAGAGAGCACGTGCTTCTCGCTAAGCAGGTTAACGTTCCATACGTAGTAGTATTCCTCAACAAGTGTGATATGGTTGAAGATGCTGACATGATCGACCTCGTAGAGGAAGAAGTAAGAGATCTTCTTACAAAGAACGGATTTGACGGTGCTAGTGCTCCTATCATTAGAGGTTCTGCTCTTAAGGCGGTTGAAAACTCAACTGACGAGGCGGGTGCTGCTAAGTGTGTGTGGGATCTTCTCGCTGCGCTTGATAGTTATATCCCTGATCCAGTTCGTGATACAGCTAAGCCTTTCCTTATGCCAGTGGAAGATGTATTCTCTATTAAGGGTAGAGGTACTGTAATTACTGGTAGAATTGAGAGAGGAGTTATCGGTATCAATGAGGCGGTAGAAATTGTTGGTCTTCAAGACGAGCCTACGGCAACTGTAGTAACTGGTATTGAAATGTTCCACAAACAGCATGAGAAGGCAGAGGCTGGTATGAATGTTGGTCTTCTTATTAGAGGTATTGAAAAAGATCAGGTAGAGAGAGGACAAGTTCTCGCTAAGCCAGGTTCAGTAAAACCTCATAGCAAGTTCGAGGCTGAGATCTATGTATTGAAGAAAGAAGAAGGTGGAAGACATACTCCATTCATGGCTGGTTACAAGCCTCAGTTCTTCGTAAGAACAACTGACGTTACTGGAACTGTTTCTATGGAAGGAAGAGAGATGATTATGCCTGGTGACAACGCTAAGATTACTGTAGAGCTTATCTACAAGATCGCTATGGAAGAAGGTCTTAGATTTGCTATCCGTGAGGGTGGTAGAACAGTAGGTGCCGGAGTTATTACTAAGATTCTTGGATAATTTACATACGAGCAATCAGAGGTTAGATGTTAGAGATTGGTAATTCGTTGCTATGATCTAGCATCTATAGTCTGCTGCTACATTAATATATTTAGTTTTCCTCACAACAACGACTGGTATGGCAGAAGCAAAATCTCCAAAGCTTAGAATCAAGCTCAAGAGTTATGATGTAAAGATGCTCGAAAGCTCTGCAAGTAAGATCATTGGTCTTCTTGTAAAGTCTTGAGCAACGATGAAGGGACCTATCCCACTTCCGAAGCAGAGAAAGCTCTATACGGTGATGAGATCAAACTTTGTGTATAAAAACGCAAGAGAACAGTTTGAGAGAACAACGTACGCAAGACTGATCGACGTGGTGGAGACGGGGCCTAAAACGATAGAATATCTGCAAAACCTTTCAATACCTGTTGGTGTCTCTGTGGAGGTGAAGGTGTTCTAAATCATACGATAGACATTAATAGTGCAACGATAATATTTTTACTCTCAATATCTCGCTAATTGTAATGGGTAGCAAAAGATGACTAGTTGTCAGAAAGAAGGAAATGACAAAACTTTGGATTGGAGATGCGCATACGGCCGTAACGCTTTTGCAAATCGTTCCACAGGAAGTAGTCAGATATAAGACACAGGAAAAAGATGGCTACGAAGCCGTCGTTCTTGCTGGAGGAAAAAAAGAACTCCAGAAGACTAAAGGTCAGAAAATTCAATATGACCGGATGAAAGAGTTTCCTGCGGACGAGACCTTCAAAGAAAAGTTCGCTGCAGGCGCTCCTGTTGATATATCGTTACTCGAAGGGGTAGAGAAAGTATCGCTTACAGGCACATCAAAAGGTAAAGGTTTCCAGGGTGCGGTGAAAAGATTTCACCTCGCTGGAGGTCCAAAGACGCACGGTTCGAAGTTTCATAGACATGTTGGTTCGCTTGGTAATAGAAAGCCAAGAAGAGTGCAGAAGGGGCATCCACACGCTGGTCATATGGGTACCGATACAGTAACGCTTCATAATAGACCTGTTGCTGAAATCCTTACGGTTGGTGAAGACAAGTTCATCGCTGTGAAGGGGGCGGTTCCTGGTGCGTACAATACGCTTCTTTCATTATACATCTCGTAATTGCTCTCACATTTAATCATTTGTTCACCGTAGGTTATGACATATACGATACAAGTCTACAATAAAGATGGAAAGGCCACAGGGAAACTTTCGCTCAATGAAGCTCTCTTCAACGACGAAAGAATCAATGATGATCTTATTCACGAGTTCTTCCTATTGCAACAGGCGAACGCTCGTCATCCTATCGCTCATGTGAAAACAAGGGCAGAGGTGGCGGGTTCTGGGAAAAAGCTCTTCAGACAGAAGGGTACTGGTAATGCGAGAGCCGGATCAAGCCGTTCTCCTATCAGGAAACACGGAGGTGTTGCTTTTGGTCCAAGAAACGACGTCAATCACTCTAAGGCTATGACAAAGAAGATGAAGAAACTTGCGCTCTGCGGTATCTTCACCATCAAAGCGAAGAACGAGCAACTGCTTGGTCTTGAAGCTAATCCACTCAAGGAGATCAAAACAAAGACGGCGGTAACGCTTCTTGGTAAGATCGGACTTGGTGCGAAGAAGACGCTTATCATTATGTCTGAGAAGGACGACGTCGTTGCTAAATCATTCAACAATATCCCTCGTACGAAATCAATACTCGCTGATTATATCAATCCTGTTGATCTCTTACAGTACGACAAAGTAGTCTTGCTCGAAGGATCTATGGAAAAGATTGAAAAAATCGTAGGATAACAAATACTATTCATCATATTTAATCATTTGATCAACCAGAATGACATTTACACAAATACTCAGACAGAGAGCAAAAAAATCGTCTTCTGCGAAGGCGTTGCAAAAACTGAGTCCTTATCAGATTATTCTTGCTCCTATCGTAACAGAGAAGGCATACAAGGGTAGTGAATCAGATGGGGCTCATAAGTACTCATTCAAAGTACATGCAGACGCTAACAAGATCGACGTAAAACAGGCTGTTCAGATCGTTTATAACGTTACGCCTGAGGCTATTAATGTCTCGTGGGTAAAGGAAAAAGGTAGATCAAACAGATCTCTTGTAAGACGCTCATATAAGAAGGCGGTAGTCTCTCTGAAGAAAGGAGACAAAATCGTGCTCGCTGACTAATATTCTTTATCTTTCATCAACGGATTCTCGCAACAATGGCTGTGAAAAAATATAAAGCATACACTCCGTCAAGACGTTCTATGGTAGGATATGACTTTTCTGATATCACGAAGACGAAACCAGAAAAATCACTTACAGTAACGCTTGGTTCGACTGCAGGAAGAAATCAGTACGGAAGAGTGACGTCAAGATTTATGGGTGGAGGGCATAAGAGACTCTATCGTATCGTAGACTTCAGAGGATATGACAAGCTTAATATCCCCGCAAAAGTTGCTGATATCGAATACGATCCTTACAGAACAGTAAGAATCGCCCTTGTAAACTTTGCAGACGGAGAGAAGAGATACGTGCTTGCATGGAAGGGAGTAAAAGTTGGAGATGTATTCATGACGGGAGATCAGGCAACTCTTGGTACCGGTAACAGAAAACAGCTCAAAGATATTCCTGAAGGATTCCAGATCTTCAATCTCGAATTTACTCCTATGACGAAGGGAAAGATCATCAAGTCGGCTGGTTCGTACGGAGAGATCGCGGGTAAAGATGAGGCGCTTAAGGTTGTATTTGTTAAGTTGCCATCTGGAGAAGTGAGAAAGTTTGATGAAAAATGTTTTGCTACTATCGGTCAACTTGGTAACGAAGATCACAAAAATGTGGTTATCGGAAAAGCAGGAAGACAAAGATGGATGGGTGTGAAGCCGCACGTACTTGGTAAGTCGATGAATCCGGTTGACCATCCGCACGGAGGTGGAGAAGGACATGCAGAAATTGGTTTGAGATTCCCGAAGACGTTTACGGGACGTCCAGTGCCTGCAGGAAAGAAGACAAGAAGTACGAAGAAGTGGTCAAACAAGTTTATCGTGTCAAAGAGAACAAAGAACTAATCATACTATTAAATTCATTCATTCAACATTTAACCTTATCGTTTATAAGTAATGACAAGATCGCTAAAGAAAGGATTCTACGTCAACGACAAGCTCTTCGCAAAAGTGGAGAAGATGAATGCGAGCGGTGACAAGAAGGTTGTGAAAGTTTGGGACAGAGCATGTCAGATCGTTCCTGAGTTTGTAGGCTTCACATTTGCTGTTCATAATGGAAAGCAATTCGTCAGTGTCTATGTAAATGAAGAAATGATTGGGCACAGACTCGGAGAGTTCGTCCTAACAAGAACGTTTAAGGGACATCCTTTCTAATAGATTAGATTACCATTTGTTTTATCGACTCAATTACTCGTGTAACCATGAATAAAAGTCTTACAGCAACACTTAAATATGCGCTTACATCTTATAAGAAGATGCAGCTTTTGGCAAAGCTTGTCCAGGGAAAACAAGTGGACGATGCGCTCAATATCCTTGAGCACACACCAAAGGCGGCAGCAAAGATGCTTTGGAAAACAGTAAGATCTGCACAGTCAAATGCGGTAACAAATGCAGGACAGAATGCGCAGGCGCTCTATATCTCCCATATCAATGTTGGACGTGGTCCAAAGATTGCAAGAAGTAGATTTGTGGGAAGATCAAGAATACACGGATATGTGAAACATAGAGCATTTGTGAGAGTGGTTTTAGATACTAAATAACATCTATAGTTCATGGGACAAAAAGTAGATCCAAGAGGGTTTAGAGCAGGTATCACGAAAGCGTGGTCGTCAGAGTGGTTTGCTAAGACAAAATCACAAAGTGCTCAATTCTTCGTAGAGGATATCAAAGTCAGATTGCTCGTTGAGGAAACATTCAAGAGGGCGGGTATCGCAAAGACCGTTATCAGAAAAACTGATAAGGAGTGTGAAGTTATTATCTTCACTGCGAAGCCAGCACTTATCCTTGGAAAAGACGGCGCAAAGTTGGACGAGTTTACGAAGCTCTTGCAAAAGAAGTTCGGACGCGAGTTCAAGGTCGCGCTGAAGGATGTAAGACTTCCGGAACTCTCTGCAAAGATCATGGGCGAGTTTGCTGCTCAACAGATCGAGGCTCGTATGCCATTCAGACGTGTTGCAAAAAGTCTCCTCCAGAAAGTTATGGAGAAAGGCGCAACAGGTATCAAAGTTCAGGTATCAGGACGTCTTGGTGGTGTTGATCTCTCGAGAACAGAGAAGTTCTCAGAGGGTAGAGTATCGCTCCAGACGCTGAGATCAGATATTGACTACCACTACACAACCGCTTTGACTAAATACGGTATCATCGGAATCAAAGTGTGGATTTCGAAAGGAGACATCCTCGTGAAAGCGGCAGCAAAAAATGGCGCTGAAGTACAGGAGGTCAGAAAGCAGGCGGCTATGAACAAGATCATGAACTAAAAAATATATTCAAACTACTTATTCCCATATCCATTTAGCTTATATTTAACGAGAAAAAAGATGTCTATCTTAACACCCAAGAGATGGAAATATAGGAAGCAGATGAGAGGTCGTATTACCGGTGTTGCAACAAGAGCAAACAAAGTTGCATTCGGTGATTATGGTCTCAAGGCAACCGTGAGTTCATACGTTACTAACAGACAGCTTGAAGCTGCCAGAAAAGTAATCGTAAGATACACAAGAAAGGTTGGTAAAATCTGGTTCAGAGTGTTTCCAGACGTTCCATACACGAAGAAAGGTCTCGAGATGCCGATGGGTTCGGGAAAAGGTGATGTGGATTTCTATCAGGCGAGAATCAAGAAGGGGTGTATCCTTTTTGAGCTTAGCGGACTCAATAGAGAGGAAGCTGAAGAGGCATTCAAGATGGCATCATATAAGCTTCCGGTAACTACAAGACTGGTAGTAAAAGGAGAAGTAAGATAATCAAATACGCATTTTATCGTCTATAGTATCTACGTACATGGCAAAAGCAGCACAACTCATAGCAAGTGAGCTGACAGGAAAATCATTCAAGGATCTTGTCGCTTTGCGTAACGACCTCAGAAAAGAACTCTTTGGTCTGCAGATGAAGAACCACGCAAAAGCGCTCAAGGAAACGCATCAGATTCGCAATGTGAGAAGAAATATCGCAAGAGTGAATACTGTTTTATCTTCTAAGTCGCTCGTTAAATAATGACTATTATCGGAGGAAAAAGTATCAAGGAGCTCACGGGAACAGTTGTAAGCGACAAGATGGATAAGACTATCGTTGTTGTTACTAAGACCGTTTCTCAGCACCCTTTGTATAAAAAAAGATTCACCGTGAGAAAGAAATATTACGCTCACGATGAAAACAATGCTGCAAAGATCGGTGATACAGTAACGATCAGACAGCACAACCCCGTCAGCAAAACAAAGAGACGGGCGCTTGTAGAAGTAACTGCTCACGCAGCCTAACCATTTATTCAATCTTATATCATACTCACCATGTTACAAACAGAATCTGGAGTTATCATCGCAGATAACAGCGGAGCAAAGACAGCACAAGTTATCGCCGTTCTCAAATGATCGAGCGGTAGAAAAGCCGGTATCGGAGACAGAGTAAAGGTCGCTATCAAAAGCGCTTTGCCTAGTTCAACGA
Source organism: Patescibacteria group bacterium (assembly GCA_017992195.1). Lineage (GTDB taxonomy): Bacteria > Patescibacteriota > Gracilibacteria > Absconditabacterales > Absconditicoccaceae > JAGOPC01. The sequence continues at coordinate 63,526 of JAGOPC010000001.1, forward strand.
TCAATAAAGGTGATGTTGCTGATGCAGTTATTGTAAGACTCAAGAAAGAGGTGAGAAGAAAAGACGGTACTTACCTGAGACTTGATGACAACGCGGTTGCTCTGATCAACAAGGACGGTGAACCGATCGGAAAAAGAATTTTCTGACCGGTGTTCAGAGAGTTGAGAGAGAAGGGGTTTAAGGATGTTGCGTCTCTCGCAGAAGAGGTAATCTAGTCCAATGAATAATTATAAAATAATAATGTAAAAATTTAGTTTATATATACCCCCAATGAGAAAAATTCAAACAGGAGATACAGTTATCGTTACAGCCGGCAAGTTTAAGGGCAAGACCTCTACAGTAGAGTCAGTGCAGGGAGACAAGGTTGTTGTGAAAGGTGTTAATGTGATGAAAAAATCGGTAAAATGAAAAGGGTTTATCGACAAGATTCATCCTATTCATATATCAAATGTCTCAGTCTACGACGAGAAAGCAAAAAAGGCTTCAAGAGTCGGTATTACCACTGATAAACAAGGGAATAAAACGAGAACCTTGAAGGCAAGCAAAGAAGCTGTTAAGTAATTGCTCCTCACAGATCTTATTAATTGAAAATATATTTAATTTATAGTCTACTGCTCAGATGAGTATCTATCAACAATATAAGACAAAGACCAGATCGGCGCTACAGAAAGATCTGAAAAAGAAGAATATTCACCAGGCTCCTTCTCTTGATAAGGTGGTGGTAAGTGTGGGTATCGGGTCTCTCGCAACAAGAAAAGGTGTGAAGGACTTTAGCGATATCGAAAAAAACCTTGCTGCCATCACCGGACAGAAGCCAGTGACTATGAAATCGAAAAAAGCGATTTCGAACTTCAAGCTCAGAGAGAACATGCCGGTTATGCTCAAAGTAACGCTCAGAAGAGAAAAGGCGTATGAGTTTCTCGACAAGCTAACTAAGGTCGTGATGCCTCGTGTAAGAGACTTCGTTGGTCTGAGTGCGAAAAGCTTTGATCCCAACAACAACTATAATATAGGTCTTACATCACAAGCCATCTTCCCTGAGATCCTCGGAGATGATGCGAATGCGATGATGGGTATCCAGGTAAATATCGTCACTAATGCTGCTACGAAAGAAGACGCAATAGCGATGATGAAGGCACTTGGGTTTATATTCCTCGAGAAATAATATATCGTAAATAATCTTTAGTAACCTCTATCTATTCCATATCCATGGCAAGAAATGCACTGAAAGTAAAACAAGCCAAACTTACTGTACAGAGATTAAAGGCTCTTGCAGAAGGCAAGAAGATGAAAAACTCTACAAAGTACTACAACAGATGTCAACTCTGTGGTAGAGCTGGTAGTTATCTCAGAGAACTCGGTGTTTGCAGAGTGTGCCTTAGAAAATACGCAAGAGAGGGGCTCATCGTTGGTCTCAAGAAAGCAAGTTGGTAATATACTTTTCTTTATATTTTTCTGTTAACTATTTCCATGAGTTTTGTAAATGCTCCTATACATGATCTCCTGATTAGAATAAAGAATGCGTACATGGCAAGAAGAACCCATGTAGACGGCATCGTTTATTCTAATTTTAAGGTAAAAACTCTCGATCTGCTCAAGCAGTATGGGTTTATCCTTGGATATGATGTGACGACTGAGGGTAATAAAAAGTCGATCAATGTATCGCTTAAAGAGGTAGAGGATGAGATCAACGATATTCCGGTGATCAAGTTCTACTCAAGACCTTCAAGACGCTGGTATATATCATACAAGGAAATTAAGCCGGTTGCTGCAGGACGTGGAATTGGTATCATCTCTACATCAGAGGGGCTTTTGCCAAGCCATGTTGCGAAGCAGAAGAAGATAGGAGGTGAACTTATAGCAGAGATCTACTAATATTTTATTAATCTACTTTGGTATACAATGTCAAAAATAGGTAAGAAAAGTATCGCCATCCCATCAGGTATTGAAGTGACTATTAATGGTCAGACAGTATCAGTAAAGGGAACAAAGGGTACGCTTTCATATACATTACTTCAAGGTGTAAGCGCTGTCATCGCTGACGGAGAGATAACTGTCTCTATTGATCATGATGACAAGAAGAACCTCTGGGGTCTTTCAAGAACACTCATCGCAAACATGATTGAGGGTCTCCACAAAGGCTACGAGAAAAAACTTCAGGTGCTCGGAGTGGGTTACACTGCAAAAATGCAGGGTACAAACCTTCAGCTTGCGCTTGGATTCTCTCATCCTATCGTATTTAACGTACCAAAGGTGGTGACTGCATCTACAGAGAAAGATCCTAAGGGTAACGACATCATAACGCTCGTAAGTATCGACAAGGAAGTTATTGGCGAGACGGCAGCAAAGATCAGAGCACTCAAGGCGCCAGAGCCGTACAAAGGAAAGGGTATCAGATATATTGACGAAGTGATCAAACTCAAGGCTGGTAAGGCTGCGAAGAAATAATAAAAACTCCATAATAATCTTTTAACCATTGTTATCGGTCTACTACACATGAAAAATTTAGCACGCGCATTGCAGGCAAAAGCTGTCAGACAGACGAGAAGAAAACATAGAGTTAACACGTCTATCAAATCGACAGCGTCACTTCCAAGACTTATCATCAGTAAGTCTAATTTGTACATCTATGCACAAATTGTCGACCTTTCTGGTAAAGTAGTAGCTGCTGCTGATGACAGAGACCTTAAAAAAGGTACCAAGACTGAAAGAGCGATGGAGGTGGGAAAGGCTATTGCAAAGAAGTCGATAGAAAAAGGTGTTACTAATGTGGTATTTGATAGAAATGGATACAGATTTCACGGAAGAGTGAAGGGTGTGTCTGTTGGAGCAAATGAAGCTGGACTGAAGAACTAATACTCATATATTTTACAAATTATCATTATAGTTATTATGACTATGACAGAAGAAAACGTAGAGACACCAGAGAGCGCAAAAACTGAAGAGGTGATGGCAGTTGCTGAGCCGGTAGCAGAAGAGAAAGCTGCTGCTGAGACTACTAGTGCAAGTGCGGACGCTGCTGCAAAGCGCGGAAGATCTGACAGACCCGACAGAGGCGACAGAAGAGACAAGCCAAAGAAGGAGTTTGAGGAGGTGCTTCTCGAGGTAAGAAGAGTAACCAGAGTAAATACTGGTTGACGTCAACTTTCATTTAGAGCGATCATCCTTGTTGGTAACAAGAAAGGAAAGATTGGTCTTGGTATCTCAAAAGGCGCAGACGTATCTATCGCTGTAAGAAAGGCAACTCACGAAGCATATAAGAACATCAAGGTGACTCCTATCACACAGTCAGGATCTGTTCCATACCCAGTTTCATACAAGTATAAGTCAGCGATGATCAAACTCATCCCTGCTGCTCCTGGTACGGGTCTTAAGGCTGGTTCTGCTCTCCGTTCGGTGGCTGAACTTGCGGGATATACAAACATCCTGTCAAAGATCATGGGAACTAATAATAAACTCAATAATGCGCTCGCAACTATCATGGCGCTCAGCTCATATAAAGTAGACAGATCAAAACTTCCAACTCACGATACGCAACAAATGATGCAGACTCGCAAAGAGGAGAAGATCCAGGAAGATCAGGCAAAGAGAGCACCAAGAAGACCAAATGGTGGTGGTGATCGTAAGCCATCTGCTGGAGCAGGAAGAGGCAATAACTCAGCAAGAGGAGGATCTCAAGGAGGAGGACACAGACCAGCACCAAAGAAATAGTTCATATATAATATATTTTTACCGATACAACACTTACAGCAATGTTCGGATATACACTTACAAGAAGCAAAGGTATCAAAAAACCTAGGATCCAAAGAGGAAGAGGTGATAGCTCTGGAAGAGGTAATACTTCTGGAAGAGGTAACAAAGGTGAAGGCCAGAGAGCTGGAGCTGGTATGCCTGCGTGGTTTGAAGGAGGTCAGACTCCGCTTACTCAGAGACTTCCTAAAACAAGAGGTTTCAAGAAACCATTCAAACTTATCCATAAGTTCACTCCTGTAAATCTTTCTACGCTCGAAGCTCATGCTGAGATCACAGGAGAGGTAACAAAGGACTCTCTTATCGCTGCAGGACTCCTCAATAAAGGAGAAAAAGTAAAGATCCTTGGTAATGGTGAGTTTTCAAAGAAACTTACCTTCACGGGTATGGACGCTATCTCAAAATCTGCTCAGGAAAAGATTGAAAAAGCAGGAGGGAAAGTTAACTAATTCTTAGCCCCCTTGATTACGCACTTTAATCTTACATAATATTGGACCATGGCAAATATACTGACATCAGTAGGCGACGCATTTCGCAGCAAGACCATCAGGACAAAAATCCTCTGGACGTTGGCGTTTTTGGCGCTGTACAGATTGCTCGTATTTATGCCGGTTCCCTTTGTAGATGTTGGTAATTTGATCAGTCAGACATCACTTGGTAGCGCAGGTGGTTTAGAATATTTTGCTATGCTTCTGGGAGGATCGCTCGACCAATTTTCAATCATCGCCGTCTGACTTGGTGCATATATTAATGCATCGATCATCATGCAGCTTCTTACCGCTATCGTTCCAGCTCTCGAAGAGCTTCAGGAACAAGGTGAGCAGGGTAGCATGAAGATCCAGCAGTACACAAGATGGATCGCATTCCCTTTGGCATTGCTTCAGGGTATCGGAATGACCTACTTCATGAACTATCTTCTCGGAGGACAGCTCATCGATACAAGTAATTTCCTTCTCGTGTGTATGTCAGCATTCGTTCTCGCAGTAGGAGCAGTTATGCTTATGTATCTTGGTGAGCGTATCACAGAAAAGGGTATCAGCAATGGTATCTCTCTCATCATCTTCGCATCTATCGTCTCAGGTATCGTCTCAAAAGTCTATACTGACGTGTCTGCCGCAGGAAGTGATCGGATAAGCGTTGTACTATTCATGCTTATCATCGTTCTCGGTCTGATCATTCTTTCGATCTTCCTTCTCAAAACCATCAAGGAGATACCTATCGTCTACGCGAAACAGGGCAAGGTTCAGGAAAGCTCATCTCTTCCTATCCCACTCAATCCGGTTGGAATGATCCCTATCATCTTCGCTATCGCGTTTGCAACATTTCCATATCTGCTTTCACAACTGGTGACTAAGTTCGGTACACAAAACCAAACTATCCAGCAGGCAGCAAGTCGGATCGAAAAAAACTTCAACATATACAACCAACAACCTTCACTTCTCGCTATTGCTATCTATTTCTTACTCATAGTGGCATTCACATTCTTCTATACGATGATCGTGTTTAACCCAGAGAAGATCGCAGATAACATCCAAAAGAGAGGAGGTTTCACCCCTGGTATCAGACCAGGTGCTGAGACAGCAAAATACATCAACAGAGTACTCGGACATCTCTGCCTCCGGGGAGGAATCGGACTCGGTCTCGTTGGTATCTACTCATACGTTCTTACATACATCCCATTCATCCAACAGCTTACACAATCTCTCGGAACTCTTCCAGTGATCGTAACCGGCTCAGGAGTGATCATCATTGTGGGTGTAGTCCAGGAGATCATGAACAAAGCCAGCTCAGAGTTATTGATGCACAAGTATGATAGAGTGTAAGCTCATTTCACATAAACACCTAAAATCCCGGCTTCGGCTGGGATTTTTTGTAATCGTTGACTCCTCGTGGGAGATTGGTATAATCTAAGCACAACAAAAATAGGAACTATGATATTATCAGACTCTCGGATTTTAGAAGAAATTAAAAAAGGCACTATTGTTATTAAGCCTTTCCACAAAGAATGTATGGGTTCGAACTCATATGACGTACACTTAGGTCAATGGTTGGCTGAATATATTACTCCGTCAGATGGTATATTGGATGCCAAAAAACCTTTGGAAATAAGTTATATGAAAATTCCCAAAGACGGATTCGTGTTGTTGCCTAATAACTTTTATCTGGGTATTACACACGAATATACAGAAACTCATGCGCCCTATGTGCCCTTTTTAGAGGGAAAATCATCCACCGGTAGGTTAAGTATTAAAATTCACGATACTGCCGGTAAGGGAGATGTAGGCTTTTGTAATACCTGGACGCTGGAAATTACCGTTACAAAAGCGGTGCGCGTCTATAAGGGTATGCCAATTGGCCAGCTCATCTATCAGGTGGTAGAAGGTGAGGTGATTAATACCTACGACAAAAAGAAGGGCCAAAAGTACAATGCAACATCGTACAACGAAAGAAACCGAAAACCGGTGGAAAGTAGGATGTATAAGAACTTTGGTAAAGATCCCGTATGGAAGTAGTCCGAGCTTCCGCCGTAAATTGCCTACTTATTGGTTGCATGCAGCCAGTAAGTTTTTTTAACAACAAAAAAAGGGCAGTAGAAGACTGGCCCTTGGGCAATGTTTAACCAAAAGATACTATGTATATCCCAGAGTGCAACAGAAGGAATGGTTCATCTTCACTAGCTGCATATAGCCTTTTCATCATGGCCACCCAATCGTGGCGCGCTACGCCGATAACATATATCGAGATATGCTGGAACGTAGAGTTAGAGGCCCCTGTAAATGGCGAGTTTTTCCCAATCGCTATCACCGCTCCTTCCTGTCTTGTAAGGTAGAGAGATTTCAATGTCGATCTCGCTTACAGCGCGAAGTTGGTAAGGGAATAATTATTCATTGCCATACTTAATATACTCTTTCATAATATTAAGTCAAGAATAGGAAATTTATCCCAGAAACACACTCTTTCCCCAGATGCTGCAGCTATTTCTGCTTTTCTTTTTCAGTGGGGTTCTTTCGCCTTCAGAGGTCAGGTAGAACTGCTCGATATCACCGAAGCCGGCCGATTTGCCGATCTTTTCAAGCTCGGGGAGGGTGAAAATATGATAGTATCTGTAGTAGACCTTATGGCGGGCGTCGCTTCTTCGTGGGAGAAAGAGGTCGCGGGCTCTATAGATTCAGAGGGAAAATATGGTCTTGAGCCGGGCTACGAGAATGCTGCCACGAAATCTTTCGCGAAATCGTTGGCTGTCAGACCGATTGGTCATAAAGCAGGCTCATTCGTATGCCAGCGCTCTGTACATGTGGTTCGCAGTCGTTGTCCTGACGCGATACGACGGAAGGTGATGGAAACTTGCTATGGCTATGATAATATCGTAGGTTTCCTGATTTTTCACCTTCTGCAGAAATTCAGTCATGTTAGCTACTTTCCAGGTCGCGTCAGGATGCTCTTTTTTAGCGATCTCAACGAGCTTGGCTGAGATATCGATGCCTGTATAGTCAAACTCCTTATCCGGCAATGCTTTGCTCAGATAGCCATAGAGTCTGCCGCTTCAGCATCCTAATTCCAGTACACGCAACTTTTTCTTGCCGGCGAAACGCTTTGTAATCTCCTCGGTAAGCACATCGAACTCGGGCCAGTGACGTTGGCGTGTTCCGTGAAATTTCTCTGCTTCGTTGTTGTAATAGTCAGCCAGGCTTTCTAGAAAATTCATTCGATAGGGGTGGACGATAAAATGGATAATCTTAATAATTGTTCTTTATGGTTTGTGAAATGTGAATTACGTTACGCAAACATCGACTGTTGCTGTGAAACCTCTTTGAGGTTTTCTCACTTCTGGATACGACTGAGGTTAAGGAGCATCGACTCGTCGAAGCTGACATCTTCGCCGCCTTCGCCCGAGAGCTTCTTGTACTTTTGGAAGTAGAGGAAGATGAGATGGGTCATGCTGACGTCGTTTTTGCAGTATTTTTTGAACTGTGTAAATGCCTTCTCATCTCATTCATCTTTGTATTTTTTCCGGAGGGCGACTCCTTCCAGTCCTGACTCGAGGGTCTTCTTTGCACCAACGAGGGCAGCACCAAGCTTATTCAGGCTCATTCTTCTTTGGAGTAGATGTCGGACGAAGAGGAACAGATCTATGCTCTTATTATTCAGCGTGTCGATCTCTGGCTGACTGTAGCCGCAATTATATGCCGTTACAATGTTGTCGTATCCGATGCTGTTGAAACCGATGATGTAGCCGTCGAATTCGAGCATGAAGTCCATGAACTTTTTCATGTTCGCCTCGGTGATAAGCTTGTACTCTCATGATTCTGAGAAGAGCACATATGCGATAGTGAATTTGTGTGTTGCCAGATTCGTACTTGTTACGTTTTCTGTTTCGATATCGTAAACGATATATGGCTTGCCATTGATAGTTCTCAGTTCGTTGTTTTTAAATTCCTCCTCGAGGATATCCTTGATACTTAGGTTGTTCTTTATGTTTTTAGAGAGAGTTTTTTCGGCTTTGAGGAGGTTATGCAGTTGACTGATCTCATCTGGCCCCGCATGCAGCTCGATCTTTTCGGTTTCGTCCGCAAAGATGATGCAATCATCGCTTTTTTTGCTCATCCTAAAATAGGCCATTCCTTCCCTGAAATAGTAGATATCATCGCCATCCTTAAAAGCGATCTTCAGATACTCTTTCAGCATCTGGCATCTTTCCCTTTTGTAGAGTGACTGGAGGTGATCAAAAAATCCTGTATGTAATTTGCTGAGTTCGGTCAATGAGAGCTTTTTATACATTTTCCTGTTGCCGGGTTACCAAATAGTTACATCTCAGGGTATCGAAACCTTCATAAAAAACAATACATCATATAAAAAAACCCTCCCGAAGGAGGGATCACCGGCGGTGACATACTTTACTTTCTTTATTTTTTCATTGAATCTTGGAGAATGTTGTAAGTCTCCACGTCGACCTTCTTGATATATGCCCATGGATCTGACTTGAACTGGTTGATCTCAGTGAACGAGATATTCGTAAGATTGAGCGAGAGGTTGTTGATCCTTGTTATCTTTTCTCCGATCTTTACAGCAATAGGAAACATCTTATAGTTGTTTTCCATATCAACAGCCGCAACGAATTTAGTCTCGCCCAGTCTGAATTCGACGATATACTTGCCGTCGCTTAGTGTGATCTTTTCGGGGCTTACTGCCAGAAATTCTTTGAATTTACTGAGAATAGTAAACTGGTTTGGATCAACCGTGCTTCCGGTTCCGATCTCATCCTTTGGCTTTTCCGGATAGACGATCTTCATGATGCTCTGCAGAGTGCTTGCAATGTTGCTTTGCGTTGTGATCACACCTTCAAGACTTGTGCGTATCTTTTCTGTTAGTGCGTCATCATTTGTTGAGACACCACCGATCTGGTATCCGTTGAATTTAACGAGGATGCGAGTCGTTCCGTCATCAAAGAGAACGCCAGCCGTTGAACACTGCTTCGGAGAAAGCTTGACAGAGATGAGTTCGCAGATAGTAAGCTTTGCTCACGCGTTGCTGTTGTTCTTGATGAACTCGTAGACGAATGGGATGTCGATGGTGATGGTGATGGTATTCTGTGCTATCAGATTATTCATCGCTACTTCAAGTTCCGGAGCTTGCGGAAAGGTTGCGTGTGTCAGGAGGAAGTTATCGTCACGGAATAAGTATGTTCCGCCAAAGAGTACCTTTTTATTGTCGTTATCATTGAGGGTAAAGTATCCTTCAACTTCTGCTGTGAGTGTTTCGTTGTCTACTTTCTGTGTCGTGACAACAAAGTTGTCAAATGTGGTGAACTTGCTTGTGAAAAGATCCTGGAAAGTCACAAGGTTCGTTTGCGCTGTTGACGACGCTTGCGAGTTGCTTACGTACGCAAGAATTGCAGGATTGAGAATGGCCCTCTGTAATTGTATAGTTCCTTCGTTGATGTCTTTCACTACGTCGGTGAGTCTCAGCATCGCCTTCGTGTTATTATTCAGAATGGCAATCTGTGTAAGAGCAGACTGGAGATATGTGTTGTTGTACAGGTAGATCATATCTTTATAGAGCTGTTCGATGTTCGATCTCTTCGTAAGCAATCCCTGAGTAAATGCGAGGTAGACTTCTATCGTTCCTACATCGTAGTTTTTCTGTAACGTGTTCTGATAAATTTTCTGTTGTAGGGAGAGGAGTTTAAAAATATTGATATCGTTGTCGCTATAGAGCTTTTCGTTGGAGATTCCCTGAAGCTCATAGTTCACTGTAGCGAAATCTACAATCCTATGATACGAGTGTACGTACTCTGGACCACAGAGAGAGAAGATAGTCTCCCATACTCTGTTGGCTTCTGCGCTTTTGCTGAATGCAAATTGCAGGTTGTCACAAGCGGGCTTAGCGTATGGCGTGTTGTTGATGTCTGCCATAAGTCATGCGAGCTCATCGAGTTTGTTGCTAAATGACAGGTACGGTATACGAGAGATAAACTGTGCAGCGTTTTTATAACAGAAGAAATCCGTAAGGTTGAAACTACCAAGACACTGGAGTCCGAACATTTCTCTGAGTGATGTTCCTTTCGGGATAACATTTGAGTTGTCGCTTGGGAGAGTCCCTGCTCTTATTCCGATTCACAGCCCGAGAGAGTTTGCCGCTATAGCGTTTTCTTCAAGAGATTTCTGCTTATATTGGAAAAGAGTGTTCTGAATGTTTTTCACCGGATAGGTGAGGACGGTGTTTTTTATGAATGTATCCAATGCTGCGGGGTCATAGGTGGTTGATGAAAAGTACTCCTTTGTGAAGTTGTCGTCATGTACAGTGAGATTGATAGAAATAGGAAGTATAATACCACTATGTTGTGCAAGTGCACCATATCCCATCTGTGCCTCCGGAGAGACGTTGATAAAACCCTGGAGGATGTCGATATCGATCGGGGCAGTGTTGATTTCCGGATTGATGATCACGCCTTTTGCGATATAGGTCTCACCGGAATGAATCATCGTCGGCACTTTTGAAAATTGTCATTTGACTGCTGTGAGATCTTTGCCGCTGGCGAACGATTGCGTATGGAGAGAGAGAACGATAACAAAACTAAGAATTCCGAGCACAATAAAAGCACCATATCTGAAGATGATGTTATAAATCTTCTGGTAGGTTATGATTATCTTTTGTGTTTCCATGTCGATGTTGTCGACGCCCGGCATTATCGCTTCCATTTTTTGTTTCTAGGTGCGCTAAATAGTGATATATTTAGTATATCCACCGGGGTCGTTTTTTGCAAAAAATCCGCATGTTTATGTTGTTTTTCCTTGAGGCTTCCCTATACACGCATTATTCTTTTGTTTCTGCGGTTTTTCTCATGCCTTATCTACTCCTTTTGGTGGTCTTATTGGAGGGATTCACCACCCTTGCTATGCAATTAGTGGCTTTAAGGAGCGCTATTCCACTCGTAGGCTCAAGTATTGTCTTGACATCTGTCGTGATTGGTGTGATCTTGCTGGCTCTGGCAGTAGGGTACCGATCGGGCGGTAAGCTGACGGCTCGTCTTTCCGAGTCGAAGATCGCTTCTTGGCTTTCATGGCTGCTGCTCGGGGCAGGATTGTACTATATTTTGCTCGTTTTCCCGCTCCAGCACGATCTGCTACTAAAATTCGTCCAGACTTTCAGCTACATTCCGGCTCTTTTCGTCTTTTCGCTGCTGTTTTTCTTCTTACCGGTCGCAGCTGCATCCCATACGATGCCCATGATCACGCAGCTCACCAGCGGTAATAAGTGATTTGCCGCCGGCAAGATTCTTTTCGTCTCGACTCTTTGATCATTTCTGGGGAGCGTGCTGACCGCCACGGTTCTTTTTCCGGCTTTGGGGGTGGCGCAGACCGGGTATCTGACGGCCGGAGTGCTGGTCCTGTGTCACATCATCCTTATGATCTCGCAGAAACGTATGCCGTGGCTCGGGATCGGCATGCTGATTGTCTCGGCCGTCTTACTATTCTCTTCCCGCAATACGCAGGCGATCTATACTCACGATAGCCCTTATCAGCATATTGAGATCCGCGAACAAACATATAACAACCAGCCAGTTCGCACGATGATTCTCGATGGTGGATTTGCAAGCTCTTGGGATCCGATAGGCCAAAGAAGTGTTTTTGGCTACATTCGCTACTCGGTCGAAACCGCCGACCTTCGAAACAAACTCTCTGCGGTAGCCGGCCAGAAAAAACTTCTCGTCATTGGCGCGGCATGATTCACCTATCCGGAGGAGATGGCAAGCAGAGCAGAAGTGGTACAGGTCGACACAGTCGATGTTGATCCTGCAGTGAAACCGATCGCAGAAAAATATTTCTTACAAAAAAATCTCAATCAAAAAATACACTTCATCCCGCAATCCGCGAGAGGCTTTCTCAAAGAGGCAATCACGCAGGACTCATTTTACGATAGTGTTCTCGTAGATGCATATATCGGCACATCCATGCCTGAAGAGCTTTTAACCTACGAGTTCTTCTCTGATCTGACAAAGGTCTCATCGTACATCATGCTCAATATGATCATGGATACAGCTCTTACGAGCGAGCTTAGCCAGCACACATTTGCCACACTCCGCGCAGCGCGAGGCGATATCCGATATAAAAACGTTTCTCTTTCGCCTGGCCCGCAATCCAATTTTCTTATCGCCTCACGTCCCTTCAGCGGAGCGGTTCACTATACCGAAAAAAACACCACCGCTATCTACACAGACAACAAACAGTCTGTAGAGATTGATAAGGCGGCGATGTTGTATGGAAGATAATATTTCTGATTATGTAGCTGGCATGCTGAATGTTGGTGTTTTGAATGTGTATAGCATCTGACTACTTAGCTGTCGGATCGTTATGCATGATGCCGAAAATATTAGTCTCCGTATCGATAAGATATGCTAACCACCCCATGCCCGGGATAGGCATTTTCGGCAGAGCAACTTTCGCTCCAAGCGCAACAGCGCTCTCCAATGTCTCATCAACATTTTCCACCTGCACAGTACATACGTAGCCTTTCACGGCGCTCTCCTTTGTTGGGTTCGCTCCCATACGCTTTACCAGTCCGCCATTGATACCAACCGTTCCTTCTTCTCCGGTGATGATCATCCTATACTCTACATCGCTTCACTCCCGCTTCTTAAAGTTCCATCAAAAAAGTTCTCCATAAAACTTTTCACAACGATCCATATCTTCTGCGTGAATTTCAAAGTGTACTGGTCTGTTCATGATGATCTAGGTTACTAATAAATATTATATCTCATACAATGAGCGTACATTTTCTCTCACGTTTTCCGAGAACTCTTCAATAGATTTTCCAAGTAATTCCGCACAGTACTCATAGATATACTTTACATTTGCGGGTTCATTCTTTTCTCATCTGACTTTCTGCGGCGAGAGCCACGGCGCATCTGTCTCAAACACCACATTCTGCGTATCACACGCGAGGAGTGCGTCGCGGAGTGGCTGCGCTTTCGGATAGGTCACATTGCCACAAAACCCAAACCAGATCTTTGGAAAGCACTCCTGCAATTTCTTAACCTCATCCACGCAATATCCAAAACAATGAAAATATATTTTCTCATCTTTCAACTCCTGTATCACTTCGAACGTGCTATCAAAATCATTGCGTGAGTGAATCACGATCGGTAATCTAAATTCTTTCGCCAGTTCACACTGTCTCCTGAAAAGCTCTTGCTGCAGCTCAATGTGTTTTTCTCATTCGTAATGAGTATCTATGCCACACTCTCCGATGGCTACAATGTGTTCTTTATTGTTCTCATATAATTTTCTTAGGGCTAGTATTTTCTCATCAAGATTTTCTTTGGTGATCTTTTCGAAGCATGCTTCGCTGGGGTGATATCCTATGGTTGCTTTCACCACACATTCTATTTCTTCATCTTTCACGGCGCGAGCAATCTCGATTGCTCTTTTATTCCACTCTTCATCAACTCATATATTTATTAAACCTTTTCATCCAACACTAATAAAATTATTGAGATGTTTTCTTCGATCCTTATATAACTCTTCTTCATTTAAATGGGTATGGGTGTCATAATACATATAACATTCATACGGATTCCTGCGATTGATTCAACATGGTGTTTCCATATAGTGATTCTACATTTATTAATTTGACACATCCTATGGTAGTAGCAATTATAGCGTTCATTATATTATTAGTTGTTCTCGTAGTGATTCACGAGTTTGGTCACTTTATAGCAGCTCGTAGAGCAGGCGTCAACGTGCATGAGTTTGCCGTAGGTATGGGACCGAAAATAATTTCTTTCGGTAAGGATAAAAAGGGGACCGAGTTTACGTTACGCCTTTTGCCGCTCGGTGGGTTCGTGCGTATCAAAGGAGAAGGCCCGCACGATGAGGGAGCATTCACGGAGAAAGATAGTTTTTTAAAAGCAACCTTTTGGAATAAAGTAGTTATCCTGCTCGGAGGAATTATTATGAATATTCTCGCGGCATGGATCATTTTCACTATAGGATTTTGGCATGGTGTGCAGCCAATTCAGGTTATCCCGGATAATTTTATAGCAGGAAATTCGGAAAGTCTGCTCATGCCGACCTACGGCTATCTTGAAAGTCAGGGGTTCATCTCAGGTGATGTGGTGACGGGAAGTGCGCATATCGTAGGAGTGATCAGTGGGCAACTTGCGAGTCAGGCAGGGCTCGCCTCAGGAGACACGATCGTGTCGATCGATGGCACGGCAGTTACAAATCAGAATATCGGCGCAGTATTAAAACAGAAAATAGGGAAAAATATAGTGATTGATTATATGAGGGCAGGCGTGAAGAGCTCGGTGAATGTGGATTGTCCGCTCAGTTCATGTGTGCTCGGAATTTTTATGGAAGATAATTCACACCAGGAGTTATTGCCGATCAAATATCCGCTAGGAAAGGCTATGGGTATGGCGGCGCACGAGATCTATGCGCAGGCGAAACTCACGTTTCCTGCGCTTGGAGGGATCGTCAGAAGCCTTCTTTCATCGCATAAGAACGACAGACAACAGGCGCTGCAAAACTTGTCAGGCCCGGTCGGTGCTGCTCGCGTGTGAGAGTTTATCATAGAAAGCGGAGGACGGATACAGTTCCTGATGTTCGGTGGACTTATCTCGCTGGCGCTCGCATTCTTCAATCTGCTGCCGATCCCAGCGCTCGATGGAGGCAGACTCTTAGGGGTAATCATCCAGAAGTGATTGGGATTGCGTCCGGAAAAATACTATGCGATCGAAGGTGTCATCAACTTAGTCTTCTTCGTCCTACTGATGATCCTGGGAGTTTATATCATAGGCTTGGATCTGGTCAGGGCTTGGGGAGTGAGTATCCCGGGGATAGGGTAGTAATTCAGAATAAAGAATTGAGAAAAATATATCGAATAGCCATTGTCTTGACAACGGCTGTTTTGTTTTTATAATTTCTCTATTCCAATTTTGGAATGACTCAAAACTAAATCAATCACAAACACATTCAAAAACACTATTTATGAACAGATCATTAACAACACTCGCAATTATTTGGACCATAGTATGGTTCGCGCTAGGCTATCTTGTTTTTATGCCTACACTCTCCTTTACCTTCGGTCCAGGGATATACCTTTTTATTATTGTATACCTCATAGTGCTGGGATTATGCTTTATAAGACGCGATGAAGGCGTTGGTGCTACCTCGAAAACTTCGTGGTGGGCTGCTGGCATATTGTTTGCATTATTATTCTTTGGCGGCTGTGGAAGTAGCTGGTCCCTGTTTCATGCTACCGAGTACAGAAATCTTATTGGAACAGTAGAGGCTTCAGAGTTCACTTCGGATGTCGCTGCCGTGGATCCCGATCAGATGATTACGGTAGATGAGCAGATCGCAGAACGAATAGGAGGAAAAGTGCTAGGAGAACAACCAGGCTTAGGTAGTAGAGCAGAACTTGGCGATTTTACTTTACAGGCAGTAAATGGCAAACTTTACTGGATATCTCCGTTAGTTCATAGCGGCCTCTTTAAATGGTGGAACTTCAGCGACGAAGGAACGCCGGGCTATGTTGTAGTTTCAGCAACAAACCAGGAGGAGTATCGCCTTGTTACTAAAACAAATGGACAGGATATACACATTAAGTATCAGCCGGATTCTTACTTTGGAGAAGATTTAGGTAGGCACATCTACCTGAATGGCTATGTTTCACGGGGATATACCGATTACAACTTTGAAGTAGATGATAATTGGAATCCTTACTGGACAGTAACTTTGTATGATTCTAAAGTGGGATTTGAAGGCGATGACGCTACAGGAGTTTTGATTGTTAACCCCGCAACGGGAGAAATAAAACAACATTCTTTAAAAGAGTTGCCGACCTGGGTAGATAGAGTACAACCTATGTCTTTTGTTAAGACGCAGGCCGACGATTGGGGCGAATACATACATGGCTGGTGGAATCCTTCTGATAAGGATGAACTCTCTGCAAATGATGAGTGTTCAATAGTTCTTGCTAATGATGGATCCGTATGCTACTACATTGGGCTTCAATCGAAAGGTAGTGAAAACTCCACGGTTGGTTTCATGATGGTAAACTCCAGAACAAAGCACGTTAAATGGTACCGTCAGGCAGGCGCTACAGAAGATGCAGCAAAGCAGTCGGCAGAAGGTAAGGTACAACAGATGGGCTACACAGGCTCAGATGGAATAACTTACAACATTGACGGTAGGGCTACATATGAGTTTCTTCTAAAAGATAAAGGAGGGCTTATGAAACAGATTGCGCTTGTTTCGGTGCATGATCACAATATCGTCGGCGTGGGTGAAAACCGTCAGCAAGCAATTCGTAGCTATCGTACAGAGCTCGCATCTCACGGAAATGCTGTGTCTGTCGGTCCCAGCGATATGCAAAAAGTAACACTCACTTCTATTGTAGAGCGCATTGCTGCTGATGTAAGTGGGACTAGTACTGATTACTACATGATTTTGGCTGAGCGCAAGCATACTATCTTTGCCGGCAATACCAGTGTGTCAGTGCAGATAACACTTACAAAGCCAGGAGATAAGGTGAAGATTGTGTTTATCGAAAACGATCGCCATGAAATTGAAGTGATGTCGTTTGAGAATATGACTCTTAACCTGAAGCCAGACAGCATGCAGATTGTTCAGGAAGCGGCAATAGATACAGTACGGAATGCCCACAGAGAGGACAAAGAAAATAAAATTATGGACAACAAATGGGAAAATCTATCTGCTGAGGAAAAACGCAAGCTAATGAACAAGAAATAGTAAGAATTCAACAAATTTTATGTAAAACCGGCTAGGATTCTGGCCGGTTTTTCTTATTGCTTTTTTTGCTTTTCACCGCTAATTAGGCTATAATAAACTATTCATCAATATTACATTACGCATCCATGGATCTTCAAAATGTAGAGCGCAACCAGTCAGAGTATATAAAAAACATCCTCAATGCCGATAAGGCAGATCTGGAGGACATTTTGGTGAGTATCAAAGAAAAAGAGCTCCTGTCACAGAATATTAACGATGACTATGATGAGACGCTGACGTTCGGTCAGCGCCTTGCAGATAAGATAGCTTCGTTTGGCGGTAGTTGGACGTTTATTATCTCGTTTCTCGTCGTTCTCGGTCTATGGATGGGTCTCAATATTGTTCTTTGACCAAAAGCATGGGATACATATCCGTTTATCTTGCTCAATCTCGTTCTTTCGTCGCTTGCCGCGCTTCAGGCGCCCGTTATTATGATGAGTCAGAACAGACAGGCTCAGAGAGACCGTCTTCGTGCAGAGAACGACTATAAGGTAAACCTGAAAGCGGAGATTGAAATTCGTACCCTTCACGAGAAGCTCGACCATCTTCTTATGAAGAAGCGGCAGACGCTTATGGAGATCCAGCAAATCCAGCTCGATATCTTACAAAAGGGACCTTCAGAGGACAACACATAGTACCATTTCTCTAAACTATTGAAAGGCGCGTCATCGGATGCGCCTTTTTTGATTACCGACGCGGCACTTTCCCTTGAAATCACTAGCCGAAATCATATAGTTGCCAAAAGACGCTCGTCAAGAGCATGTTTTTTATTCTATTTTTGGCCAATTAGAGAATGCCTACTATTAACCAGCTTATTAAACACGGAAGAGAGAAGAAAAAATATAAGTCGAAAGCGCCTGCGCTACAATTTGGAGTTAATAAATTACAATCAAATAAAAAAGTGCATATCCCTGCGCCTTTCAAGAGAGGAGTGTGTCTTAAGGTGACGGTAACAAAACCTAAGAAACCGAACTCGGCTCAACGTAAGATCGCAAAGGTAAGACTTTCAAACGGACTTGAAGTGATCGCATATATACCAGGAGAAAAGCATACTCTTCAGGAGCATAGTGTGGTTCTCGTTCGCGGAGGAAGAGTAAAAGACCTCCCGGGTGTGAAGTATCATATCATCCGTGGTGTATACGATTCGAACCCAGTAGAAGCGAGAAGACAGAGTAGATCATTGTACGGTAACAAGAGACCAAAGCAAAAATAATCTAAAAAATATTCATACGATTTGGAGAATACTAACATATTTCAAAAGGGTTCTTGGAGTGGATGTGGCTGTCCACAAAACAGTTTTAATTACTTTATCAGACGCTATAACGCATGGGTAAAAAATACGAAAAGCCAGCATATCTTGGGCTTCCAACAAGCGATCAGAAAGCACAGAAATTCATAAACTATATTATGAAAGAAGGAAAGAGGACTGTTGCACTTAAAATCTACAATGACACTATGTCAGAGATCAAGTCTAATGGTCACCTCAATCCAAATGCTGTCCTTGATGCAGCGCTTGAAAACGCAGCGCCAGATATCATGGTAAAATCAAAAAGAATCGGAGGTGCCGTCTATCAGGTACCACTCGAAGTAAAACCATACAAGAAGCTTTTCTTCGCATCTAAGTGGCTTCTTGAAGCTGCAAGATCTAAGAAGGGTAGACCAATGTACAAGAAGCTCGCTGAAGAACTTATGGCGGCTTACTCAGGACAGGGTCCGGCTATCAAGAGAAAAGAAGAGGTACACAAGATGGCAGAAGCTAACAAGGCGTTCTCATATCTTGCGAAGTACGTTAAATAACAAACGATCAAACGTGAAAACGTCTAAACGATTCATCGTTTTATCGCTTTATCATTGTATCTGCATTCAAAAATGCCTAAATGTAATAAATCGAACTTCAACCACGCCTTATATAACCTCAACAGAACAAGAGGAAAGTCTGGTGAAAAAAACAAGAAAGCTGTCGATCATAAGATTTCTCTTATGAAAAGAGTAGAGAAAGAAGGTGAGACAAAGTGGCTTAAAAACGCACTTATGAAAGTAAACGCAAAACTCAAAGCTATGGGTATCAGCGATACTATGGTGCAAAATACTATATCGAAGAAAGCAATTTTATCTAAGTAATTACAATTCTCCGTTATGAGACTCAGAACAAACGCTAAGAAAAAGCTCAACAAGGCACTCGTGAGAGTAGAGAAGGTGGTAATTATGGACACAAGAAAAAACCTTGAGCAGCAAAAGAAATGGAAGGCAAAGGTAATGAACTCAAAAGCAAGAGCTCAATCTTCAGCACTCTAGATCTCTATTTACTTATTACAATTGGTAACTACCATGGATTTCCAAAGACTAAAAAGCATATATGAAGCAAAGTGATATAAGATCGCTGATATTAAGGTGGGTCAACATCTCGAGATACACGAGAAGCTTGGTGACAGAATCCGGAGATTCAAAGGACTTGTCATAAAAGTATGGAAGCCTTCTCATCCAGATGGTACATTCACTATCAGAGGAACGGTTGCAGGACATACTATCGAAAAGATATATCCATTATCATTTCCAAAATTTGAAAAAATTATTCTTCTTGATGAGTATAAGGTAAGAAGAAGTAAACTCTACTATATTAGAGATAAGGTAGGTAAGGATGCGAAATTTAAGAGCAAGATCACTACAAACAAGAAAGACAAGAATCTTATTGCACAATAATTTTATATTTGGTTACGATCCTAAGAAATGGAACTTACAGTACAGAAACGTACATTGACAGGAAAGAAAGTGCTTACACTTAGAAAACAGAATATCATTCCAGGTGTTGTGTATGGTAAACATCTTTCTGCGCCTTCAACAGTACAGTTTGATAAAAATAGCTTTCTAAGAGCGTATAAACATGCCGGAGAATCAACGCCAGTTGATATTATCGGTGACGAGACTCATCTCGTGCTTATCCACCAGATCGACGTAAATCCTATTACTGATGCGGTAGTTCACGTGGACTTCCTCGCGGTAAAAGCAGATGAAAAGGTGGAAGCATCGGTTTCTATCGTTCTCGTTGGAACATCTCCTGCAGAGAAAGACAGTATCGGTAGAGTGCAGTTGGTAAAAGACCACGTAAGAGTAGAAGCTCTTCCAAGAGACCTTCCTCATGATATCAAAGTTGATGTCTCAGGACTCGCAACATTGCAAGATGGTATCTTCGTAAGAGACCTTCAGGTGTCTGATAAGGTAGAAATTCTTGATGATGCAGACCTTCCTATCGTGTCGGTTGTTGCTCTTGAGGACGAAGTAGAAGAAGTAGCAACTGCAGCAGACAATGCAGCAGCAGCATCTGGTACAGCCGGAGCAGACGCAGCAGCAGAAGGTGATGCAGCAGCGGACAAAGACGACAAGAAAGACAAATAATTTTATTCCTCGTATGATACTATAAGGATGGCAAGAGTATGTCAAATATCAGGTAAGAAGACGACTTTCGGAAACAATAGATCTCATTCGATGAGAGCTACTGCGAGAACCTTCAAACCAAATCTTATCACAAAGATGGTTGATCTTGGTGATGGAATGAAAGTGAAAATCAAGATGTCTACAAAGATGTACAAGAAATATAAAGCTGAGCTCTAAGAGACCACATTCATAATAAGGGGTGTTAAGCTCCATGGACTGCTCCGGCAGTACTATGGGCTGGTAGCTCAGTGGTAGAGCAATGGCCTTTTAAGCCACTGGTCGAGGGTTCGATCCCCTCCCAGCCCAAAAAAGTAACAGCAGCAATGTTGTTATTTTTTTATTGCATTGAATCGTGAAGCAAGAACAATAATCTCAGATATATGAAAATAATAGTCCAAAACCTCAATGGTATGAGGTCTGCCTATGGCAAATGACTTATCAACCGACTGGGAAAGCACAGCCCAGATGTTTTTTGTATGCAGGAGATCAGAATCTCGGAAGACCAGATACCAAGTGATTTTACTGCAAATGGAAACTTGCTGCAAAGCCCTCTGGTGAGAGATTATCATAAATATCGGAATCATGGTGTCGTCCCAGGATATGCATGAACAGCGGTCTTTTCTAAGATTCCAGCTTTGAATGCCACCTATGAGATATGAATTCCCGACTTAGATAAGCAGGGGAGGATTGTTGTTCTAGAGTACGAAGAGTTTATTCTTATCAATACCTATATACCAAATGGCGGTCCGGCAAATGCGAAAGTCGGAATCAAACTTGATTACCTTCATAAAATATTTGAGCTGGTCTCGGGGCTTATGAAGAAAAAAGAGGTGATCTTCTGCGGAGACTTTAATATAGCTCATACGCCAAATGACCTTGCACAGCCAAAACAAAATGCGAGGAGAACCGGCTTCTTACCTGAAGAAAGAGTGATGATAGACAAGCTTATCGCTATGGGTTTCGCCGACGTTCTGAGGATTTTCCATCCGGAAGCGCCCATCTATAGCTGGTATTCGTACCGCAGTAAGAACACATGAGTCGAAATAGGCTGGAGGTTCGACTATATTTTTGTCACTCCTGGACTGATCAGCAAGATAAACTCCTTTGAGATTCCTAAATTTCTAGACCACTCTGACCACTGTCCGATGTTTATGGAAATCGATATCTAAAAAACACTTTCTCTTGAACTTTTCCGGCATAAGGGTAGCTTTCTGATAAGCAAATACTTTTATTTTTTGTCTGTGTAATCTATGTTATACGCTATTGCCGGGATTCTCATTATTATTTGGCTTTTAGGGTTGTTGCTTAATTTTGGAGGTGCAATTATCCACGTATTGCTCGTTATCGCTGTTATCGTTATCTTAGTAAGAGTAATTAAGGGGAAAAAGCCTATTGGATAGGCCAGGTAGGTCCCACTATCATATTTCATAAAAGAAACGCTAATAATGCTATTATAAGTACGAAAAAAGACCCGCCAGGCGGGTCTTTTTTTATATAAAAAAATGATACATTGAGCTTCTAGACGGCTGTATGTATCATTCTTTTGAGTGTTTTTTATGGAATGTTAAGCGGGGATGTTTAGATCCGCTCTATAGAGTAATACGATCCACTAAAGGGTTTGTGACAAGATTATAATTTTAGTTTTCTGATGAGCTTTTCCGTGAAAGAGTAGGTAGGAGCGTCAGTAAGAGGAAGATATTGTGAGAGTTCGTTGGTAAACGCGTCTACGTTTGTTTTTGCGTCGTCCAGCGTAAAGATAAGTTTGTCTCCTTTGGTGATAATGATGAGGTTTCTTCGCTCTCCGGTGTGGGCATCGATTTCAACGCTTCGGCCAGCTAATTGCAACCATGACACCACCTTTTCACCCATTCCGAGCCCCTGGTCTGTCGTGCGTAGCGTGATCTTCTTATTTCTCATCAAAGCAAATAAAATATAACCTCATACGAGAAAAAAGAGAACTATCGCTCCGAAAAAGTTTTCGAAAAGAATTGATGCAACGATCAGCACGACGAGCACCAATGAAAACACAATATATCGGGTTTTCCCTCTTTCAAAATACTCTCCGTTATGGACTACAACGCTTGCCATGTACACATGCATAATGTAAAACTATCTCATAGATACCTTTATGTTGAAGCTTTTGCAAGCAGATTTCCGATATGGAAGAGTTTATCTTCACGTCGCTGTGGTGCCATAAGCTGTACGCCGGTTGCAAATGTTTCTCCGTTTTTTTCTACCAGTCCGCTTGGCACATTTATAGCGGGGAAGCCTCCCAAACTTGCAGGCACCGTGTAGATGTCGGCTAGGTAGTTCTTGATCGGATTGTCGATTCTCTCATTGATCGTCCATGCGAGCTCCGGACTTGTCGGACCCAGAATTACATCATAGCTCTCAAACAGCTTGTCGAAAGCCATCTTAATCTTCTTTCTGATCTGCTGCGCCCTGCGATAGTACGCATCATAATAACCGGCCGACAACACATATGTTCCCACTAAGATCCTTCTTTTTACTTCGTCGCCAAATCATTTATCTCTCACAGCAGAGTAGTAGTCGTGAATAGACGCAAATGCACTTGGATCGTCCTGCAATCCATATCTTATTCCATCAAACCTTGCAAGATTCGTCGACACCTCTGCTGGTGTCAAAATATAGTAGGTTGGAACTACATACTCAAGCAGCGGGAAGTCCATATATTCTACCTTTGCACCCAGTGACTCTGCTTTCGCTATCATCTCACGAGTCTGCTTTTCTATCAACGGATCAATTCCTTCTCCAAAAAATTCATTCAATACTGCTATTTTTATTCACTGTAGATCTTTCTTTTTCAGCGCATCAAACCACGCGCTGTGATCATCCTTCCCGACGCTTGTTGAATCATGTGAGTCATGTCATGCGATGACGTCTAACATGATAGCCGCATCTTCAACTGTCTTTGTGAGAACGCCGATGTGATCAAATGACGATGCTTGCGCCTGTACTCCGTGTCTGCTCACTCTTCCATATGTTGGCTTGAGGCCAACGATATGACACATAAATGCAGGCTGCCTTACTGATCATCAGGTATCTGTGCCAAGCGCCGCAAGGCAGAGGTCAGCCGCAACTGAGATCGCCGGACCGCCTGAGGTTCCTCCAGTGATCTTATTGTTTCCATAGATATTTACTGCCGGTCCGTACGCGGAGTACTCATTTGAACTGCCGATAGCGAACTCATCCATATTCCCTTTTGCGATAAGCAGAGCTCCTGCATCTTCCAGGCGTTGCCGGCAGGTGGCCGTATATGGAGCTACATAATCTTCAAGCATCTTTGAACCACACGTGGTGCGAACTCCGGCAACTAACATATTATCTTTGATGACAATAGGTGCGCCGTGCAGTTTTTTATCATACGATTCTTTTTCGCGATCTTGCGAATACTCATCGGTAGTAGTGATGATCGCATTCGTTCCTTTCCCTACATGCTCTTTAACTTTTTCACGATATGACGAAATAACGCTCTTCGCATCAAGCGTTCCGTTTGTTACTCATTCTATATACTCTTTAAGTGTTAGTGACATGATGAAAGTGGGGTCAAAATTGATAGGTTTCTATGTGGTATAGAAAAACATGAGATGAATGATGTTAGTTTATTATTGGATGAGACTGTTCACAAAGTCCTGCGTCTGTGCCTTTTCTTCGGCTGTCAGCTGGCCTGTTATAGCTACTTCGCCAGTTGTCGTCATACTTTCGCCGGTCGTAATAGGGATGGCGCTTACGGTATTGCCGCTCATCATGTTTCCTGTTGTCGTGCTGATCGACTGCTTCGTAAACCGACTTTGGATGACCATCTTAGGCGATGAATGATTCTTTGCTGCGACTATAAGCACAAAAACCAAAAAGAGTACGATAAGTATCATAAGTCGGAAAAGAACTTTTCTCATTAGTATAAAACATAAGTTAAATATTACGGGTGATAATACCTATTTGATGTGAGGTTGCAAGATTATTGAAGCCCAGCTTCTTGCATGACGCGCTCTTTTTTTGCCATTCGTCGTGCTCATTGTCTGGTGAGTTTTTTTTCGTCCTCTTTATTCTGCAGGAGATATTTGACTGACTCTTCGAGAAAAATAGTGTTTTGACTTCACTTGAAGAGGATGAGGAAGTTTTGGTCAGGATTTTTTATCACAAGCTCTTTGACCGCTTTGCCTATGTCATCGTAGTGTAAGTAGTGTTGAACATTGCTCATGTCGTATCAGATCTTTTTAAGCTCGTCCATCGTATATTTACCGGGCGCCGCTCCTAGTAAGAATAGTGTGTCGCCGTATTGTGAAAGATAGCCAGCAAGTTCACGATGATGTTTCTCTTCTCGCTCGCCAAGCTCGCGCATTTCGCCGAGAACGAGCAGGACCTTATAGTCTGGCAAGACGTCGTGCTGTATGCGATGCACATCATTGATGGCAGCTTGCATACTGAGAGGAGAGCCGTTGTACGAGCTGTCGATAAGAATGCTGCCATTGATTCATTCGAATACGGTGAGCCTTCATGGTTGGAGATGAAGATCGAGAAAGAGTTCGCCACTTTTCTGGACACATTCTGTTCCATGAAATTTATAGTGCGCAATGTCTGCGATGGCGAGACCCGTCGCGATGTAGCCATGGTTGTGTTTGCCGAGAATATTTGTGGTGAGATGAATATTTTTAGAACCTAGAGTAATGGTAGATGTTGAGCCAATAGTTTTGTCGTGTTTTGTAAGAGAGTACTTGTCGTAGCGGATGGCGATGTTTGTCGCGCTGCACTCGTTAGTGTCGTATCGAAGTGTGTCAACGTCAATGTGGTCGCGAAGCGAACGTCCATAGCTGTCGTCGTAGTTGATGATGCAAGTTTCGAGAGTTCCTCTTTGCAATTTCGTCTCCTCTTTAGCGATCTCCTGTGGATTGCCGAACTGCAGTGAGTGGACGGCGTCGATCTTTGTCAGGACGCTGATGTGAGGCTTGACGATAGACAAAAGAAATGACATCTCGCCGGGGGTGTCGATACCGTATTCGAGCACTGTCACATCGTATGGTTTGCGCGATGAGAAAAATGTCAGACAAAAAGTTTTTCGCAAAACCGAAATCATAGCCGGAAGCGATGCGCCCCGCGACTCTATTTTGAAAATAGCTAGCGACATGCCAAGTTCACCGTTGAAATTTTTTGGCGAAGTGTACACGCTATCGTGTGGCAGATATTTTTTCAGCACATCGGTGATGATCATCCTGCAGGATGTTTTGCCGACGCTACCGTTGATACCAATAACAAGCGGCTTTCGCTTTTTGACGTAGCGATGGGCCAGAGAGCCGAGGAGAGTGTAGAATATCTTAAGAAGTTTTTCTTTCATGGATAAACCGCGAATAAATGCTCATAGTCTACCAATACAAGGTTGATTTTTCAATCTGAATAATTCATCTTAAATGATTTATCATCTTTTGCTATTATAGCATCAAGTTTTAAAGAATTGTTTGCTTATGCGGATGTTATAGCTAGAATTTATAGTATGAAATTTACTTCTATATAGTCTTAAGATATGTTCGACTCAGATCTTTTAACTCCTGCCGATACCAGCAGTATATTTGATGGCATGGAAATTAGAAAGGATTGGCATCAAAACCAGCGATATTTTTCTATTACCGATACTATCAAAGCGCTTGTATGAGATGCAAGGCCTAAACAGTACCGGACCGATCTCAAAACCCAATTGAAAAGAGAAGGAAATGAGTTGTACGGGAAAATCGTACAACTGAAAATCACTGCTTCAGACGGGAAAAGATACTTAACAGATACATGCAACACAGAAACACTATTGCGCATTATTCAGTCTATACCATCGCCTAAAGCAGAGCCGTTTAAGCAATGGCTCGCGTCTTTATGAAATGCAAATATAGAAGAATTTAACGACCCCGAACTATGAATACATAGGGCTAAAGTGAGAGCAATCCAGGCTTATAGAGCTAAAGGATTTCCCGATAAGGATATACAATCTAGAATGCAAGGCATTGAAGTAAGACGAGATTTTACCAAAGAACTTCACGATAGATGAATAGAATGAAAATGATATGGCATATTAACAAATATAGCTTCTTATTGATGGGCGGGTAAGAATGCATCAGAATATAAAAACTTTAAATGACTATCACCTACAGATAATCTAAGAGATCATATGACAAGGCCTGAACATTTGCTGACTGCATTAGCCGAAGAAACAACAACTCAGATCGTAAAAAATAAAGACTTAAAGGGATTCGATAAAATACAGAGCGCCGCTTTTGAATGAGCCAAGGTCGCACAAAAAGCTAAGGAAGAGTTTGAAAAGACTACTGGCGGGAAAGTGGTTTCTGATAACAACCGTCTTACGGAAAGACAAAAAAAGCTCAGAGAAAAGAAAACAATTAAGGACAAAGGAAAGTTCTAGAAGTGGTCATTTTACTGAGCGAAACTACACTTTCATAGCGAGGAAAGTTGTTCATGGTCTACTTGACAAATAGCATTATTTGTCTATTATTAAGCAATAATATTTACCTTATCCTTTCTCGCATTACTATGGCACCAATTAACTGAAACTTTTCTCCAAGTGGTCATTCATTATCGATCGATATAGATACTCCTGAAAAAGTAGACAAGGCGTTTTCTACTATTACAGACGTAGAAGCTCAACTCATAGAGACTTTTATCGCTAAAAGAAAAGCGACTAAAGCTCCTGCTGTTGAAGTAGTAACCGATCTCACTCAGAGAAGAACTGATATCCTGAACCGGAATAAGCAAAACTACGATAAGGTATGCGAGGAAACAATGCAGCTTGTACAGACATGTGAGGAGACAGACGAGTATATAAAGCTCGGCAAATTAAAGCTTCGCAAAAAGCCGCTTACTATCAATGTAAATCATCCAAAAAATAAGGATAAAGATGTATTTACCTATGAGTGGGATAATTACTCTGGTGGTAAAGATACGATGGTAGGTATCAGACAGAAAGTATTGAACGATGACAAAAACTCTATGCACGATGTGGTAGAGGATGAAATAAAGGCGCAGGACGGATATAGACAAGCAACTAAGGCAGACTTTGATAGTATGCTTTCAGAGTTGCCTTGAAAAAACGAAGAAGAAAAGCTCCTCGCCCTACAGATAGTAACAGGTTGGTTTGGTTGGGGAATGCTTGACGCAGTAGATACAAAGAAGGGTAAAGTCCTGTCTCGTTCTTTTGTTAGGTTGCATAGCGACGACAGTAGCAGGGACTTCAACACTAACGATCATCAGATTAATACTGGTTCTGTTTTCCTCGTCCAGGACTGCGAATAAATTCGGTACTTTTTCTCTTTCGGCGTCTCGCTGGATGCAATGAAGTAAAAAAAATGACTGGGACAATATCGACGCAGACACACTTTTCAAGGAAAAGTGTGTCTCTTTTTTTATAATGGGAACGCCAGCGTCTTATATTCTATGGACTATAAGAGAGAGCATATGCAGTCCAGTCATTCACTGACCTGCTAAAGCAGGTTAGTAGTAAAAGATCATAGCATCGGTTACGATACTATGACAAACTATCAGCAATGACTTTAGTAGTCCTGTCTCGTTCTTTTGTTAAATTGAATAGAAACGACAATAACAGGAACTTCAACACTAACGATAATCAGAATAATAATGGTTCTGTTTTCCTCGTCCAGCACTGCACAGGAGGTCGGTCTTACATGATCGGCTTCTTTCTTATTTTCACGCTCTATACCATGAATGATATATTACTCTATGATCTCTTTGCCGCCTATTATGAAGCAAGAAAAAATAAGAGAAACACTCATAGTCAGCTTGAATTCGAGCTAGAGTTCGAATCATCTCTTTTTCAGCTCTCAGAGGAATTATTCCATTGAACATATGCCATAAGTAAGAGCATTTGCTTCGTTATCTCCGACCCTATCAAAAGGGAAATCTTTGCCAGCGGTTTTCGTGACAGAGTAGTGCATCATCTTATCTATAATTATATTTATCGATACTTTGATAGCCATTTTATCCACGACAGCTATAGCTGCAGGATAGGGAAAGGGACTCACTATGGGATCAAAAGAGTAAACCGCTTTATTCGTTCTTGTTCAAAAAATTATAGCCATGATTGTTATATACTGAAACTTGATATAAAGGGCTTTTTTATGGCTATTGATAAAGAGAAACTAAAAAATCTGCTCACGAAGAGTATTGCTTCAGAAGATTTTGCAAATAGTAATCCTGCCGTAGATATAAACTGGCTGTTGCCTCTGATATATCAGGTCATCAATCACGACCCTACGAAAGACTATCAATTTAAGTGAGACAGAAGCGCTTATGAGGGATTGCCTTTGGATAAAAGTCTGTTTTACTGATGAGGAAGCAAAGGACTGCCTATAGGCAATCTTACAAGCCAGCTCTTCGCGAATGTCTATCTTGATCCGCTTGATAAGCGAATGAAATATACGCTCGGGACAAAATATTATGGGAGATACGTTGATGATTTTATAATAATTCATGAAAGCAAAGAGTTCCTGGTAGATCTTATTCCTCAGATCAAAGTATTTCTTGAAACAGAGTTGTGATTAACGCTCCATCCAAAGAAGATATATCTTCAACATTATACGAAGGGAGTGAAATTCCTTGGGGCATATATCAAACCTTACAGAACCTATATTCACCGCAGGACAATAGGCAATTTTAAAGCAAAGCTCATAAATCAAAAAACATATGATAATGATCTGCAAAAACTAAGGGCGGTGGTCAACTCTTATCTTGGCATGATGAGCCATCGAAGGACTTATAAGCAAAGAAAAAAGTTATGCACTTTGCTTGATAAAGCATTTATATCTACTCCTGATTTTACCAAAGTTACATTAATCCCTCATGGTGCTCGCAGAATATCTCCCGGTCTATAAAGCAAGTTATGACATGACGCTCGCATTATTTCATGTCATCAAAAAATATCCCAAAGAATTTAAGTATACGCTCGGCGAACAGATGAAAAAAGATTCGTTGGCGCTTATAGCAACCATCTATAAAGCCAATTCAATTCTTGAGAGAAAAACGATCATTATAGAAGCAAGAGGGCACTTAGAAAGTGTAAGAGTACTACTTCGTCTTTCTAAGGATTTACATACGATCC
Organism: Patescibacteria group bacterium; assembly: GCA_017992195.1. Classification (GTDB taxonomy): domain Bacteria; phylum Patescibacteriota; class Gracilibacteria; order Absconditabacterales; family Absconditicoccaceae; genus JAGOPC01. Next base: position 93,136 of record JAGOPC010000001.1, read on the forward strand.
CGTTAGATAAGTTTGTCGACATTAATGGCTCGTTAGAAACCATCTCGAAACAACTTACCGCGCGGAATAGAAGCATTAAGTCTATGTAAACTCTGCGATCAACTGATACGCAACCAACAGGAACAAGAAGATTGTCAAACAGATGAAGAAAATAGTGATGATGATTGACTTTGCGTCTTTGACTTTTGCTTCGTCACCCTGCGCTGTGATATATCTGACTCCTCATCGGATGAGTGCGAGCACCATTCCCGCGCCGAGTACATACGCAGCGATTCTTGCAGTATTCACCAAGAACTCCTGCATTCTTGAACCGAAGTTCTGCTGTTGCGCGATAAAGAAGATGAAGTCGATGATCTTGATAAGCACCAGTGCGACGATCACATTGATGATGCCCGTTTTTGCCGCTTTGATCTTTGATTCTTCTTCGAGCGCCCTCATAAACTGAAATCCATAGTAGAGGAACATGATGATCGCATAGAAAAATGCAAATCACTTCATAAATGACAGAACCTGAAAGAGCAGGTTATTTTGCAAATTACTTAAAAGTCCTTGCGTCCCCTGTACGGTTCCTATTTTCAAGGCTGTTCCCAGTATTCGCGTTACACCCCATACTAAAAATCCACCAAATAATATATAGAGAAAGCTTCTTCTCACTTTCTTCTGTGCAGCCTCATCTCCTGACTTTTGCATCATATCGATACCTATCTGCGCGAGATAGAGAACAAGTATCCCTGTCATCACGACCCTGAGAGCTCTTCGGATGATTGCGTTATCATTGAGAGGAGAGAACATATTGTAGACATTGTCTTTGAGCGAGCTATTTGCGCTGATACCAAATGTGCCCGGTGAGATCAGCGTCTCTCCCGACCCTGTATCGTCTTTCAGCAGAGGATTGACTATCTGGCCGTCAAAAGTAGGCGGTACAGCGAAGGCAACATTAAGCCCAAGAATCGCACCGAGTGATAATGTAAGTACTATTTTTTTCCACATAGATAAACCTCTTTAATATAAATACAAATATCCTATTATTACATGAGACCTACGACAGCACCGACGACATGATCGCAAGAAAAATTCTGACGATCAAAGCAAATCCTGTCAGTATGGCTACACCGATAGCGACATTCTTTAGCTTTCCAAGCGTCTTCTTGATATCTTCCCCCGTCAGCGCGCCGCTCATCAGCATGATGCCATAGTAGACCAGCAACACCGTCGCCATACCAAGACCGATATAGAATGTCCGCTGCAGATACGGTCAGATCTTCTTTCTCAGGCTATCAAGCGTATTGGCTATCTTATACTCTGATGCATAATCTCACTGAGTCGCGCTCACGCCATCAAGTGCCGTATCCTGGATCTTATAGTCTACGTTCGCCTGGCCAGCGATCGAATCCAAAATTTCAGTCGGTGTCGTTCCTTTGTCTCACCAACTTTTATTCGTCGTCGTCTCAGCATTGGTAACACCAACGAGGAGGGTTCCTACTAACAGGATCGAAAAAAGAATTTTCTTCATCGCAAAAAACAAGATATAATACTCTTTATATAGTGAGATCGCACCCCAAATGCAACAGCGCGCTACGCAGCGACATTATAACTCAAAACTTCCATGATGTTTCCAATAACTCTCACCACGATAGTTCCATACTTCTTATCCTTGTAGGTGCGCTCAGCTCCCTCTTCTGTATCCACGCCATGTAATAGATGGTACAAACTTTTACACTCATCTAAATTTGGCGCATAGTCATTCGGCATAGCCGGAATCTCTATCTTATAGCCTACCGTAGCATTATCGTCTATCGTAGCATTGTTTTCCATACTCACACAAATGAGATGATAAAATACCCACTAGATATCCCAATGGCCGGGAAAAATCAAGCCTAACCGAAAAACTTTCTCTGCGCCTTTTCTGATATGTTCTTTCTATCAAACCTCATACTTACAAATTTCTCAAATCATTCATTTAACGTCTTATCATCTTTCTCGCTTACTACATATCCATTACTCTCGTCAACAAAGTATTCGGTCGCTCATCACTTGTAGCCAAAGACCGGCACGCCGCAGCAGAGGGCTTCCGCGGTTCCTATACCAAATGATTCCTTTGCGAGATTGATATACCCGCGCGCGTGCTGCAGTAACTTCTTCTTCTCTTCCACATCATCCACGCGTCCGGTAAACACTACGGTCGGTCCTGCGATCGTCTGTGCATATCCCATATCCGGTCCATCACCCACGATAATAATATGTTGCTTCACCGCATTAAACAAACGGATGATCTTATCTATCTCTCTCACGTATTTTACTATTCTTCACACAAACAAAAAGTACCCGTGAATCTCGTCGGTGATCATACTTCCATTGAACGCCTTATCAACGGGCGGATACCATACCTCTCATTTCAATCCATACATTTTTTCTCAAAGCTTCTGCGTATACTCACTATTGAAAAAAACTTTATTGTAGGTTCTTTTCTTTTTATCCCGCGGACGTAAAAACTGCGCAGCGAACATATAGAGTTGTTTGATTGGAAATCACACCTTCTGGATGTTCTCCTTGTAGTTCTCTCGTATATACTGCATGGGAGAGTGTAAATAGAGCGTTGTTGGAGCAATATGTGTGTTGATGTTTTTGACCGCCGCAAAAGAAGAAATAATAATGTTAGATGGATTATATTTTTTTATTTTGCGAGAAAGTCTTCGCGTGAGAAGCGGAAATCGAAACATTAAGTTTCTGTATTCGAAAAGTGTGGAGAGCAAAAAAAACTTTCTGGTGTTACAGATGATGAACCACTTGTTGAGCCGGCGGGGTAGAGCAGTAACGATGCGATAGGTCTTGTCGTCCACGCGCCGCCGAGTCTGTTTACTATAATATGAAAAGATCGCTCACTCATCGTGAGTATCTCTGCGAATCAGCTCTCTTAGCACAGCTTCAGCGCCTCCCTCGTGTGCTATTCGGTCGTGTACGAATGCGGTTTTCATTGCGCACACATTACGGAGTGAGTCTGAAATTGCAAATTAAAAATTGAAAACAGTAAAAATAAAAACATGAAATGAAAAAGTTTGAGAAAATAATATCAAAAATGGTAGATGAAGAGCAGAAACTCTCAACATTCTTTTCACAATAACATGGTCAGAACCCGAACGGCGAGGTAGTACGTATGCTTACGCTGTATGTAAAAAGTATAAAATGCACTTGCATTCATGGGTAACTTTCGTATCTTTTCCTTTACTGCTTCAGGCAGAAAGTGGAACATTAACAGATGGACATATCATATTTTTAAGAGACGACAAGTCTATTAAGTGCTATATATGGATGCCTTGGGTAGAAAAGCCGAAGAAGGACGTGATTGGCTGCGAAAAGCCACGATAAGATGCCAGTAATCGTTATAGTCGTGGATGTCCGAATGGGGAAACCTACTCTGTATAACAGAGTGCAAATTTGCGGCAAGCGTGGGAAGTGAAATATCTCAGTACCACGAGGAAAAGAAATCGTAAGAGATTTCGTTAGTAGAGACGATCGAACGCGAAACAGTCTAAACTCCTCTAGTGCCAAGATGCTAGTCGTTGCTAGAGAGAGGGTTGTTGGGATATACATATTGGCCCTAGCAGGTCAGTGCAGAGTTACCAAATAATATGTTAGAAGAAGACGTTGGGAAGCGTCGCCATAGAGGGTTATAGCCCCGTACACGAAAGCATATTGTCTCTGTCGTATACACCCGAGTAGCATGAGACACGTGAAATCTTGTGTGAATCCACCCAGACCACTGGGTAAGACTAAATACTTTTCTACACCGATAGTGCATAGTACCGTGAGGGAACGGTGAAAAGAACCCCAGGAAGGGGAGTGAAATAGAACCTGAAATATATAGCACACAATTGAGTGGGAGCCTGACTTCGGTCGGGTTACCACGTACCTATTGACGAATGGGTCAGCGAGTTAATGGTAGTAGCAAGGTTAAGGCAGTTATAGCCGGAGCCGGAGCGAAAGCGAGTCTGAATAGGGCGCTTAGTTGCTATCATTAGACCCGAAGCGTTATGAGCTAGGCATGAGCAGGATGAAGAGCCGCGAAAGCGGCTTGGAGGTCCGAACCAGTTGGAGCTGCAAGTCCTTTGGATGACTTGTGCCTAGGAGTGAAAAGCTCATCGAATAACGTGATAGCTGGTTCTCTCCGAAATAACTTTAGGGTTAGCCTGTCATAATGATCTTATAGAGGTAGAGCTCTTGTAGGACTAGGGGGATCGAGAGGTCTTACCAAATCCTGTTAAACTTCGAATGCTATAAGGAAAATGATGGAGTTAGGCTGCGGGAGCTAAGTTTCGTGGCCAAAAGGGTAACAGCCCAGATTCCCGACTAAGGCCCCCAAATAATAGCTAAGTGGAAAAGGATGTATTCCTGCTAAGACATCTAGGAGGTTTGCTCAGAAGCAGCAATCCTTTAAAGAAAGCGTAACAGCTCACTAGACAAGCGGGAGTGCGCCGAAGATGTAACGGGGCTCAAGCTATTTGCCGACGTCGGAAGCCTCTAGATTTATCTAGAGTGCGGTAGGAGAGTGTTCTATATGGGATGAAGCTGTCGCGTAAGCGTATGGTGGACTGTATAGAAGTAAAAATGCTGACATAAGTAACGACTATAAATGAAAATTTTATATGCCGAAAGCCTAAGGATTCCTACGCAATGGTCATCATCGTAGGGTTAGGCGGGACCTAAGGTATACCTGAAAGGGGAAACCGATGGACAGCCGGTTAATATTCCGGCCCCTGTATCAGAGTGATGTGGCAACGCATCGGGACATGTGCGAGCTTGATAAGGATTCAAGTCGTAGTAGTAAGATTAATCTGGCGTAAGTCAGTATGCTTTGCGTAGGCAAATCCGCGCGGAGCTAAAACGTCGAGCTATAACGAGACTGCCGTAAGGCAGGATTTGTATCGTTCTGGTGCCAAGAAAACCCACTAGCGCTAATCTGAATGCAGCCCGTACTGAGAACGGACACACGTGGGCAAGTAGAGTATACTAAGGCAATCGAAAAAACCGGTGATTAAGGAACTTGGCAAATTAACGGGTGTAACTTCGGGATAAACCCTGCCCCATAGCAATATGGGGCCGCAGTTAAAGTCGTGGGGGGGACTGTTTACCAAAAACACAGCTTCATGCTAACACGTAAGTGGACGTATATGAGGTGATGCCTGTCCAGTGCTAGAATGTTAAGATCGCTTGTGCAAGCTCGTGATTTAAGCACTAGTTAACGACGGCCGTAACTATGACGGTCCTAAGGTAGCGAAATTCCTTGTCGGGTAAGTTCCGACCCGCATGAATGGCATAACCATCTCCACACTGTCTTAATCTCGGATTCGGTGAAATTACAATCCTGGTAAAAATGCCAGGTAGTTACAGCTAGACGGAAAGACCCTGTGAAGCTTCACTGTAGCTAGGTATTGTAACGTGGCCTAAACTGCTCAGCATAAGTGGGAGACTTTGAAGCCGGCCTTTGGGTTCGGTGGAGTCAACAATGAGATACCACTCAGTTTATGTAGCGTTACTAACCCCACGATGTGGGGGACAGTGCCTGGTGGACAGTTTACCTGGGGCGGGTGCCTCCTAAAAAGTAACGGAGGCGTGCAAAGGTTTGCTTAGTACGGATGGAAACCGTATGGAAAGTATATTCACACAAGCAAGCTTAACTGTCAGATTAACAGATCGAACAGATAGGAAACTAGGCGAAAGTGATCCGGATTTTCCACGTGGAAGGGAATCCGCTCAACGGATAAAAGCTACTCCGGGGATAACAGGCTAATGGAGTCCAAGAGTCCATATCGACGACTCCGTTTGGCACCTCGATGTCGACTCGTCGCATCCTGGGGCTGTAGAAGGTCCCAAGGGTTGGGCTGTTCGCCCATTAAAGCGGGACGCGAGTTGGGTTCAGAACGTCGTGAGACAGTTCGGCCCCTATCTACTGTAACCGTAGGCAATTTGAATAGTGTCGCTTCTAGTACGAGAGGACCGAAGTGAACGAACCTCTGGTGAACCAGTTGTCCAACCATGGGCACCGCTGGGTAGCTACGTTCGGTAAAGGTAACCGCTGAAAGCATCTAAGTGGGAAACTAGCTATAAGATTAGATTGCCCATCTCGTAGCAATACGAGAGTAAGATCTCCCATAGACTATGGGTTTGATAGGCACTATGTATAAGGACAGCAATGTCTTCAGCAGAGGTGTACTAATAGATCGAGGGGCTTGTTGTTCTTTTAAAAATATGATATGTTTATCTGGAGATGAAACGCTTCACCTACCAATGGTGGTATCGATGCATCAGAGGGAAACACCTGTTCCCATTCCGAACACAGAAGTTAAGCCTCTAGTGGTCAATGATACTGGGGCCAAAGGCTCTGGGAAAGTAGATTGATGCCACCTTTGGTAGGTACGGCCCTACCACGAACAAATGTCAGGTTATTGTATCTGACATGAACATTCACAGCTAATAGCATAGCAAAGAGAGTAAGTCAGGATCTTTTTATGAAGAGTTTGATCCTGGCTCAGGATGAACGCTAGCAGAACGCCTAACACATGCAAGTCAAACGGATTTCTTTTGGTAGCAATACCGGATGAAATTAGTGGCAAACGGGCGAGTAACACGTACTTAACCTGCCTTGGAGACGGGAACAACTACAGAGATGTAGCTAACTCCCGATACGCTGTAAGAAATGAAAATACTTACAGGAAATAATTTATTGCTCTAAGAGGGGGGTGCGGCCTACCAGGTAGTTGGCGGAGTAATAGCCCACCAAGCCTATGACGGGTAGCCGGTCTGAGAGGATGTCCGGCCGCAATGGAACTGAGACACGGTCCATACCCCTACGGGGGGCAGCAGTGGGGAATATTGGTCAATGGGCGAAAGCCTGAACCAGCGATTCTGCGTGAAGGATGAAGCATTACGGTGTGTAAACTTCTTTTTTGGGGGAAGACGAATGACGGTACCCCACGAATAAGGGACGGCTAACTACGTGCCAGCAGCCGCGGTAATACGTAGGTCCCAAGCGTTATCCGGAATTACTGGGCGTAAAGAGTCTGTAGTTGGTCTCGAAAGTCTACTTTCAAATACCTTGGCTTAACCAAGGAAAGGGGGTGGATACTACGAGTCTGGAAGTCTTCAGGGGTGAGTAGAATTTCCGGTGGAGAGGTGAAATTCGTTGATATCGGAAGGAATGCCAAAAGCGAAAGCAGCTCACTATGAATATCTTGACAATGAGAGACGAAAGTTTGGGTAGCAAACGGGATTAGATACCCCGGTAGTCCAAACTGTAAACTATGCTCGCTAAGTGTCTGATCCCTTCGGGGATGGGTACTGTAACCTAACGGGTTAAGCGAGTCGCCTGGGTAGTATAGTCGCAAGACCGAAACTCAAAGGAATAGGCGGGGGAACACACAAGCAGTGGATGATCTAGATTAATTGGATAATAAGCCAAGAACCTTACCTAAGTTTGACATGTACTTTGTCATTAGTGAAAGCTAGTTAGTGTAGCAATACACGGGGTACACAGGTGGTGCATGGTCGTCGTCAGCTCGTGCCGCAAGGTATCTAGTTAAGTCTAGAAACGAGCGCAACCCTCATCTCTAGTTACAGTGTCTAGAGAAACTGCCTGGGCAACCAGGAGGAAGGAGAGGATGACGTCAGATCCTCATGCCCCTTATGCTTAGGGCGTCATAGATCATACAATGGGGTGCACAATGAGAAGCTAAGCCGCGAGGTAGAGCAAAACTCCAAATCACCCCTCAGTTCGGATTGTAGTCTGCAACTCGACTACATGAAGTTGGAATTGCTAGTAATGGCAGATCAGCCATGCTGCCGTGAATATGTCCCTGTTCCTTGCACTCACCGCCCGTCATACCATGGGAGTTGAGGCTCTTTGAAGATCCGCTCTGCGGGTTGAAAAGGGAATCGATGACTGGGGTAAAGTCGTAACAAGGTATCCCTACGGGAACGTGGGGATGGACCACTATCCTAACAGAACAATGGAGATATAACCATTCAAAAAAATTATCATTACCAACGAGTAGAATCATTCTACGACATAATGCCGATTCTGGCTTACCTCTTTGCTATACTATTGCTGAATGTTCATTTCCAACTTTGGAATGGATAAGACCTGCTATCAACTGGCAGGTTTTTTCTGTATACAAAAAACACAGATCATTTGACAAGTATTTTATTATCTTTATAATATAGATATATATTTATTTATCCTTCGTGCCACCACTATGAATATTATGCAAAGTATCAAAAAGGCAGGTGAAAAGGTTATTTCTACAGCAAAAAAGCCTATTCTTGTGGCTGGTACAGTACTTGCGTTGTCAGGTTCGCTGCAATCATGTGACAATCTCAGTCCCGAAGGGCAGTATTCATGAACGGAAGAGGACAAGATAGCACTTATAAAAACAAAGAATAAATTTGACTCTTCCTTTCAGAGAATTATGACTTTGCCCTGAAATGACTACAGTAAGGGAATCGCTATACAATGAGAAAAGAATGAACTTACAAATGAAACATTTACGATTACAAAAGACCCAAACTCTCTTGCGGGTGTGTTCATCTCTGAGAATCTTAACGGTCAAAAAACAGTAACATACTATGTAGTGTGTGGAAGGGTAGAGAAACTTCTATATCCTAATGGTCATGAACAAATTCTTTGAAACGCTAAGGAGGCGCAGAAAATATATGGTCATCTCAATCGGGCAATTCACAGTACTTTAGATAGTACAGATGCTTCTCACTAAGAGATAGAAATTACTTTACAAGAACCTGCTGAAATGCAGGTTTTTTGGTATATAAAAAACTGATCCCATACATAATGGGGATCAGGCTGCAAAATGTAATTGGGCTACGGTCAGATGTTGTTGATATGCTTCCATACTGGCGTGAAGCGCTTTGTATTCTTCAGCAGTAGCTTTCTCTTCATCAAATTCCATTATCCATTTCTTTAAATCGTCGTCCCATTTAGTAATCTCAATGAGAAAGACAATGGTGTGGAAATAACCGCGATCAATAGTGTAGTAGTTGAGATTACCTTTCAGAAATCCTTTGGTCTCTTCGAGGATCTTTACTATGTACTTTTTAAAGGCAGTATCGCCTTTAGATATTTTTTGGAGCCAGAGCATTACAAAGCTCAGTTCCTTTTGCATTTCATTTTGTTGTGCCATTATGCTCATACGGGGCTTCGCTTTTGATGTACGAAAATTTTAGTGAAGCGTTAGATTAAATCAATAAGATCGTCTCTGTAATGCTGACCACAAAAGCAATTGACATACTCTGTTTGGTAGATATAATGAGCGTCTAACAAAAAAACTTGGACTATATGGAACACATATCTCAGTACATCCCGTTTATTGCTATTCTTCTGATCTTTGCCCTCATTATCGCCGTTATGATTAAGGTGGCTAAGCCTCCTGACATAATGTTCGATACCTATGAGGATGTATCAAAGCTGGAGATAGGTGCCGTCTATACCCTTAAACAGAAGCGCGCAAGATATTGGTGGACATTGCTCTTTGGGATAACTACAGGTGATCTCAATCCGATGCACATCAATTACTTTGGCGCTAAGCGCTATAAGTCACATTTAGGAGGACTGGCTCGTCATGGAGTCTCAATGCTTGCCGACTGTGAAGCGCAGGTGTTTAAAATCTTTGGCATAACAGCTCCCACCGAGATCATTGCTCTGGGCTATGATAACATACGTTATTTTGCTCCATGCAACATAGGTACTCGATTTACTTACACTTATACCTTAGAGGAGTCCATTCTCAAAAATAATAAGGTTCGAGTGAAATGGCTCTTACAAGCCAAGGATAGTAAGGGAGTATTACTTATGGAAGGACACTGGAAGATCATGTATGCGCCAGTAGAAGTAAATGAAAACTATGGCAGGTTATTGAATCGTATCGGTAATATATTCCTTGTGGCGGTAGGAATATACGTACTTCTTGCCACTGCCGCATGGATATTTGCCATGATATACAACCTCATAGCTCCTCACGCTGGTTGGCCATTGATCCATTTTTTTGACAACTTGGGTGATTCAGAGATCGGTGTAAGTTGTTGAGGAAGATGTTCACGAGTACGTCAGTTGGGTTTCCGACTGATTTTTTTATTTCTTCAAATACAATCTATCAGACTTGTACAAAAAATAACTTAATACAAAATAACCAATAACTATTAAAACCGCGGTGATGATTGGGTTTTGGTAGCTTATAAAGGCATTATATGCTCGGTGTAATCCCATTCAGATGAGGAACGCCAGGAAATATCGGATGGCGCTTTTTTCGCCACGTTTCATGATCAGATAGGCGATCGTGCCGGTGAATATGATGTGCATAATGACGGTGGTAAGATTTCTGGAGATCGCTAAGCCGATAGAAGGATCGCGGAATAGGTAGACGATATTTTCAATAAGGGCAAATCAGACTGCCGAAAGGATCGCGAAGAGGAGGAGGTCTTTGGGACTGAGTTTGTATTGAGCAAAAAAGCTTTGTCCAACGCTGAGTTTGAGGAACTCTTCGGCGCCGGCGATACAGAGGAAGTAGAGCAACGCTCAGACAGGAAGCGTGATAACGCCGGCGACGACACAGGCTGCGAGCGCGATGAAGACGATACTTCGCACAAATAACTTATGTCAGAGCGAAATCTTTCTACCGAAGAACGCGAGCAGCAGACCGATAGCTCCGACGTAACAGACGAGAAGCGTGATCGCTTGTCGTGAAAGAGAACGAAAACTAAATCATCAAAAATTACTATAGTCCAGGATCGTAGGATACAAGAGCATTCCGAGGCTACTAATCCCTCACATTACAGCTACGAGAATGAATATGACCCACTTGTTGCGCTTTCGGTGAAACATGTTCTGGAAGAGCCAGAGCCGAAAATTTAAAGCGAGGAGATTAATCAAAATTGCAATGATGTAATTCATACGAGAATATCTTTGAGTTATGATCTATGAGTTGTTAATTATTGGTATATGTATATATATAAGAAATGGAAATCAAAGTCTATACAGATGGAAGTAGTTTGGGAAATCCGGGGCAAGGTGGTCGGGGAGCGATAATTATGGTTGATGGAAAAAAGAAAGCGCTTTCAGGTGGTGAACCGTTGACGACTAATAATAGGATGGAGCTTTTGGCGGTGATCGAAGTGCTCAAATATTTTCTTATTAAGAATGCGCCGAAGGACAATATTCACTTCTATGTGGATAGTAAATATGTAAAAGATGGCGTGGAAAGGTTGAAGGGATGGGTGCAGAGAGGACGAAGACTGATGAATAAAAAGCCAGTCGCAAACAGGGATCTTCGAGAGGAGATGTATGTGCTGTTGCCAAGTTTCACATTGCAGCGACATCGGGTGAAAGGGCACGCGCAGGATGAGATTAACAATAAGGTGGATAAACTGGCGCGTAGTGCTGCTGAGAAACAACCTATTATTGCCATGCCGGTGAAGGAGAAACATGTGATAGAAAAAGTGCGCGGGCAGATGGGATTGTTTGGATAAAAGGGTAAGTATGGTTGGGAAACATGAGATGAAGAGGTTGTTATTTGAAATATAATTTGTAGAGTGGAGGTATGGTTACAATAAGTTATATCGGACGAATAATCGGGTTTATTGTTTTTATTCTTTTTCTTGCGCTGATCATGAAAAATAGATTTACGTTACTTAAGTTTTACCTGACTGTTGTGTCGCTTGTTGGAGTGATAGGATTGGCAGTTGGTTATGGTGTTGGTATTTATAATGGTGTGCAGGCTGCAGTGATCTCTGATGAAGAGTATATTGCGGGGCAGGGCAGATATACGCTTGATGTGTGCAAGCAGCCAAATTATTCGACTGTGAAGCCAAATGAGCAACCTGTGCCTCCGACTGATGAGCAGATCGCGAAGTGTGAGACAGAGACAAGAGAGTCTCTGATCGTCCAAAGAAACTATACGATGAAGCAAAATGTGATCGGTGGTCTTGTATGGGGAACGCTCGCTTTGATCCTGTTCGTAGTTCACTATCCGATGTTGATCAAGAAGAGTAGAGAGGAACTTAATGACTAATTATTAATTACCAAAAAGAAAAACTCCCTAATAATGCTGGGAGTTTTTTTAGTATCATCTACGCAGCTTTCTTCTTCGCTTTTGGTCTTTCGGTGATAATCTTGTCGATGATGCCGTATTCAAGGGCTTCTTCGGCCACCATCCGATAATCTCTGTCGGTATCTTTCACAACTTTTTCGAAAGGTTGTCCGGTGTGTTTAGCGATAATATAATTAAGTCTTTCTTTCGTCTTAGTCATCTGCTTCGCGATGAGTTCGATCTCAGTTGCCTGTCCGCCGACACCTCCCTGGATGAGTGGCTGGTGGATGAGAACTTCGCCGTTTGGCAAGATAGCTCTCTTTCATGGCGCTCCGGCCATAAGGAGGAGACTCCCCATACTTGCAGCCATACCAACACAGACGGTTTGTACGTCGCAGTTGATGAATTGCATAGTATCGTAGATAGCCATACCTGCGGTGATGCTTCCACCAGGTGAGTTGATATACATGATGATATCTTTATCCGGATCTTTTTTTTCAAGGTAGAGGAGCTGTGCGATGACAGTACTTGAAAGCCCGTCGGTAATAGGCTCGCAGACAAAAATAATTCTGTCCTCAAGCAGACGAGAGAAAATATCATATGCTCTTTCTCCCTGAGGAGTCTTGTCGATAATTGTAGGTATGAGTGTCATATGTCGCGCGAAAAGTGCTAAATATGCCCTACTTATAGTAAAATTTGCTTGCAATTACAAGAGCGATTGCGCATAAGTGGATATGAAAAAGAAAGCGTTTACGATAGCTGAGATGGTACTAGCACTAGTTGTTTTTGGTATTCTTTTTTCGGCAGTCATGACCATCTATGTAAGGATGATCAATGTGAAAAGAGAATTTGATGCGAGAAATTATCTTCTTAGCACGACCTATACGATGCTTGAGAAGATGAATATTCTTCTTAAAGACTACACCATCGACTATGAAGAGTATTTCAACAGGAGGATGTATGGGTGTTCGGCGGCCGGGCTGATGACAGGCTGGAATCAGTGAACCACCTGATATTGTTCTCTGTTTGATGGCTATGGTAACATGAATCCGACGACAACCCTGTCCTCTCGGTGAGCGACTGTGACCGATACAGGCCGGCATTTGCTCTACAACTGCTCGAGTGTGGCGGCATACATAGACGATGCTAATTACTCATACGTAAGTAATGTCTGAGATGTGCTGACGGGCGATGGCTGTATGGCCATCAGTGAGCCACAGTCATTTGGTGAGTACAGGCAGCAGTTCATCGATGTAAAAGATAATGCGGATGAGTCTCCTTCAACGATAGGCGATGATGACGATACTGATCTGGGAAAGGGGCCGGTTGCGATCCCTGACAATGAAAATATTCCCGAGCTCTATCTGATCTCGAAAGATAAAAAATCGAGACTGTTCCTGAGAAGAAAACTCGTGCAGGAGGTTGATAGCGATGGTAACGGTACGTTCGATCCATACGATAGGCTTTATATCGTGCAGATGTTACAACTCAGAGGATTCGACGCCGGTGTCAAACACACCTTTGATGCTACTGATCCTGAAAATCAGCACATGTATGATGGACAGATCGATGCACGAGCGTGCGACTATGAAAAATGATTTCTCTGTCACGGTACGGGAGTCAACGATGCTATCTACAGTGGCTATCATCTTCCGGCAGACGCAGAGGACGGGCGGGTAAATCTTTTCGGCAGCGACATTACTGTCGGTAAGCGAAATCTCCAGATCTACCCAGCAAAAGATCCTGTCTATGCCTGGGCTGAAAATGATCAACAGATCAATCCCTACATAAGAATTTTCCTTTCTACCTATCTTTACGCGCCGGCGCGGATAACGAAGATTGATATCAAAACGTTCAAAGATATTTTCTATGATCTTCAAACGACATTTAATATTAAAACTAATTATTAATAATGAAATACTTCCGCGGTAGCTTATACTTTTCCGCTATCTGCTTGGTAACGGCATTTGTGCTCGGATTCATGCAGGATGGTTGGATGACGTGATGGGCAACATTATTTATTGTTTTTGTGTTGTGAATATTAGAAATATCTCTTTCGTTTGATAACGCTGTTGTCAATGTTTCGACGCTTAAAACAATGACTCCTGTGCGAAGAAAAAGGTTTCTTACACGAGGAATTCTTATAGCAGTGGTGGGTATGAGAATTATTTTCCCCGTACTTATCGTGGCTATTTTTGGAAATATCTCTCCGTGGGAGGCAGTCTCTCTGGTGCTGAATGATCATGCTCGCTATGGTGAGATACTAGCTTCGTCGCATGTGGCTATTGCGTGATTTGGCGGAGCGTTCCTTATGATGGTCGGACTTGCATTTTTTCTCAATAAGGAAAAAGAGCATCATCGGCTGCGTCGTCTTGAAAAAAGCTTGACGAAGCTTGGAAAAATAGAGGCGGTAGAAGCCGCGTGTGTGCTTATTATGCTGGAGCTTTTCAGTTACCTGCTTCCTGCATGATCGGCTCATCAGTTCTTCATAAGCGGAGTGCGAGGAGTGGTCACCTATATTATAGTCAATGGGTTAAGCTCTATGATAGGAATATCATGAGAATCAACAACTAATGCTGTCGTCAAATCGGGGCTTGTTTCCTTCTTGTATTTAGAGCTTCTTGATGCTTCGTTCTCACTCGATGGTGTGATATGAGCGTTCGCGCTTTCTCAAAACATTTTTGTGATTGCTCTTGGTCTTGGTATTGGAGCATATTTCGTGCGTAGTATCACCATATATTTGTACGAAAAGTGAACGATCTCTCAGTATCGTTATCTTGAGCATGGCGCATTTTATGCGATCATCGCACTTGCTGTCATGATGTATATCAGTGCTATTCATCATGTTTCTGAGGTCGTTACATGACTTATCGGAGCAGTGTTGATCGTTCTTTCAGTGTGGAGTTCGATAAGAGCAGAGAAGAAAGGTAAATAATTAAAAAGTAAAAATATAAAATTGAAAATTATTAGTTGAGAAATTTATTCTTGATAGTATTTCACACAACTTTTCCGACAGAAAACCCATATCTTTCTCGTTTTAATATTGCATACTTATTTTTTGTCGTGATCGTAGCATCTGTATCAAGGTCATATCCGTCGCTATATCTCTGACACTCTTTTGCCGTGAGCTGAATAGTATTCTTGTTTGCTAAACTACCCAGCATCGTACCCAATCCATGGAGCGGATGTAGCTCCGTATCATTGTGTCGCTTTAGTACCGGCACACCGATCTTTTCAACGTAGAGGAGTTCATGAATGCTCATATAGTGTGGAGATACTAAGTACACCTGCTTGCTTGTTGATGCAAAGAAATGTTTTGCTGGATCGACACTGATTCCATAGTCCTCAAGCAACATCTTTGCGATCTTTTTTTGTAAGTTGTCGGAGATGTCAAAATTATTTGTTCTCTGGGAATCTTTTTTTAGTTTTTTTCTGTGCTGATTTTTCCCTGTTGTATTTGTATCGGTTGTGCTGCTTTCATGAGATGAAAGCTTTCTGATCTTTGCGATGAAAAATCAGCCCGTATGCTGACGATGAGGCCAGAAGCGCGCGACTTTTTCAGCGTCGGATCTGCTCAATAGCCCCTCATTGTCCCATTGTGTTAGTCCTGCTGATTTGCTGGTAATTTCAACCGGTTCAAGCTCTATGGCGCCGCCATATTCTTGTAGTACTTTCGTGATCACTCATTCGTTCTCTCGCGGATTGAGTGTACAGGTTGCATAGACGATCGTTCCTCATGGCTTACATGTGTTTATCGCTGAGACCAGAAGCAAGTATTGGAGTCTCGCTATCTTTTGTACATCTTCTTCTCTCCGCCATCTTGTTGCGGCGTCAGATTTAAATCACGTTCACTCTCCCGAACATGGGGCATCAAGCAACACCTTATCAAAAAAATCAGGCAACAGATTTCAAAACTCTATTCCGTCCAATTGCGTGATGGCTGTGTTATAACAGCCTGTCCTATTGAGATTACTTTGCAGAGCTATGATTCTCGATCAGCTGACCTCATTGCTGACGACCAGTCAAGGATGACTTATATCGTTCGTATGTGGGATATGTGACGTAAGAAGTTTATCGGCTATCTGTGTCGACTTTCCGCCAGGAGCGGCGCACATGTCGAGAATTGTATCTCAGGCCTGCACATTAAGACTACCTACAGCAAGCGATGCTGCGACCTCCTGGATGTAGAAAAACCCCGCAGTATGCAGCCAATGTTTACCCAATGCAAGCGAGTCATTGGATCTGCTGATGTACCGACTGTCATTGTCTCTAGTGAATGGCGGAGGCGTAAGCGTCCGGCCTTCTCATTTCGTATACTCAGTAAATGCCTCCACGCTGATCGCATGTTCGATGATCTTGATACTCTTTGGCAGAAATTCACGATAACAAGAAAAAAACGCTTCACGTTCCGTAGCGTCCGGCAGGAGTTTCTCTATAAGCTGTTTGTAGTTATCGTGCATAGGGAGAGTATAAAAAACCACACTTCTAAAACAATTCTATTCGTAAAATTGACTTTCCCGCTAAGAGGAATATACTTAAAACAAGAATTTATATGCCCGAATATCACATGAAGAAATTTATGAAGTCGTGCAAATATGCCCTCGTTGGTATAAAGAAAGCATATCGCGAGCAAAGAAACCTTAAGATCATGGCGGTAGTTTCTGTAGTTACGCTTGTTTTGTGTATCATCTTGCCGGTTTCCTATCTTGATATAGCGCTGATTCTCATATGTAACGCAGCGTGTCACTCGGTAGAGCTTATTAACACAAGTGTCGAACATCTCTGTAACCATATTCACGATGGCTACCATGAGCGCATCGGTGTGGTGAAAGATATCGCCGCAGGCGCGACGTTAGTTGTAGTGGTGGTGTCTGGTATCGTGGGATGTATTGTGTTTGTCCATTCGCTGCTGCTGCAATAGTTGTTTTCTTGGTGGAAAAAGGAACGTAAATATGTATCATAGCATTGACTAAACGAGCAAGCGCGGAAGCGTTTCGGCGTTGTATCACTTTATCGATTTTTCGTGAGTTATGGCAAGCTGTAAAGATTATGCACTCAAATATATTCATCACTACCCGAAAACCGAGCAGGAGCTTAAGGTGAAGCTTTTGACGAAGCATTACGATGAGGATGAGGTGGATGAGACGATGGCGTGGCTCAAAAAAATGAATCGGGTTGATGACAAACAGTTTACCCGCTTATATTTTCAGTCGGAGTCGGTGAAAAAGGGAAAGCCGCCCTATCTGGTAAAGCAAAAATTGCTGCAGAAGGGGGTCGATAAGAAACTTGTAGAGAAGATATTCGGCGAACTGGAGAGCGAAATTGACGAGGGGATCATCGAGCGCATCAAGAAAGAGGTGGAGAAACTGAAGAAAAAAGGGCTTGATGGCTTCGATATCGTTACGAAGATCTCCCAAAAATGATATAGGGTCGGGGATATCAAGAGAGCGTTGAAAACGAAAGAGGAATAATCCTCTTTTTTATTTATTAGGAATATTTTATAGAATTTGTCTAGCGGAAAACCGGATCGAACTGCGGAGGGACGGGTAAAATTTGTGGAATTGCAAAGAGCTCGGTATTATTAAGTTTGTAATCTTTATATGCTGAGTTACATCAGAATGCCTGAAAATGCACAAAACACAAACCAAAATCCTGTAGACGGTAGCGGAGGAGATCTTCTCGATAACCTTTCTGCTATGGCTCCGGACGCAAGATCGTCAAGCGCACTTCTTGCGAACTCAGATGGGGCGGCGGCCCAGGCGAAATCAGCAGACGGACCTGTCGACCCAAAAGCGAAGCAGTCGTCAGCGCCGCTTGATCTTTCAGGTTTGGAAGCAACCGTAGATTCGTTTGCGACGACAAAAAGCCAAGAGTCGGCGAGGATAGATTTCAACGTGGCAAAAGGTTCGAACAAAAAGGACAAGGCCATGGAAGAGGCTATGTTTGAAAGAACGTTTTTCAATAAACTCACCAAGGCGATCATGTTTTTCCTCGTCTTTGCTGTGCTTCTGGCATTCGGATATATTTTCCAGCAATACATGCGTTTCATGCAGGGACAGCCCGTAGGAAATACTATTTCCTACTATATGCCATCGATCCATAAGACCTATTTGTCTATCAGCAAGCTGATGGGGAGAACTCCTAATAAGTATGGCGTTGAAAGTCTCACAACCAAGATGGCTCAGCAAAATCTCAATACCATGATCACTGACGCATCACTTGATTATATCGTCAAAAAAGAGGTGCTTACAAAAACAGTTTCCCAACTCATCAGCAGCACTACAACACAATATACGAGACTTGATGAGATCAAGCAAGATATCGGAAGTTACGGATTCTTTCCTAAGGACGTGCAGGTCTTTGCGGCATCAACATTCGTTGATAACTCGCTACAGAAATCTCTCGTGGCTGTAGAGGCGATCAGATTTTCGACAGCGATGACCTTCTTCAGTAATCTTGACACATTCCTTCAGCAGTTCAGCAGCTTTGTCTCACTCAGTCCTGAGCAAGTTGCGGCGCTTATCGATGTCTATAAGAGTAGAGGTGAGAAGGATATTCAAAATTATCTCACGACATGTTACTTCAATCCATATGTTAATGCAGACAACTGTGCTATGCCGCAGGGCAACGACTTCGCAAACTACTATACGTACGTAGATACGAAGGCGTCTATCGAAAAGAGAATCTTCCCGATCCTGATGAGTTATCTCGATGCGAAGCTTGAAAACAGCGACTTCCCAAGTCTTGAGATAGATATCAAGAACTTTGATCCGTTGCAAAACAATATTTCGTTTGAAATTAATCTTAATACCTTCCAGGAGGACGAACTTCAACTCTTAAATAAAGGAATTCTTAACCCTCACATCTATCTTGCGACAAAGATCATTAATCTTCTCAGAGAAAGTAAGTTTATCGTCG
>JAGOPC010000008.1 GCA_017992195.1 Patescibacteria group bacterium
ATCCTAATATTAAAGTGAAACGTCTTGATCTCCTCAAACGCGATCGTGTCTCCAAACTCTTTGCGTAAGATCTCGACCTGTCGGGTCATCATCTCTAAGAACATCGTCCGTTGCTGCGGCGATGTTTTTTGGTACTCAAAAATTTGGGCAAACATCTCTCTATAAAAATCCAATCCATCAAATCCTCATACAAACGCAGGACGAGGCTCCCACTTTCTCACATTATCCTCGGTCTGAGTGTCGAACACCTCATCAGGGATGTAGGGCAGATTGGCTACTAGGGTATAATCAATGCTCTGTGGCTGATCAGCGCTCGTCACAATATGTTGCTCACCGAGGAACTGAATAAGATTCGAATGCACGAGCTGGATCTTCGTCTTCTCTCCAAGTTCGTTCTTATGCTGCTCATAGTTTTCCACCGCCAGCGACAACGTATCTTCATAATACTCAGTCAGATACGCACGATCAAAAAAGGTCGGATTCTCTATCAACACCGACAAACCTAGTACGCCAGTTCACGTGCCGACATCAAGCAACACCTTCTGTTTCCCATTATTTGTCGCGGCCTCAGCAGCTACATGCTCATTCACCGCTTCGATCATATATTCGGTCTCGGGACGCGGAATCAACGAACGCCCATCGATCTTAAATTTTCTTTGAAAAAATTCTACATATCAAAAAATGTACTCCAACGGTTTATCTTCTTTCACATACAGATCATAATCACGCTGGATTTTTCCTACTATCTCAGCGCTGATTTCATCGTCGTATCTCCTCACTAGCTCTTCTTTGGTCCAGGCGGTATGGTGACAAAGTATCTTCTCCAACACCTTTTTCTGCTGATATTTCTGATCTGCCAGTAAGTCCCGTATTTTCATCAAACTACTATTTCCTCATATGATAAACGACCTATACTATAGGGAAATGGCCTGAGAAAACCATCTTAAACGATAAGGTTGTAATAAAATGTCAAATCTTTACTATTGTGCCACACTAAAAACAAAGGACGATGAACAATCTACCTGCAACTGGTGATAGGTATGAAACTAAAGCCAGCATTCCTGCTGCGTATCTGCAGCCAGGATCAAACGCTACAATAGAAAATTTGACCGATAAATTTATACATTCGAAAGTACAATTCGAAGTAGAGAAGAGCGATCTTCCCGGTTACCTCAAAGTCAGAACTTTAGGTAGTGAGTTACTTGTGCCCCGTATTACTATCTTCTATATAAACGAAGCAGTATGGATGGAGCCACTTAACCGCAAATTTTTTGCTGAAGCTGAGGTGCACGCTGTATAATGCATATGGTCTGCGCCTCCCACATTATCTACTGGTTTTATACTGCCAGTAGATTTTTTTATAGTTTTTGGCGTTAATATCCGTATATAATAACCATGGCATTACGTTTATCCGATCTCACCAATATTCCGACGAAACCAGGCGTGTATATTTTTTCTGACGGGCGTGGGAAGATTCTCTATATCTGAAAAGCGAAAAATCTCAAAAATAGACTGGCGCAGTACTTTCAGAAATGATCAGTGCGGAAGCAGGATATGCTGCAGAACGCTATCAAGGTTGAGTTTCATATCGTGACGACCGAGAGTGAGGCTTTGTTTCTCGAGGACAACCTGATCAAGAAGCATATTCCGCCTTACAATAACCTGTTAAAAGCCGACAACAGTTATGCATATATAAAAATAACTAATGAAGACTATCCACAAATATTTCTTACGAGATTCCGTGACAATGATGGTTCAACCTACGTTGGGCCTAAAAACAACACCAGATCGCTTCGCGAGATGCTGCATTTTTTTCGTCAACTATTTCAGTTCAGAGGCTGTAAGAAGATGCAGTTCAACCAGTGACAACTGTGCTCTGATTATTTCTTCGGGCTGTGCGAGTGACGATGCGTCTACGCGAAGATGAAGACCGTAGAGGAGAAACTAAAAATTATCAATCCGAATAAGATGATTCGTAAAGAAGACGGCGGACTCGATATTAAAAATATAGAGCCGACGGTGCAAACTTCAGGAGACAACAAATATTTAAGCGAGGCAAAAAGAATCTGATTCGTGCCGAAACATGATTACATAAGTTCGAAAGAGCAATACAAAAGAATCATCTCATTGCTTACTGACTTCTTTACCGGCAGAACAAAAACATTAAAGGAGTATATCATGGAACGCCTTGAGGATGCGGTTCGCAAGGAACATTTTGAATATGCGGCGCAGATCAGAGACATGTACGGCAAAGTGGATATGCTCACCGAGAAGCAGAATGTAGTTCTCTCTCGTCCGGTGACAGGAAATATCGTGGAGATCAAGATGATCGGTGAGTGGCGAGTGTGTTGTATGGTAAAACTTTTTGAATGAAAGATTATTGATATCATCCGTTATAAGCAGCATCAAAATGATGGTGATGTTTCCTCATTGGCCAATGCGTTCAATCGTGAGGTTGGAGATTTTGCGTGGAGTTACTTTGCAGAAGGGAAGTTGACGCCGTGTGAGGATATTGTAACATGTGATGAAAATCTTTGAGAAAATGTTGTGTTGATCGGTGTGGAGACTGATAAACGTGTATTGAATGAGGCCTTGCATGAGATCATCGCGTTGCTGGAGAGGAGTATCGATGCGTATGTGCTGACGAGTGCGTTTGAAAAGGACAATCTGATGAATGAGCTGCTCAAGACACTGCACACGAGATATGGGTTTGAAAAGTTCCCGTATGCGATCGAGTGTCTGGATATCTCGCATCTTTCCGGCTGACGGGTGAGTGGCGGGCTGAGTGCGATGAAAGAGGGTTTGCCGAATAAGAAATGATATAGAAGATATAAGATCAAGTGAACGATGAAAACTACGGGCAAGAAGAAACGTGTCGAAACAGTAGAGGAGGAGCAGGATATGACAACGTTCAATCAGTCCGATGACTACTCGTCGCTCGCCGAAGTGCTCACCAGAAGATTTGGCTTAGGGAAAAAATGCGAGGACGATTTTTTGCCTGACCTGTTCGTGATCGACTGAGGAAAAGGTCAACTATGAATTGTCAAATCGCTCTATGAGTCGTCAGAGGATTTTCGTGAGATCTGCCAAAAAGTACAGTTCGTCTCCCTAGGAAAAGGAGAAGCGAGAGAGAGGAGCGGCAAGAACAAGTGAGCGAAGGAGAAAATCTATTCGTTTGACGCCAACTTCCGCATCACTGAAAAAGAGCTCTGCTACGACGATGCGGATAGATTGCTGACGCAGCTTCGTGATGAGGCGCACAGATTTGCCAACGCATACAGAAAGAAGCAGATGAGCAAGGAACGGGACCAGACGAAGAAAATAAAGAAAAAGAAATGAACAAATTATAATATTCTTTAACGAACATCCTGATTCTTATTTATCGCATTACTACTGTTTCATGAAAGCTGAAATCATGGAGATCATGACGTGGATCCCGTATGGACGTGTGACCACCTATGGACACGTCGCTGAGCTGTTGGATATCCATTACGGTATGAAAACATCAGGACGGATGGTCGGAAAGATTCTCAGCTGAATGAGTTCTGAGGAACAGATCCGTTATCCGTGGCGACGTGTGATCAACATGCAGTGATATCTGCCGACCATGAAACTTGGCGAAAGAGGACTGAGACATAAAATGTTGCTTGAAAAAGAACACATTCCGGTGATCAATGATCTCGTAGATATGAAAGAATTTGGGTGGAGGAAAGTATAAACGTGAAAAATAACAGCATTATTTTTTGGAATTTTTGTTATATTCCAACTGTATAAATCATAGGCTTCACCTATGTTCTCTTTTCTGGATAGTCACTTCGACTTGATTTTTTTTACTATTGGGTTACGTACCCACCACATTTATATCATAACCAATACTGCCATGAGAATCATTTTAGGAATTTTAGTGAGTGCCATCGCAATTGTGATTGCGGCATACATCGTACCGGGAGTGCAAATTGATAGTTTTTGGACGGCAGTCATCGTAGCTATCGTACTCGCAGTAGTTAACGGTTTACTTGGTTCGCTTTTACGTCTGCTTACTTTGCCGGTGAATATTCTGACACTCGGACTTGTGTCATTTATCATTACCGTGCTGATGATCATGCTTGTAAGTAGTCTCGTTGACGGCTTTGATACTGGAGGATTTCTCGCAACAGCAGTATTTGCTATCGTGCTTGCACTGGTGAATATGGTCTTCGGCGTGGATAAGGTGACAAAAGTCTAATACCCGGTATGTCACATAACTCGGCGCGGCGCGTTTAGTATGTATAAGCGATATATTTTTTATATCGTAACCCCTATGCTTATGAATTTTATAGATGACGCTAAAGTAAGGATCGAAGAAGAACAAAAACAACTGGAGATAATAAAACAAAAACAGCTAGATCTTGCAGAGGCGGAACAGAAATTCCAGGAGACGATAGTCGGAGCGGTGGATATGCATACCACACCTGATGAAACGGGCGGCCCTGATGTATCTATCGGCGCGGCGATCCTCGGTAAGTAGGGAGCATATCTTTCTCTTGCTCCTGAGAAAACAGATCTTTTATATTCTAATTGTATAAACCATGAACTTAGTAGATGACGCAAAAGATAATATCGATGAAGCCGCGGATAAAGCAAAAGATGCTGTAGAGGATACAGCTGATGCTATCCATGACAAAGCTGAAAAAATTGCAGACAAAACAGACACCGACGAACTCTAAAACATTTTCAACATTATTCATCCCATGTAAAAACTCATGAAAACCCTGTGCAAGCAGGGTTTTCTTTATCGTAGCTTGATGTGGACATCCGGCTCGAGAATGATATAATATCTCCCATGAAAGAGCTTGAAGGAAAGACGATAGAATGAGTATATGCCTGCTATGCGGTGACGCCAGAGTCTGCGAAGATTTTGAGTGTAATTTCTCAGAAAATTATAGATATGATGAATGAGATCCCTGAAGAAAATAAGCCTATGATGAAACTGCCAAATTATCATCTTACTCTTGATTATAAGGGAAAGGTAGAAGATATGAGTGCTTATGTCTCAGAGATCTTTCGTAAGAAGCGTCCTGGTTCTAGATTGGATCTCGTCAAAATGAATGCATGGAGAAGTAACGTGACTGGCACACCGATTCCACATCTGGAAATTGAAAAATGAATAGAGATCCCTTTTGTTATGGCGAAGGAAAAGTCACCACATGTGACCTTATTGGAGATTGAAAACTCATGGAATTCATTTCGATGGTTTGTCTTGTGTCTCGATCGTATTGGGATTGCTTGGCAAGAGACCTGTGAAGGATTGCCTGAATGAACATGAATACAGATAGACGTTTCAAAAATTCAAATCCGAGGCAAAGTAGACGGGGAGAAGCAGTTGATAGTGGAGGTGTAGATTAGAAAATGAGATCGCCATCCTCGTCATGAGTTCTTGGCTTTTCTCCGATCGTAGGTATATTTACTCGTTCTGGAATAGTGCGCTTGTCAGGTTTCTTTTCTGCTGCCGCGACTTCTTCAGGAGTAAGCATGTAGTACCATACAGGCTTCTTGTCATAATCCTCGCTTGCAAAATATGCAGGGCCGCTTGATCTTCCGTCTTTTACTCTAAATTTTCTTCTACCGATCCTTTTCGTATTATCAAACCATGATTCCAGGATTATAAATTCACCATCATTTTCTATAACGGTGCCTGTTACTTTTTTGTCGTCGTAATTATATGGAATAAAAAGGTTTACAATCGCTCCGGGTTGTAATGTTTTGAAGTATTCTGCATTTTTAGTGTTTTTTTGTTTGAGTTGTTCCATTTCTTTCTTCTGGTTTTTTGTACGTATCGCATTGCGACTATGGTCTGCGTTATGTGTCCAGGCTGAAAGTTTTGCTGAATATCATCAGCGTAGCACGACGTTTGGATAGATCTTTCTAAGCTTTTCCCATTCAAGTGGAGGAATACTCATAGAGCCAGTATCGCGGAGATCAAGCTCATGGAGAAATATTCGGTGCTTTATAGCAAAGAGACAGCAGAGCTGAAACTCACTATATACACTATGAGCATAGAGATCTTCCAATACTTTCACGGCATGTATAGATTTTACGTATGCAATATTTTTGCATAACAATCGCTGAAGTGGAGCATCATCAATATCATACTCAGTAAACTCCCCATAAAGATCCCGTCATTTTACGATGGCAAATCGATTGCCATAGAGTTTATTTAAAAACTGACCGTCATAAAATATATCGTCGGTGTCTGATCATTCAAGGTGCTCGCATAATGTAACCAGTGCCGGAAGATCAGTATCAGATAGTTTCATTCAAAGGAGAGCAGCGAGACACTCTTTGATCAATCTGTGTGGCGGTAGTTTGCTTTGTAGCAGATATTCAAAAATTACTTCTTTTGCTCACAGTGCGGCAAGAGCCTTAATTGCCTCACTTTTCAGATACTTTCCATCTTTCTGGTGTGTCATCGAGCTATCAAACCCATATTCATTACTTCCATGCAGCAATAGCTCTCTTAGATACGGAATCGCTTTTTTGTCTCTAAGCCATCTTATTCGTTTTATACATGTTGCCCTTCATGCATGAGGAGTAAGATCAGTAGATAATAACAACCTGGATGAAAATCTTCCAAAAGGGAAATAATCAATATCAGGTAGACTTTCATCTATGAGTGCATTTCTGAGAAGCTGTAGCGTCGCTTGTTGCTGATCCTTTAGTCTTTGAAATTCATGATGCGCAAGCGTGAGAGCAATATCTTTCACATAGAGTCCTTTATATCCATCCATCTTTACTGCATGCTCATCGATCTTTCTCACCTCAAAACTATCCGGATCAAAAGTAATTTCTCCTTGATGCCACGCGGGCACAAAGATAGACTCTTCATGTATGATGATCGGCTGTTTGCCGTGGAGGATTCACATTCTTACTGCATCGTCTGTTTAAAACGGCAAATCATCGCCTAGTTTTTTTTCTCTCTCTGTGTAGAAATCTAATTTGCTCAGCAGATACTCATGCTCATAGACGGTTGAGTCGTTCTCGAGTGCTATCAAGAATTCGTCAATATCGAGGAGAAGCTCCTTGAGTATAAAGTCATTGTCAAATGTGACATCGAACGTTGCGATCGACTCAGCTACTACCATAATGTCATAGATAATCCTGTGTGTATTCTCGTTTTTTCTGAGAAAAGCCATCTTCGATCGTTCCTTGATCTTACTGACTCTTTGTAAAGGATGAAACACTCCGAACTTATTCGACTGCATTATATTATTTTCCTTCGCTACTTTTTTATTGATTTCATCTTCTTTTTTTTGTCGTTGTATCTCTTTCTTCGTTTGTTTATAGACGTACATGAGCTGCTTGTAAAGCTCTTCATTGGTATCTTTAAGCCTGAGTATTTCTATAGATCAAACGACTATCTCTGCCCTTTCTACTGCAAATTTTCCGAGATCGTGTAATATCTTTTGCGTACGTGCATCGGTGAGAAACTCATAGTCGCTTTCCATATGTTGAGGATCGTCCTTGTAGTGCTTTTGAGTCATTTCAAAAACAAGCAGTGGCTCTGACTCTCGCTCCCTGTCGATGAAAGGATACTTTGCACCAAGCTTTGTCTCTCGTTGCGGTAGTTTTGAGAACACAAAGTTGGTAAACTTGTCATCCCTTTTTTCTTTTCCATGATTGTCAGGTCCCTCTATCGCGTACTTATGCAGTCGTTTGTCGGGCCGCGCAAACTGAGGATAGTTCTCTTTCATATAATCCACACCTTCTTTTCCGATGAGCGCTTCCAGTAGGTGTTCTGCTGTAACATTAAAAAATCTATTGTTTACGACGCTTGCTATATACTCTTCGTGCTTCTGGAGTTCTTCTACGTACTGCGCATCTAATATACATTCTTTCTTATTGATACTATCAGGTGACTCCGGATAGTAGGCTTTGCCTCCTACAAGAAACACTCCTGTGTCGTTGCTGATCCAGGCGCGGGGCTGTTTCTCAAGGACTGATTCATATCAGTGATACTTATCCCGTTTATCAAAGACTGATGTATCTCCTGCTTTTATTTTTTTAAGAATCGGTGCGAGGTTGTCGGGATTGTAATAGAATATTCTCGGATAGAGTGTTAAAAGATATTGTTGATCGTTTTGTGTAAGAAGATTTATAGTTTTTTGTACCCTTTCTCTGCTGGAGTGAGTGATTTCAGGATAGTGTTTAAGAACATGACTTCCAATATCGTTGCCTAGTTTTTCTGTAAGAAAAAGTGACATATCTTGTAGCTTGCCTGCGTTTTTAAGAATGTTCGGATTCTCCTGTAAAAGCGTGTAGGGCGCTGTATTCGTACTAGTACAGAAATCTTTGAGATAGGTAAGAGCCTGTTCTACTTTTGCAGAACTCGTATTGAGCAGGTAAGGAAATCTTTTTAAGATGCTGAGAAAATACTCACCTCTGAGGAGAAGACGACGCGGGCGCTCAGAAAAGACCGTTTTCACTTCCTCTGTTGTGTGAAAAAACCAACGTGAGTGCTCGGCAACCAGATGCATGATCTGTAATATCTCTCTCGGGTCGTTGGCAGCAAGCCAGAGAGCTTCTTTTTTGAGGGTAGGATAGATTTTGGTGCCTTGATAGTGTGCTCCGCACATCTTTTGGAGAAGGCTGATCAATGAGATTTCACGCTCTTTGGTCTCGTATACATTCATATCTTTGCCATTATCGTCCTTTTTTTTGAACTTATAGATGACGGGGATTTTCTCTTTTCTGAAATATAAAATCCTTTTAGCCTTCATGCAATGATACAGATAGTCATGAAGAGAGATCTCAGATCTTTCGTAGGTGGGTTTGTTTTTGTCGGGTCGCATCACTTCTTTTTTCTCCGCGTCCCATACGCGCTCCATATCTCAGCCATGTGTGCGGATGAACTCCTTATAACCTGTCTCTAATTGTGTTGCTTGCTGGCCATCGCAAAAATCTAAGATATGCATAATATCTTTTGATTTGAGGTACTCTTTACGTATACTCTCGGTGTATTTTTCTATGATGCTTTTTGGCTTTTCGCTCATACAAATCGCGATTTACAATAAGGGAAAGTATTATATGGGCTGCTTGTCTTAAGTCAATGATATGCTGTTCTAACCGTGAATTACTCGTTAACTACTTGGAGGACTTTCAACTTTTTTGCTGCTCCTTCGTCTTTGTTAAACTCCTGCACAAAGGTTTGGAAACGAATGACAGTAAGATTCGTATTATGTTTTGCTTTTAATGCAACTACTTGTTCAACGAATTTGCTATAATCTTCGGCTATATTATCGATTCTTATGCTCTCTAATGGCTTTTCTACTTCCATATCACTGTCCCTATCATACACATATGCATATAGTGGTTCGTCTACATGGCGAGCATTCTTCCATCACTTTGGTCATGGAATCATCTTTTCGTGTAAGAGACGACGATGACTTTCTCTAAACTCTACATTTTTAGTATGAGCCGGTATAACAGTATCATTATTATTATATAAAAGTCTAGGATCTTTAAAGTAGTAATCTTTATTATTTTGCTCTTTGTATGTTGCAAGAAGATCCTTAGGTTCTTTGATTTCTCTTCTATCAATTACTTTTGTACACTCGAGGATATACTTGAAGATGTATGCCCTTAAAGGTTCATATATTTTGTCTCCTATCATAAAGAGAGCTGAGTCACTATTGAATCCATTGATCCCTAGCGAGCCATCTGCAAAAACTATGACTTTTAAAAACTTTGCAAACTCTCCGATCTGAAGATACGCATCGTTTTCTAAAAACATACCCTTCTTGATAATATTCTTAGCCTCTTTATGAGAGATGTTCATAGTTGAATGAAGAAGGTTAGTGCTGTCTTCAAACTCTAAAAATTCTTGCAAAGTACCGATAGATATTACTCCCTTATACTTAGGGTTATTGATGAAATTTACTTCCATAAGGTTGTCGTATGCCTGTGTTGTTACTAACGAGTCATTTGCAAATACTATTGGACTGTCGTAAGGAACTTCGTCCCATTGAATTTGAGAAAAGTAGAGATCTGCAATTTCTTTCCATGCATCTGTATCATTTTCCTCAATCTTACGTTCATCGATCAAGCCTTTAACCTTTTTACCAAGATTCATACATCCAAGTGCATGATTTGAAATATATTTAAACTCGCTCAGTCACTCCTGACATGCACTAATAAATCCTAGCATCTCTTCTGGTTCTTTTGGATGAGCACTGTCTTGTACATACTCTTCTTTATTTTTTACTATATCTTTCCAGTTATCTTTTTTCTCTCAGATAATATATTCGAATCTTTTCATCATATGCCATTGTTCATTTATTTTCGCATTTCAAAGCTGTTTAAGATGGGCTGACACAAAGTCCTCGATATAGGTCTTAAGAAGAGCAGATTTGTTTGAAGAATCTATCCCTGTATTTCTTTCCGCAGTTGTTAACGCTAAGTCTAGAAAATAGCATCATACAAGTAGCCTACTAAACATAAGATCTCATCCTACACTTGGTAGTATTGGACTTATCTTTTGATAAATAGTATCAGAAACTCATTCGATAGTTTCCTCAGTCCATTCTCAGCTCGGTAGATTCTCTAATATGGGAACGAGGAGATCATGTATCTCATTTTCTATCTGTTGTGCTTTTTTGTTTTTTTTCTTTGGATCATGGTGTCCCATCATAGTAGCAAAAAAGACTGTAGCATGTTGAATATTTCTTGCCATAAGCTTTATGTCACTCATGCGTTCAACGCTTATATGCATTCACGCAAATTGCTCCATGATCATTGACATTGCTTTTTCATCATCCATATTAACGTTTTCCATCGCCTCTAACTTGCTTCTCACTGCTTCTATATCAGAAGAAATTTCTTTTGCACCTTTTCTATTTTTCATAAATAAAATAGTCCAGTTTTTTGCTTTCTGGAAGTTCTTTCTGATTCTCATTCTTCTTTGTCATTCTTTTTTTGAGGTTGGCTTCGTTTGTAACTCTGACATTGAAAACATTTTGGGGTCTATATGTTTGCAGTCATCGTAAAGGTCGTTCACTGCTTTTAACTCGTCTGCATATGCCAAGTACATAGCTATATTGAAAAATCCTTTCATATTTTTTGAAACATCATTTGAGTCTAGCTCTTCAAGTTGCTTCATACTCTTACCATTAGATGTAACTTCGACAGATTGCTGATTTTCTCCCAGTGGATTTAAAATATATTTTATATGATCTTGAAGTTCAGCAACAGAGATGTTAGATTTCTTCACTGAGTTTTGGTCTAAAACTTCCTCACCGATTTTTACGATATCATTGTCAGCATTTTTTATCACTTCTTCATCCTTTGGAAATGTATCTTTTAAGTCGTGTAATGAGATGATTTTCTGTTTTTTCCCATCTGCAAATTTTGTTTCTGCCTGCTGATAAATATGTGAAATCTGATCTTGCTTAGAAAGTAAGTAGTTTTTGATGACATCATCCTGAGAAATATAGTCAACAAGTTCTGACTTCTGCAAAAGAGCAGCAATAGTATTTTGTACTTCAACGCTTTTTTGCTGATAAAATTCGTTTTCAGAAAATCCTTGCACTTTTGAAAGCTTGCCTAATGCATCTTCATTTGCTGAAATTTGCTCGCCTATCCCTGACTTATATGCGGCAATTGCTCCTTGATTTAAGGCTCATTGCTCAGTATAAATGTCAGTAAGAATATTTTGGAGTTTTCTGTTGGAAATAGTCATCTATTTATGGTAGATATAAAGTACTACATATTATAGCTATAATAACGGATAAGTCAATTAAACATGGAAGAAACTAATCAGCTAAAAAACGCTATAGATAGCCACGATACCATACCCTATGCCATCCACCTCAAGGGTCTTTCTGAGGAGAATATTAGGGCAATTTCTGTCGATTTGAGTGAGCCGGAGTGGATGCTGGAACATAGGTTGGCGTCACTGAAAATATTTCAGGAGATGGCTATGCCGAGCCGAGGGCCGGATCTTTCAGAGCTTAATATAGACGAGATCGTCTATTATGCTCGTCCGGAAAAAGGTTTTCAGGGTTACTCAAAGAACCGGGATGAGGTCGATCCGACTATTAAAGAGAAATTTGCCCGCTTATGAATTCCTGAGGCCGAGAAAAAATATCTTGCCGGGGCAGGAGGGCAGTACGATGCGGAGGTGGTCTACCATAACATCAAAACCAAACGGGCCGAGAAATGAGTGATCTTCGAGGACATGTCTAAAGCTCTTCTTACACATCCTGAACTTGTCAAAAAATATTTCATGAAACTTGTTCCAAACAAGGATCACAAATTTGCTGCGCTGCACGGGGCGGTCTGGTCTGGTGGAACATTTATCTACGTACCAAAAGGAGTCAAAGTAACGGAACCATTACAAGCGTATTTCCGTATGAACACCTATGCCGGCGGACAGTTTGAACACACATTGATTATCATCGAAGATGACGCCACAGGCGATTATATAGAGTGATGTAGCGCTCCCAAGTATGATAGTAAATCACTGCACGCGGGTTGTGTAGAAATTTATGTATGAAAAAATAGTCATATGCGTTACTCGTCGGTCGAGAACCGGTCGCTCAATACGTATAATTTGAATACCAAGCGTTCGCTCGTTGAGTCGCACGGATATATGGAATGGATCGGTGGAAATCTGGGTTCGTGTACAACGATGCTCTATCCGTGTTCTATTTTGAAATGAGATTACTCGAAGGCCGATCATATCGGTGTAGCGGTCGCGAATGAGGGACAGAATCAGGATACAGGAAGCAAAATTATTCATCTCGGAAAACATACCTCATCAACGATCATTTCGAAGTCGATTAGCAAGGACGGAGGAATCTCAACCTATCGCGGAATTGTAGACATCAAGCCAACGGCCGAAGGGGCGATCAATGCGACGGAGTGTGACGCATTACTTCTGGACGACAGATCGATCAGTACCACGATCCCTCAGATCAACGTCTGAAACGACAGCTCGACGGTCGCTCACGAAGCCAGTGCCGGCAGAGTAGACGAAACTCAGCTCTTCTATATGATGGCTCGCGGCCTCGACGAAACAAGAGCTATGGCAATGATCGTGAACTGATTCATCAGTCCGATCGTGAAAAAGCTTCCACTTGAGTACGCAGCAGAGTTAAATAGATTGGTAGAGATGGAAATGGAATGATCAGTTGGCTAGCAGCTACTATAAACAGACATTGACAATATCTGCATAATGGATATCATATCGACATTTATGATTATCCTGATTACGATGAGTAAACAAGTTTCATATCCTATAAGTATGTCTACTGTAGACAGTCGTGAAAAATACTACGACAACTTCTTCCAATGTTTTCAATCTCATCTGCATATAGAAAAATTAAATAAAAATGAGATCTATATTGAGCAACAATCTAATAATGCTGTCATAGTCTCGATAAAGTATAACAAATATCCAAATGTTATTCACGCGAGTTCTATAGAGACATACTATATGTTGTATGACACAGAAAGAGAGCAAGTAGTAATTTCTCCACAAAAAGAAAAAATTTCACTCATCGATGAAGATCTATTTGTGTATCAATCGATAGACAAGTGAATAGTTATCATCGATCCAACAAAAGATATGACTACAAGTTTCAAGCCATTCCCTTGAGATCCATGCTATCGTCGTGCTAAATCTGTAAAGAAAGCGAAAGACGGATATTATATTCTTGAATTAGACTCAGATCGTGGTGATAAACGTTGTGTTCTGCTAGAAACATGAAAAGAAAATGAATGTAATAAATATGCTTTAAATATAGAACAACCTGAAGAGAACGTTTTTCAAATGAGATATATAAGTCCACGTGATGACGATGGAGATGATATGTATACACAATTTTATGATGCTGCCCAGAAAAAAGTAATTTTTACATGACCCGATCAAGAAATATTTGAAAAGGCAGGAGATCACGCATATATAAGTCACAATCAACGATCTTGAAATGGTCATCATAAGTGAAAATTCCTATGGAAAAAAACTACTGAAAAGGGTCTCGAAAAGTTGAATGAAGAGAGGTATAAAGATTTAACAGCGTTGCAAGGAAACCTTTTTAAGTTTAGTATCGATCTCCCCTATGATCCGCAATGTGATACCTTTAACTGCAATGGCGCGATAGATGTCGATAATAAGCAGATTTTGCCTCCGGAATTTTATAATCTTGCTGTCATATGAAACCATTTTGTTGTTGTAAAACGTGTTAATAACGACCCTAAATATTGATTGTACAACTTGAAAGGAGTAAATGTGCTGCCCGTAGAATATGATGCGTACGATGCTTCTATATTTAATGGATTAAAAACATGATTCATTTTGTTCGAAAAGGGAGGGTTGAAAACTGTTGTTTGACCAAAGGGTGGTGTTATGCTTGATAAAATTTCAACTATCAGTGTTGTAAATGACAAAACATTGGATATTGTAAGTGATGGAGTTCGTGGATACTATACGAGGAGCTTTGAAAAGATTAGTTAAAATAGAGTAAATCATACATTGATTGTCTTTATATCTTGTCTCACATACACATGCAGAAAACACACTTCTCAATTGATATTAACGCTCCTAAAGAAAAAGTTTGGGATACTATGTTAGGCGCTGAAACATATAAGCAATGGACAGCTCCATTCAATCCGGGTTCATTCTTTGAAGGTGATTGGTCAAAATGATCAGAAATGCGTTTCATCTGACCAGATCCGAAAGATCCAACACAGATGGGAGGTATGCTGGCCGTAGTGGAAGAGAATAAACCGCATGAGTTCATCTCACTGAGATATGAAGGAGAGATCAGAAATGGAGAAATTCATAAAGATGAAAACCTATCATGGATCGGCGCTCATGAGAACTATACTTTGACAGAGAAAGACGGTGTGACAACAGTAGACGTGGATATTGATGTTGATGAAAGTTTTCAGGAGTTTATGAAAGATGCATGGCCAAAAGCGTTGCAGGCGTTGAAAGAGATAAGCGAGAAAGGGGAGTAATAGATAGTTCTTTTATATGGTAATAGTATTCTCATGCCTGCAATAACCGTATCAACAACCGTTAACGCGCCTATCGATCACGTATGGGAGGTGTGGAACAATCCGGAACATATTACACAGTGGTGCTTCGCATCAGATGACTGGCATGCTCCTAAAGCAGAAAATGATCTTCGTGTAGGCGGAAAGTTTACGACAAGGATGGAAGCGAAAGATGGAAGCTTCGGATTTGAGTTCGGAGGAATGTATACAAACATTAATGGTAAAGAAACTATTGAGTACTCTATGGATGATGGAAGAAAGGTAAGTATTAAGTTTGAAGATATGGGTGATAGCACGAAAGTGACAGAAACATTTGATGCAGAAACGCAGAACTCAGAAGAGATGCAAAGAGCCGGTCGGCAGGCGATCTTAGATAACTTTAAGAAGCGTGCGGAGGAGACATGACCAGCCTTATCGTAGATTAAATTTCCTCTTGCAATCTTGTACAATATGTACATAATGTACATATTTAATTGGCTTATAACCTAAGATGAATACAATTTCTATTGCAGAGTTCCGTAAAAATATGGCTACGTACCTTGATACGGTTAAGTATAAACGCAGACCGATTTTAGTTGGTAAAAGAAACCATCCTGATTTTGTTATCATCCCTGCGCTCAGTGAAGAAGACCGTGAGATGTATAACTCAACAAACTTCTGGAAAGAATTGGAAGAGGCGAGAGCAGAAGTAAAAAACGGAAATTTTTATACTCTTGATGAGGTAAAAGAAATGCTTAAAAAGAAAAGAAAGTCAAAATAAAAAATATTACTTCATAAAAACAAAAATAGATGCAACTTCGAAAAGTGAGTATACCTCCTAGGGTATATAAATACCTAGAAAAATTAGAAAATAATATAGCAGATAGAATTGTTGAAAAGTTATACTACTATGCCTCTCTGCCTAATCCTAAAGACTACGCAGAAGCTGTAGTGGATTTCGAGTATTGATCTCATAGATATCGCATTGGTGACTATCGTGTGATAGTTGATTTTGATGATGAAGGAAGGATGATTATCGTTGGGTTGATCGGAAATAGGAGAGATGTATATAAATAAAAAAACCAGAACGAAAAACGTCCTGGCTGCGCGATCTTTAATAATACTTACTTTCATTCTTTGATCTCCTTAAAATCCTCTATGTAAAGCATTGTGTTATTGATTTTAAGGTACTCTCCTTCGATGCTTACTTTCAGCATTCCCGGATTAAGTATATAGCCCTTCAGTCCTACCTCTGCCACTTGATAGTGAAATATTCGATCGAGAGGAGTGAATGTAAGACTTTTTAAAAGGTAAGCTGAACGGTGTATAGCAGGTTCCTGTTTGCCGTCGTATTTTTCCCATGCTGTAGCTTTAAAAGGATTCATATCCTCATGGGGAAAAGCAGATACTATGACACTGTAGGGGGTTTCAGGAAGATTTACTACAGTAGTTCGTTCATCTATCTTCATTGGTTTGTCCTTCCAATACACGTGCTCTTCATCTTTATCAATACGTATTATAGACCAGCCGATAGTAGAAATGGTTAAAAATGTGTCCTTGTCGATAAATTTGCACTGCCATTTTTTATTTTGCTGATCTGCTTCGGTGTTAAACGCATATACCTTTAACGTTTCGCCAGTAAAGGAATGGATGGTTATGTACTCCTTAGTGCGCAGAACAATCCGCTGGTGCTCGATATCGATATGTTGGCTCATAATAACCTTATATCTTTCACGACTTTTGATGGTGCCGATAAACCGGTTTTCCTGGCGATCCCATACCTTAATTTGCATAAACCATACTTCATTATTCTCTTTATGATCAAAATCATATGGTTTGGTAAATGCGATAAACCAGAAACGGTCATCTTCCATGGTTGCCCTGGGGCGCCACTTTAGTAGTTTGTTGTTCAGCGCATTCCACATGGTATTTTCGTCATGTGTAAATGATATTTGTTGTTGGTTGTCCATAAAAATTTTGTTTAAAAACCTGTTTTTGAATAAGATTAATTGTACGTACTCAGAGCTCGTCAAACTCATGCTTTGTAATGTTAAAGATCGCAAAGTTATTATATACAACTAAATGATGGAGTCAATATCTCTTGGTCAACAAAAAAACCAGAGCATAAACGCCCTGGTTGTGGTCTTTCTCTGTGTCACCACAGAGGTATTTTTATCTCGTCTGCAACCAGCCAGTTCTCTTCTATTTGTATGGTATCAGTCGCAGGCATGTTGTGATAAGTATGAAGCGAGGCCCTTTGTGCAAAACATATTTCAGTATGTATCGCTAAAGTGCGGGAGTATTGCCATACCCGTAGGCCCTTGTGCAAAATATTATCGCCTGCCAGTATAAACAGCACGGTATTCTTTTTATCCTTGAAATACTTGATTTCAGTGATTTGCCGTACAATAGTTTCTATACTTGGAAACGCATAAATATCCACTTTATCATTGTAAGCTTCTTCTCCAATATAAAGTCGGTAGATTTCATCTTGCCCTGAGACAAGGAGAGTCTTTTCGTCTACAAATTGCCATTCAATCCGCTTTGGTGCATGATGATGACGAATCACGTGTAGAGAAAAACCACCATCTTTGAAAAAACTTACTACCTTTATAATATTTTCTTTGATAAACAAGATTTTATTGCACTTGTAGTTTATGGAGAAGATCCCTGAATTGATGAGACCTACTTCATTGTTTCTATTAAAGCTCATCTTGTTAACCATCTGGTCAGTTTCTGTATCCCATACCCATATTTTTCTATACCATGTCTCATGGTTCGTTGGGGTTTTCGTCATAACAATGAACCAATACCGCTGTAGATTATCGCATTTGTGCAAATCGCCGCGTAGGTACTGTCTCATAGCTTGTCCATGTTGGGACATGTACTCCCATAAAGCTTTTGATTTTTCGTCGAATGTTTTCATTTTGTACATTTTTTTAAGTTAATCATTGTTTATTGTCTCGGTGTACTTATAAGGCTCACCAACCTTTATGCTTACTATGTTAAAGACCACCAAACTATTATACATTCTCCCTGTGCGAAGTCAATCTCTGAATTTTCTCTCAAAATTATCCATCTAAACATACAAAACACAAAACCTGTCACATAA
Organism: Patescibacteria group bacterium; assembly: GCA_017992195.1. GTDB lineage: Bacteria > Patescibacteriota > Gracilibacteria > Absconditabacterales > Absconditicoccaceae > JAGOPC01. Next base: position 18,128 of record JAGOPC010000008.1, read on the forward strand.
TCTATTGCACGACGTTCAATAATTGACTATACAGTCATTAACTAATTTTATCTTTCTTATTATGTTCACCCATGAACGAGACAAATCATTCTTTTTTCCCACGTAACTTTTGGATTGCACCACTTATCGTAGCGGTGGCAATACTTATCGGTACATATATGATTGCACAGAGACCTCAGCCGACGCAGACAAGTAGCTCAGGTAATCAACCTTTCGTTTCTAACAGCATCGCGGTAAACGGCGAAGGTAAAGTCTATGCGACACCGGATATTTTCATCTTTACGGTAGCGATCAATGAGAAAGCTATGACGACAAAGGAAGCATTTACGAAAGCAAACACAAAAGTGAGCGCAGTAAGAAAGGCGCTTAAGGATTCAGGTGTGGCTGATAAAGATATTCAGACAACAAACATCTCTATGTATCCTCACTACGAGTATGATGGACAAAGATCTCTTCCACAATGATATGAAGCAAATCAGTCACTCACTATCACGGTAAGAAAACTCGAGGATGCGGGTAAGGTGATGGATCAGGTGACAAATGTCGAAGGTGCACAGATCCAAAGCACACAGTATGATATCGACAACAAAGATAAGATCTACGAAGAAGCAAGAAAGCAGGCATTTACGAAAGCGAAAGAAAAAGCTGATCAGCTCGCTGACTTAGCAAACGTTCGTCTTGGTAAGGTCTCATCTATCAGTGATGTCGTGATGAACTATCAACCAGTTCCGATGTATGCAAATGTTGCTATGGATAAAGCAGTAGGCATGTGAGGTGGTGAAGGAAATGCGGGCATTGCTCCTGGTCAGATGGTCTTCACACTGTCAGTCAATGTGATCTACGGTATCGAGTAAAAGAGAAAACGATAAAAGCAGATAATGATAAAATACTGAAAGGAGGAAGTGTGAAAACGTTTCCTCTTTTTTTTAATTTCTCATCTAAACGATTATTCTAAGCCGTTCTCTTGATGTTAGTTCTATGTTCAAAGATTGTTAAAAAATCTCTTGCAGTATGTGTTGAAGTTACTATACAATAAGGAAATTGCACAAGCCGGAAACATCTGTTATTAGCGAATATGATCAAGGTTAATTAAAGCCGTTTTATCATTTATCCTAATATACAATATGATGAATTATACAGCGTTAATTGTTGCAGCAGTCGTATCCTTTATTATCGGAATGCTCCGATACTCTCCAATGCTTTTCGGGAAACTCTACATGAAAGCAGTAGGAAGCCACGATATGGGAAAAGGAAACATGGCAGGTATGATGGTGCTTCAGTTTATTTTCGGTCTTATCCAGGTATGGGCTCTTCGGTGGATTCTTAATTCACAGGGAGTTGCTACTATGAATGACGCACTTATGAGCGCAGGAATTATCCGGTTAGGATTCTCTGTTATGAATGCATGGAGCACTCAGATCTGGGAGAACAGAAACGCTACTGGTATGTGGATCTCAGTATTCTGCAACCTCGTATGCTTGCTCGCTTCTGCAGCAATCCTCGTGACTATCTAATTCCAATTTCAAAACATACTAATGCCGAAGAAAAGGGAGAGTAATCTCTCTTTTTTTATTCTCATTTTCCGTACGGTTACATTATGAATCTGATCCGTTGTCCATGGTGTTTGAAAGATGAGTGATATATCCGCTATCATGATGAGGAGCGGGGAGTGCCGATGCACGATGAGTGAAAGCACTTTGAATTCTTATTGCTCGAAACGATGCAGGCAGGTCTGTCGTGGCTGACTATTTTGCGTCGTCGCGAAAACTATCGCAAAGCGTTTGACGGATTTAATGCAAAGAAGGTAGCGAACTACGACGAGACTAAAATCCAGGCACTGCTTCAGGACGAATGAATCATTCGTAACCAGGCAAAGATCCGTGCTGCCGTCAAAAATGCTAACGCATTCCTCGCAGTGCAGAAAGAGTTTGGTTCGTTTGATCATTACATACGATCATTTACTGATGGGAAGGTGATTGACCACAAATTAAAGGGAATCGAGGACTATACGCCGACGAATGAGCTCTCCGACTCGATTGCCAAAGATATGAAGAAGCGCTGATTTAGTTTTATGGGCTCTACGACCGTCTACGCCCACCTGCAGGCGATTGGCGTGATCAACGATCATCTCGTCAGCTGTTTCAGATATCGTTGCTAATGATCGATACGTGTCTTTTATGTTTTTAACAACTTTACTATGGCCAATCAAAATCGTTATAAAAAAGAAGTTGAAATTCTGCTTTTGAAATGAGGAGGACACCGAACGGCAGAGCAGATTTTATGAGAACTCAAAAAGCAGTATCGATTTCTTAGTATAGGAACGATTTATAGAAATCTGACTGCGCTGGTGCAGGAAGGAAAAATCATGAAGACTCCCGGTATCTTTGATAAGATCATTTATGAAACAGCGAAACCTTTGCATGGCCATATCGTCTGTCATGCTTCAGGGAGTATTTTTGACGTCGATATTAGTCATATTATGATAGATCAGAAGATTGTCCCGCCCAATTTTAATCTGCAGAGTATCAATGTGATTTTTGATGGTCACTTTTCAGGAGATGAGATGACATGCGCCGGAGTCGCTAAAATCATGCACGAAACAGAGGGGATGCATATTGATCCAGTAGAAACGAAGAAGATGTTGCGTATGGGGAAGTAGTAATATGTAGGTGGAAACTCTTGTTTTGCCTCTATTATGATAATGATAGGGGCGATTGTTTCCGTGAGAGGATTTTCGTACTATCTCGCTATGACTTTTTATCTTTTCATACAAGAGAAAAATGAAAAAAATACTTATTCCTTTGATTTTGCTAAGTTCTTTAACGCTTGCGGGATGTTCTCGAAATGGTCTGAGTAATAGTTCGGACACTGACGCTATGATGAACTCTGATGATGCGATGATGCCGAGTAATGAGATGAACTCTGACGATGCAATGATGTCAGGTGATGCGATGGAAAAAGATGATACTATGATGAAAAATGATCAATCAGATGATGCGATGATGCCAGAAACAGACACTATGATGAAAGAGTCTGCATATCAGGACTATAATGCTGATGCTGTGAGTAAGGCTGTGATGAGCGGGAAACATGTGGCATTGTTTTTCTCGGCATCACGATGTCCGACATGTAAAACATTGCATCAGGAGCTCAATAACAAACTTTCTTCTATTCCATCCAATGCTATTATCTTTAAGGTAGACTATGATAACTCGTCTGATCTGAAAAAGAAGTACGGAGTCACTGTACAGCATACTATCGTCTCCCTCGATGCGCAGATGAATATGGTAGAAAAGAAAATTGGAGCAAATGCCAACGAGGTGTTCGCTATGCTGCAATAATGTATCCTGATAGCTATTTTACCCCTTCTTTCTATTTTGTATGTCTTTATGAGTTCTTGCGTTTATAGCAGGAGTATTGAGTGTTCTCGCTCCATGTGTTCTTCCGGTCCTTCCCGTTATATTAGGTAGTTCTTTGGGCGCGCAGAAATGGTATAAGCCTTTGATTATCGTCCTTTCAACATGATTCTTTATTACCTTTTTTACGGTAATTCTCAAGGCCTCCACTTCTCTTATCGATATACCAGAGTCATTCTGGATCTCTTTTTCTGCTGTCATTATTATTCTTTATGGAATAACCCTTCTATTTCCATCTCTCTGGGAAAAATTCGCCCATATCCTGTGATTAGATAAAGCAAACACGCTCATAGGAAAAGCGAAAGATAAAAAAGGAATCGTCGGGGATGTTCTTCTCGGAGCGGCTTTGGGTCCTATCTTTGCAAGTTGCTCGCCGACATATGCTTTGCTGCTCTCCCTTGTGTTCCCTCATAGTTTTATTATGGGTATTGTATATACGCTTATCTATTCTTTGGGGTTCTCGTTGTTTTTGCTTGTCATCGCATACGGAGGAAGAGCAATTGTGCAAAAGCTTCATCGAGCGGCAAATCCCCGCTGATGGTTCAAAAAAACTCTTTGAATTATCCTTGTAGTGACAGGTGTATTGATCGGTACGGGTTTGATAAAGAAAATTGAAACATGAATCCTTGATGCTGGTTTATTTGATGTTGGTATCATTGAACAAGCTCTTATTGAAGAAAGCGGAATAGGCTCTAATAAAAATAGCGCATGTTTCACATCTCCAGCTGGAGTATACTCATGTGGTGGTTCAGCGGTGCAGATGACAGGCGGTGTTTCAACTATCACAAACAACGACCCGAGAGAAAGATTATTGAATGCGAACGTGGCTGCGCCGGAGTTCGCAGGTTTGGAAAACCGAATAAATACGTCGGGTTGGAGCTCGATTCGTGAATTGCGTGGTAAAGTGGTGATCGTAGATTTTTGGACTTATAGTTGTATCAATTGTATTCGCACATTACCTTATATAGAGAAACTTCATGAGACCTATCAGGATAAGTGACTGGTGATCATTGGTGTGCACGCTCCGGAATTTCAATTTGAACGTAGTATCGATAATGTCAAAAAGGCAGCGAAGAAGTTCTGATTAACCTATCCGATCGTACAGGATAATAATTTTGCGACGTGGAGAAATTATGACAATCTCTATCGGCCGGCAAAGTATATTATCGATCGCGATGGAGTGATCCGTTATACGCATTTTGGTGAAGGAAAATACGAAGAGACCGAACAAGTGATCCAATATCTGCTGGGGTTGAGTACGGGTTGAGTGATCCATGATAACGGAGCGGGTGGCACCTTGCAGCAGACGTCGGAGACGTATCTTGGGAGTTCTCGCAGAGCCCGTTATAGCGGCAGAGAGACCGATAAACTACACGAATGGCGGCTTACTGGTAAGCGGCAGACGGAAAATGAAAGAGTCGTGCTTACGACATGAGGAGGCTCAGTGACCATCAATGCATATGCAAAAGAGGTAAACCTTGTGCTGTGAGTAAACGCAGAGAGAGTACAAGCAGAGGTTTATATCGATGGTATGAAAACAAAGCAGATGATGATTGACTCCTATCAGCTATACAATCTTATGAGTACTGAGATCGCCGGTAAGCACAAAGTTGAAATCCGTTTTTCTGAGCCAGGGGCTATGGCATATGCCTATACATTTTGATAAGAGAGAAATGATATTACACGTTGTTTTTTGCTATTACATTCTTATAATCTAGCCAATCAATTACTGATTCGGCAGAGCCCTTCTCGGAGGGCTTTTGTTTACGAAAGATTTTGATTTTCTTTTTAATGCATTTGAAATTTGTTATGGCTATTAGAAACATTGCGATTATTGCTCACGTTGACCACGGGAAGACGACACTTGTCGATCAGCTTCTGAGGCAGTCTGGTACTATGAAAATGGCTGAAGACCAGGACTTAGTCATGGACAGTAACGACCAGGAGCGCGAAAGAGGGATTACGATCTATGCGAAGAACACGTCAGTACAGTACAATGGTAACACGATCAATATCATCGATACGCCGGGCCATGCTGACTTTGGTAGTGAGGTGGAACGCGTTCTCCGTATGGTCGACTGCGTCTTACTTGTCGTAGATGCATATGAAGGACCGATGCCTCAGACAAAATTTGTATTGAAGAAGTCGTTGGAGTTAGGCCTTAAGCCGATCGTTGTGATCAATAAGATCGATAAGCCAACCGCAAGACCTCAGGAAGTTATTAATATGCTTTTTGATTTGTTTATTCTGCTTGGCGCAACGGATGAGCAGGCAGAGTTTCCTGTCGTCTACGCAAGCGCGAAAAATGGCTATGCGATGAAGAATCTCGGCGACGAAGCAAAAGATCTGACGCCACTTTTTGAGGCCATTTTCGAATATGTCCCTGAGGCGCCAAATGACTCTACTAAGCCTTTTCGTATGCAGATTGCAAATCTTGGTTACGATGACTTTCTCGGAAGACTTGGAATTGGTCGTGTCTATGAAGGAACAGCTAAAGCAGGGCAGCAGGTATCGATCATCGGTAATGACGGTGTAAAGAGAACCGGAAAGATCGTCAAGATATTCACGACACTTGGTCTTGCGAGAATCGAGACGAGCGAAGCAAAATGTGGTGATATCATCACTATTTCAGGAATCCCAAGTATTTTCGTGGGTGAGACGATCGGTGTAGGGGAGTTTGATGCTATGCCAGGTATCTCTATCGATGAGCCGACACTTCGTATGGAATTCCTCGTCAATGACAGTCCATTCGCAGGTAAGGAAGGAAAATATATGACGACAAGAAACCTCGCAGAGAGATTGACGAAGGAGCTCGAGACAAACGTAGGATTGAAAGTCGAAAATGAAGATGGACGCTTTATCGTCTCAGGAAGAGGAGAGCTGCACCTTTCAGTGTTGATCGAAACGATGCGTAGAGAGGGTCGGGAGCTGCAGGTTTGACCACCACAGGTGATTCTGAAAACCGTTGACGGCAACAAGATGGAGCCTATCGAGCAGCTTATCATCAATGTGGAAGACCATCTCGCAGGTTCTATCATCGAGATGATCGCTAATAGAAAAGGAATGATGCAGTCGATGAAGTCGGACAATGGGCTGACGACGATCGAATTTGACATCCCTACCAGAGGTTTGCTCGGCCTCAGAGGAGAGTTCATCCTGATCACCAGAGGTGAGGGAATCATGTACTCGTCATTTTCAGAGTATGGCGAGTTCAGAGGAGAGATCGCAAAACGTCAGGTTGGATCTATGATCTCAGGAAATACCGGAGGAGTGATGAACTACAGTATCTATAAGTTACAGGACAGAGGACCTATTTTCGTGGATCCTGCACAGCAGATCTACGAGGGTATGATCGTCGGTGAGCATCTCAAGTGAGGCGACCTCAAGGTCAATCTTACCGTCAACAAGCAGCTTACAAACGTCCGTAACAGTGGAAATGACGAAGCTATGCGTCTGGATCCGATCGTCCACCTCACACTGGAGGATGCACTCGGTTATATCTGACCGGACGAGCTCGTAGAGATCACCCCAAAGAACATCCGTCTGAGAAAGAAATATCTTACCGATCAGGCGAGAGAGTTAGCTAAGAAGAACGAAAAAGCCCAGCAGGCAAGCTCATAATATTATTCTCTAGGGGACCATATAAGGATTTCCTCCATATCATCAGGAGAAAATCATTCTAATTTCTGTAACAGTCTTTTGCCAAATTGAGGAGATGTAAGCATATTCGTTGTATATGCTTCTTCTTCTTGTGCAGAAAAAAAGAAAACGGGAGTAATATAAGCTTTTGTATCGCTATCATGAATGATGAAAAACGCTAGAGTTCTTCCCCCGTGTCTCCTGTTTTGCCCCTGTAAAGTTGTTTCTATTTTGTGATATCAAATAGAATCTCACTTGTTAATAGTTGCTTTTAAAAACTTTTCTTGCCTAGTAAAATAGCAATATTCTAAATAATGGAGAATATCATCTTGTAGATTTTTTGCGGTAAGGTTATAACTCTTAAGAAACTTACGAGAGTACTTGAGTATATAGTGTTTTGTGAATCTTCTATCATAGAATCACTCTTTTTCCATTGCTTCATGTGATTTTGTTAAATGCGCGGACGCTTTTTGTATTTGTGACCTCTATAAACTCGTGAGGGGAGTAGGAAATCTCGCTTTTTGTTGAAATGAGACCTTTTTTAGGAGATCTATTAGCTGAAACTATCTTTGTAGAGTTTTTTTGAGCTGTTTTCATCATGATTACAATATATGTGATGATCTCCAAAAATCAATCGTAATCTTAAAGATTTGACCGATAATCGCGATTTATTATACAAATATATATTATTACAATATAATGTCAATGATTATTGCCTCTGCTGAGGAGATTCTCTCTCTCCTTTTTGACAGTCCAGGCGCTTTCCTCTATAATTAATCATTATCCAAAACTTCTCAATTTATTCATATAAATACATAAAAAAGATATGGAAAAACACCATGACCTTTCGATCCTCAAGGAGTATACTACTATTTCTCTCGACCAGCTTAATGCCTCTATGAGTCTCTTAGAGCGTATCGAAGCGAAGTATCTTTTGAATCTTGATCAGCTTGATAAAGTCCTGGCTGAATTACAGGATAAGTTTTCTGTGCTGACGATCAAGGATGTATGCGTGTTCACGTATGACAATATCTATATGGATACAAACGATTACCTTTTCTACAAGTTACACGAGCAGGGGGAGAAGCAGAGAATTAAGGTAAGAACAAGACATTACGTGGATAGTGGAGACCTTGTATATTTTGAAATGAAATTGAGAGAAGGAGATGTGCTTCGTAAGTTCCGTTATCCATGTGGACTTGAGGGGCACGGTGTGATGAATAAGGATGCGATGAGATTTTATAGCTCTCTTTGTCAGTCGCTTTCGCTTTCGTATGCGAAAGAGCCAATCTCGCCTTCGATGCAGACGAAATGTAAGCGTATCACGCTCTGTTCAAAGACAAGCGCGGAAAGAATCACGATCGACTTCGATATCGAGCTGAAGGATCTCAGAGATCCGAACTCTCGTACGATGAAGCTTGGAAACTTTGCGATCATGGAGAGTAAGGCAAAATCAGCCAAGGGGTACGGAAAGAAGCTTATGAAGAAGATGGATATCGACGAGGCTTCAGGATGCAGCAAATACTGTCTTGGTATCCACTATTTCGGCAGAATGAAGTCGCATGACAAGTTCAAGGATACGATCAAATTCATCAATAAACACCACGAAAAAGAAACGCATGCTATCTCGAAGATCCAGGAAAAACTTCTTGCGGTCAAAGAGGAGATCGCTCGCGTACCACATATAAAACTCAAAGATTTCTAATTACTATTCTCCATATCCTTCAAAAGCAGTAGTGCGCCGATGAAAAGAAAAAGCCTTCCCGTTATGAGGAGGCTTTTTTGTAACTATAATGCTATGATGAATTATTACATAATTACTTCTAATTGTCTTACTCCTTCACTTACAGGGACGAAATTATGTTGATCTAAAAATGTGTTATATCTTTGATCTTCCGCCTTGATTGCAGAGGTAATATAAGGAATACGCCTTGAGATGGCTGCTCTTTTGAGGGCCATTAAAAGAGTTTCTTCTACGCCTTGATTCATATTTATTTCATTCACAATAAGTCAATGTAAATCGCATGCGATAGTTTTCTCTCTCTTTCCAACCGTCGCTAATAAACATCAAACAAGTTGATTCTTCATAGTCGCTTTTATCAAGAAGTGATGTGTGCCTAACTCTTGACTCAACAGAGAGATCATTTCCTGTTGTTGATGTTCCGCCAAAAAATCTAAGATTTCACTAGGAACAGGAACTTGCTTATGATGAGGCGGCTTATCATGAAAATTAATCTGTTCAACGCCTATATTCTGTGGCATCGTCATATGCTTACTGTGCTAAAAGTTTTCTCGCACCTTTCTTTGAGGTCACATGATCCTCTACATCAAGCGCTTTAATCCGTTTGAAGATCATCTTCTTTTTTGGCGCTTCTATCTCAAGCATCGGCTTCATCCCGTCATAAAAGTCTATATCAAATTTCACATCCTCGATCAGATAACTGAGTCTCATCTTTTCTTTAAAAAATACCGGAAACAAACCGAAACTCGCGACAAAGTGCTCTCCGTGCTTCTGTGAGGCAAGGTCGACCTCATACTCTTCTCTTATCTTCACCTTTTTATCTTTTACTTTCTCTTTGAAACAAAGTTGGTGCGTTGTTCCATCGATAGTTCTTATCCTTAGTGAATAACCTCTTTCTTTCAGTGCTTTCTGGGGAAAATCATAGTACTGATCGGCGATCTTGCCTGCAAAAACCTTTTTCGCTCAAAACTTCTCCAGTTTGGCGATGATTTTCAGCGGATCTATATTAAGTATCTTCAGCTCTTTTTCTGTCATGAGATCTTGCAATATAAACGAGTAAGGGTATAGTAGTCGTAGAAATACATTTGTCAATAGCAGCTTACCCATGAGGAAAGCTATAGAACAGGCCAAAGGCCATAGCTCATACAAAAGTTTTATGGAAAGTTACCCTGAGGTGGAGCATTTTTTTGTTCACCAGGCTAAACAAATCGTCGATGTGGACGTCCAGTGGGTTGAGCGTGATTACCGGACGCAGGATACGGTGAGCGAGCTTTGTAAGCTCTTTAGGAAACAGAAAGAAACTCCTATAGTGGCATCAGAAATATATGCTCTCTTGGTGAATACCGTTGCACATTACAAATTCTTGGAGTCAATGCTGTTTGAAGAATCAAGAAGTAAGATCTCTGCATTGTGTAAAAGTAAATACAGAAACTGGGCAAGAGATGGTGAAATCGCAGCAAAACAGGGAAGCTTTGTCAGAAATAAAACTGTCATACTTTCTTGTGAAGAGCTGGGACGGAACTGTTTTGCAAATTATATTTTTACTAAGTATACGCGTGAATTCCCGGATGAGCAGGCTCTCATCGCATTGGTATCAGATCATATGGATATGAGTACCTACCAACTCGAAAGTGAAGCATTGCGCTATATCCCTTTCGACATACAGGAATATGAACAGCAGGAGGAGATAAAAAGTCTACTCTCTGGCGAGGCATGAGAAAACAGTAAGCTATGGCACGCATTTACGATGTTTTGTATATGGCTGCTCAAAAGTACTGATATGAAATCATTACAGGCTGCTATGCTTGAATTTGAAGATGGATGGGAGCTACTGCTTGTAGAAAAAGAGATTCGGGCAGAAAAATATCTGCAAAGGGAGCTCCACGAAGGATTTCATAATGCATATGTCGATGGAATGCGACGTCATCTCATAGAGGTGGCACAATGTTTTCTCCCTCATATAGAAGCGACGCTGAACGAGCTCCGTAGCGAGTTGATGACAGATAAAACCAATGAGTCTGTCTGCTATTTTTTTCAACATGTGCATGAAGCATGTATCTCTGAGGATGATGAGAATAGAAAAAACGCTCTGGAATCTATGCAAAGTATATATACTACCATCTACGAGGAAATGCTTCTGGATAAACTACTGGGCGAAGGAGGAAACAAGGAGGATAACAGCGGAGAAGTCTAATATTTTCTATTGTATCTGAAACCAACAAGACTACTATCTCGACCATGTATATTATCGGTATTACAGGCACGTTGGGTGCGGGCAAAGGGACGATCGTGGACTATCTGGTGAAGTCCAGAGGCTTTGTGCATTTTTCAGCAGGAGGATTCATCCACGAGCAGCTTATCGAAGCTGGATTGCCGACCGACAGAGATCATTTGCATGCCATGGCAAATAAGCTGAGGGCAGAGGGAGGCGCAGATTTTATCATACGCACCCTCTATGAGAGAGCCGCACAGCAGGACAAAAACGTCGTGATCGAAGCGATTCATACTCCAGGCGAGGCAGCGATGCTGAAGCAGAAAGAACATTTTGCGCTCCTTGGCATAGATGCGCCACTTGAACTGAGATATGAAAGAATACGTAAAAGAGGGTCGAGCAAAGATGATGTAACTTTTGAAAAATTTAAAGAACAACAGGAACTGGAATCGAGTTCAGACGATCCGACGCATCAAAATCTGTGAGCGTGCATTAAGCTCGCGGACTACGTGATTATCAATAATGGCGACATGGATACGTTATATAAAAATGTGGAAGCGGTGCTTGAAAAGATAGGAGTATAAATATTTATTTTTGATAGATTATATTGGATGGATATTGTTAACCTTGTGGAAGCTATACAGGAGTGAGTTTTTCTGCGCAACGAAATAGTGCCGTATGATCTGATCGTATGGGAAACGATGCCGCAGGAAGTGGACAAGAAATATAAGCATATGGCATTAAGTGATGTGGCGTATGATTTCGGCATAGCGGGGAAACTTGCGGCGCTTCATGAGAAGCACCCTCGTATGCTCGTGATCATCGAGACGCTCAACTCGCTCTATCTTTTGCCGTGGATTCATGCTCTGCCGAAAGAGGCGAATGTGACGATCTTACAGCTCAATGCTGGCATAGCATCATATATGAGTAAAAGTCAGCCAGATATGACGGATATAGCGCTTCTTTATGGAATGATCTCTGTGAAAGAGGTTTACGACATGGAAAGCTTGATGAGTCTGCTGCTGATGTCGGGGAAACAGTATATCAGAGTGCCAAACGGCGATACACATAGCGCGATCTTCCCGAAACCTATTGCTATCCACGGTGGCGTAGGCGATATCAGGGATCGCTGATTTGAAGGAGTTGCAGGAACGGTTATCGCACCGGGCGGAGTTCTCGTGCAGACGATCCATGCGCTGCAACATCTCGAGAATGAAGGAAAGTCATACGATCTGTTCGTTCTGAGTGATTATGATTTCACGATAGGAAAAGAGCTCAAGGAGAGTATCATCAAAACGGAAAACATTATCTTCCTGCTTGATCAGAACAGAAGAACTATCTATGAGTCAGTCGTTAAGGCAAAACTTTGGGATTCAGGACTGGTTGATACCGAGACACATTTTGTTTATCCGAATGCTGATAAGATCAACACGATCCTGCCGGAATATCTCCGGGAGCAGGCGAACCGGGACGGACTTGGGATCGCAGAAAAAATCAATAGCATTCACTAATTACATTGTAAAAATTATTCATCTAACATAATCTTGCTTTGAATAAAAAACGCGGAGTCACTCTTATGGAAATCATCATCGCACTGTTTGTTTTTGCCGTGGGGATTTTGACGGTCATCAGAGTGATCACGACGAACATTTCGATCATCGACACGATGAAGATAAGGATCCAGGCGCAGTCACTCGCGAAAGAGGGGATTGATATAATCTTCAACGTCCGTGATACCAACCTTGCAAGGGGAATGGACCGAAATTGTGCCTATCTGACGCCTCAGGCTATCGCTGTGCTGAGTAATCCAGGTATCCCGTTTGCGGGGCAGCTCTGCGCTAATTCGTTTGGGGCCGGCAAAAAGTTCCGCATCTCTATTGATCCTATAGGAAAATTTCGTATCGGTTCGGCTATCACCGGCAGCGACTTCAACGATACGTTCACATTAAATCAACTGATGAGTACAACAGGCATCGCAAACTATACAGGCAATGTGATCATCGACACACCCGGCGCACCATCCTACTTCGCAAGATATCTCAGCTTCTCAGCCGTCTCTCAGTCGGGTGTCATGCTCGATCAAACGAAACTGCTGAAAGTCACATCTCATGTTCTCTTCAAAAAAGGATCCATCAAAGGTGAAGCAACTCTCGAAAGTTTTATCGGCGCTATTAAAAAATAAACCCTCACATCATGCTCCAAAAAATGCTGCACAGATCTGCAAAATCCGCATTTACTCTCGTCGAGGTACTCATCTCACTCGTTTTGGCAGCGATACTTTTCACGATCGTCTTCAGATCGTACGTGAGCATAACACAGGTTTCTACAAGACTTGAAAATGAGAAGAAACTGAATATGGAGATTACATTCATCACCGAGACGGTGCAGAATATCGCAGATACCTATCAGATCGATTATACGAAATATGGCAGCACACTGATCGCTGCGCAGTGACGAACAAAAACTCTCTACCTGACAGGCGGTTCACAAACTGGTGCTATGCTGCAGTTCTCAGGAGAAAACCTCTTACGAATTCACGCAAACATCGTCACTCCACTTATCTCTACGGGTAATGCGTTCACATCGGGCTGAATATTTAAAATCATTCCATTCACTCGTCTTTCAACTGACAAGTTCCTTGATATCCAGCATCCCGGCTTCTGGCTCATAACTTCCCTACGTGCACCCAGATTCAATCCTCAGGAACGAATCCGAAACGTCCAGACAGATCTCCAGCAGTTTTATAATCTGCAGAGGGTAGAGTAACACTTAAGAATATATTAACTCTCATCATTATTATAACTGGTTCAGATCTCTTTATCTGCTATACAAAACTATGCAAAGAAAACATTCTCGATGAATAGGAATATTAGGAGTGATCATAGGTGCTGCATCTATGGTGATCGTCTATGCAAGCGGAGTAGTGCATCCGGGGATGCAGTTGCCGCAGACGTCAACCGTAACGCTGCAGGATCGACGGAACAATCGGAAGTGATGAAATGGAGCCAATGCGAATGGTGGTACTTTTGAGTATGGTCAATTTGAAAAGATATATTCTTTATTAAAAAATCAGTACTACTATCAGGATAAAATCGCAACGGGTGCGATGATGGACGGCGCGTTGAAAGGAATGGTCGCTGCGCTTGGTGATCCCTACACAGCGTTCTTTGATGTCCAGCAAAACAATAGTTTCACTGAGGAGTTAAAAGGAGAACAGGACTTTGAGGGAATCGGTGCTGCGATCCTGAAGAAGGACGACGCCATAGAGATCCAGGAGGTCTATAAGTGAACGCCATCGTTTGAGGCGGGACTTCGCCCATTGGATCTGGTCGTGGAGATCAATGCAGAGAAGACAACAGAGATGACGACTGAACAGGCAGTGAGTAAGATCCGCGGACCGGAGGGAAGCACAGTGGAGCTTACCATATTGCGTCTATCGGAGAAGGACGCCGCTAAGAGACTCTTTAAAGTGACGATCACCAGAAAGAAAGTGGTTATCCCATCGGTGAGCAGCAAACTCATTACGCTCGGCGCAAGAAAGATAGGATATATCAATATTTCGATCATCGGTCAGGACACTGAGGTGGTGATGAAAAAAGAGGTTCGCTCACTGGTCGATCAGGGAGTGAACGGTGTCATCTTAGATCTGAGAGGAAACGGAGGAGGTTTCTTAGATATCGGTGTGGAGGTCGCGTCACATTTCATACAAAAGGGTAAGACGATCACGACAACCGAGTATCGCGACTCAGGCTACAACGAGGTCTACGTATCGAAAGGCTATGGCGAATTTGAGCAGACTCCAACGATCGTCCTCGTCGACAGCCTCACTGCTTCAGCAGGAGAGATCATCGCTGCCGCGCTGCAAGAACACAACGGAGCACTGATCGTCGGAACAAAAACCTACGGTAAGGGTTCTATCCAGACCGTTGAAGAGTTCGGCTCTGGCCAGGCGATCAAATATACGATCGGCAAACGGTATACACCAAACCACGAGAACGTCACCGGCACAGGAATGATCCCGAACATCGAGGTCCCATTTGACCTGGAGGCTTACAAGAAGAACAAGACAGACAACCAGCTGCTTAGAGCGGAGGAGGAGATGATAAAACTAATCAAATAAACTTCTCCATTCAACATATAAATATTTAATGCATCTACAAAAAAACCTCCCGATTCGTCGAGAGGTTTTTGAAAATAATTCTTCATTGTTTTATGTTTACTCTTTCGCTCCAAAACCGAAGTAGAGGAAGAGAAGTGCAAAAACAATATGAAGCCACATATCTGCGTTGTTGTATGCGAGCAATCCCAAAAGCATACCTGAGTTGTCAAACATACCGAGAATCGCTACGAGAGCATATACTACACCAAAGATCTGGAAAAATCTTTTTGCGTGACCACTGTTACTCATACAGAGGAGCGCAATGATACCTGTTGCGATATGGACGATGTTATGCCACATATTTACTTTAAAGATACCGAGGAGCATTCCATCTGTTGTTATGCCAGGTATGAAACCAAGTATACCTGCTGCGAGAGTAATGATACCAAACCACATTGCTGCTTTTTTTATCATGATAGTACAATCAAAGGATAAATAATCTCACGCCAGTTGTATAGCCCGATCAAAGCAAAAAGCAAGTGGATATTGTAAACCCTTAAAAAATAACTATCCTTTAACTCTGACTATTTATTACGGCACATCGACTAGCAATGACACAACTAACTGATGATGATCAAAATAATTCATCTAACATACCTCCTACCGAAGGCATCCTTACTGGTGATGATCCACTTTTACCATCGCAGGATGGCGTTATTCATATAGAAGGAACTCCCGGTGAATGAACTCCGGAGGAGATTCATCCGGTGATGATTAAAATTGTTGATGAACAGGGCGATGTGATAACGGTCTTTCCTGGTCATAAGATAGGAAGTATCGTGGAAAGTGGAGAAAAACACGGTGTTGAGATCCCCGTCTCGTGTCAGGCCGGGGCGTGTTTTACGTGCGCCGCAAGGGTGAAACATGGGATGGAAGATATTGATATTTGAAAGGTTTCGGTGCCGCTCATTGATACCGATGAGGACCAGATCTTGTGTTGTATCGCAGGAATCAAGGACGAGTGTTTTACCGACGGGAAACAGCACGAAATAGTTTTAGAGAAGTATATCTAATCAGCGCCTGAGCGGCAATTGAGCTTGCATTACGCGAGGAAATCCATATACAGATCCCACACGCAATGTGGGTTTTTTTTAATGGGGAATCGTCTAATGGTAGGACAACAGACTTTGACTCTGTCTATCTAGGTTCGAATCCTAGTTCCCCAGGGAACTGAACTTATGAATACAACATATATAGATGCGGGATAGAGCAGAGGTAGCTCGTCAGGCTCATAACCTGAAGGTCGGAGGTTCGATTCCTTCTCCCGCAAGATTAAAAAACCAGTCAAATAAATCTAAAAAATCATAGAATAGAAAGCTTGTTATTCGGGGATAGCTTAGCTGGTAGAGCGACAGACTCTGAATCTGTAGGTCCTAGGTTCGACCCCTAGTCCCCGAGATTACCCATGCCAGGGTGATGGAACTGGTAGACATGCTGCGCTTAGAACGCAGTGCTTCGTGCGTGCAGGTTCAAGTCCTGTCCCTGGTACCAGAAATTAGATAAAGTAAAAGTTGAATAAAACTTGAAATCGGAGAGCAAATCTCTATAAATGCAGCCACGTGCCTTAAGCGCGTCTTCGCCGTTTATTCCGGGGTAGCTCAGTGGTAGAGCAGTTGGCTGTTAACCAATTGGCCGTCGGTTCGAACCCGACCCCCGGAGGAAAAAATATTGGATGAAAAATTTGAAAAAGTTATTTATTGATTCATATATACTCCATGCCAATTAAAAAGTCGGCAGCTAAAGCTGACAGAAGATCTCTTAAGAATAGAGCTACAAATCTTGAGCATAAAAATGCTATGAAGACAACTATCAAGTCGCTTAAAAAAGCTGTCGTAAAGGGTGAGGTAACTACTGAGCTCGTAACGAAGGCATATAAGTTGATTGATAAGGCTGCTAAGCATCACATCGTTCACAAGAACAATGCAGCAAGAAAGAAATCAAGACTTATGGCTATGGTCAACAAAGCAGGGAAATAGTTATTTCCCTTGTGATGCCGATTTAGCTCAGTGGTAGAGCAACTGCCTTGTAAGCAGTGGGTCGCAGGTTCAAGTCCAGCAATCGGCTCCATTCTTTATGGGAATACAATATGAAGTAGATATACATGGCCTTATGGAGTCGTAGTTCAGCTGGCTAGAACGTCCGCCTGTCACGCGGAAGGTCGCGGGTTCGAGCCCCGTCGATTCCGCCATTAAGTTGGTCTCATCGTCTAATGGTTAGGACAGCGGATTTTCAATCCGTCAATCGGGGTTCAATTCCCCGTGGGACCGCCAGAATGGCATCAGATCATCTCAGAAAATTATCAGAAAGAAATTGAAAGTTACCAAAGAAATTGTTATGGACGATTAGCTCAATTGGCGAGAGCATCTGCCTTACAAGCAGGGGGTTACTGGTTCAAGTCCAGTATCGTCCACCATTAATTATTGCAATTAGATGAAAATAGATTACTACTACTGAGAAGGGCCTATAGCTCAGTTGGTTAGAGCAAGCGACTCATAATCGCTGGGTCATTGGTTCAAGTCCAATTAGGCCCACCATATATTACTAAAATTAGCCTCACTACTTAGGTGAAACACTCATGCGGGTGTAACTCAATTGGCTAGAGTCACAGCCTTCCAAGCTGTTGGTTGCGAGTTCGAGTCTCGTCGCCCGCTCCAAAAA
>JAGOPC010000009.1:0-31161 GCA_017992195.1 Patescibacteria group bacterium
TGGTGATCTTGTATGTCGTTCCGAATATGTCGATAAGGAAGTAATCGCTATTTTGGTCGCCGAGAAGATAGGTGTTCATAAGGATGTAGCCTCTTGCTCGATCGCCTGTATTGATGATAAGATTTTTCGATCCGTTGATCATCGTGATGAGTTTGTTTTGTACGCTGTCGTTGTTCAAATTATTTAACAGCGTGTTTTTAACCCTCAGTCTGTACATAAGATTTGCCATCTCATATCTGGTGATCGGTTTGTCAAAATTTGCGAGACTGCTTTCATTGATGAGGCCGAGAGCATTTGCTTTCACGAAATAATTAGTCCATCGAGGAGTTGTTGACTCGTCCTGTGGCTGGTCGAACATTCTCAGGAGTACGGCGATTGCCTCTGGTTTTGAGAGAGCTTTTGCAGGATTGAAATATCCGTCACCTCACTTTAAAATATTCAGCTGACATGACTGGGTGATCCAGGTCGTCAATGAAGGGTCTGCTTCATTCATATCTTTAAAGGTACAACTTGCCGGCGTTACTGCGACCTTTCCCGGGAACATAATGTTTCTATACTGTACTAACATTTTTGCTGCCTGTTCTCTGGTGAGAACGTCGAATGCGCCAAAGTTTGCTGCTCCGGTAAACTTTGTCAGTCCGTTGTCATACATCCATCGGATGGCCTCCTGAAATTCTATATTGTCTGTGACGTTGGATCCGGCTCCGATCATACTAAGTATTCCAGTGCCTACATCGACTATTCCTGTTGTAGAGATGTTGCCTGATGTAGCTTCGCTTCCTGTCGCAGAAACGATAGATACCGGCTCCTGTTCGCCTGCGTAGATCTTTTTAAATCTGTAGAGAAGGAGAGCGAGTTCGTATCTTGAGACAGGATTCTGAAAGTTGTTAATGTTTGTCTCTTTTGTCATGCCAAGCTCCTGCGCTTTCGTGAAGTAGTTTGTCCGCCGAGGCTGTACGTTCTCGTCGAGATGCCCATCGCTGAACATTCTGATAAGAGCGGCGCTGAGCTCAGCTTTCGTGATAACTCTTGCCGGAGCGAACTGTCCGAATGAGCCCTTGAAGATGCTGAACTGACAAGCATCAAGGATATATGGTTTAAGCGTAGGATCAGAGTTCGCTGTGTCGGTGAACTGACAGCTGCTGATGTCTATTCTCTCCGGATTTTCCACATAGGTAGTGAAGAACTGTGCAAGCATTTTTGCCGCCTGTTCTCTGGTTACCAGATTGAACGGACTATACGTCTCTTGCGTATTGTATCTCGTGATCTGTGTGTTGTACATCCAGAGCAGCGCGTCGTTAAATTCGCTGTCATGGATAATGGTCTTCGTTGTGACAGTTCCTGAAGTTGCAGTATACGTTTCTGCTATCGCGCCCTGTACGAGATCCCCAATAGGTTTCCCGGTCAGATCAGTGCCTGTTGCAGCCTGTGCTGCGGCTCCCAGAATAAAGGCTGATGAAACGATGGTAAAAATCACTTTATGTATAGATTTCATGCGTATAAACATAAAATAAAACCTCCTTAAACCTATACAATCTCGCGTGACTTGCAACACTAATTGCGCCTTAGGCGTTGACAAATGGCGAGTTGTGATGCGAGTCGCAAATTACTTTCTTCGGCTTGAAAGAGGAAAAAGTATAACTATACTTGCGTCAAATGAAGAACAACCAAAAACTATTCTTCTCATCAACTTTTTTCATCTAACGTATTCCTATCTATGGCTGAAGATAAACTGCTAAGCCTTTTAGGTGTGGTGATAGATAATTACATTAATAAATGAGATCCTATCGGATCGAAGTTTTTGCACACATTGGAGAGTATGGACTATGCGCCCTCAACGCTGAGGAAGTATCTCAATCTGCTCGAAAAAGAAGGGCTGGTTTATCAGCCCTATAACAGCTCGGGGCGCATCCCTACCGTCCAGGGGCTCTCGTTGTATTTAGACGAGCACATGGACGACAAGCCCGAAGAGATGATCGGGGAGCTAGCATTTGATGTGAACTACGCACGTCAGGGACTCAGATATATTGTGGAAACACTCGGGAAAGTGGTTGATGGTGCGGTCGTTGGATTCTTGAAAAATGATGAATATTATTTCTTATGAATTAATAATCTCCTCCAGAATGCACAGTTGACAGACATAGACACGACGAAGTATATTGTCCAATATATCGAAGATAAGAAGCTGGTTTCGGCGCTCGATGGAAAACTTATCAAAAAAGGACAAGTCTATTACACGTTTATTCAGGCCGATAGTCACGTGATCGCGACGATCTACGCTAAGATCAATGTGAATGGTTATGATGGCGTAGTTGCTATTATGGGGCCAACCAGAAGTAATTACAAGAAAAACCTTGCGGTGTTGCAGAAGTTCCTTTCGAAGTTTAATGCGATGAATAATTAAATAAATTGAAAATGATATATTGTACTCATTTTATATACTTTCCTGTTAGATGATGAACGACATTTTTCCTGAGGGAAAGCATGAAGACGAACTGCCGCTCGATGATGCGAGAGAGAAACATGAGGATTATGACTATACCAGAGATAGCCTTGATGATCTGAAAGTGTCGATATATAACGAGGAAGAGACACAAAGACTAAAAGATAAAGAAAAAGAGATCTCGCTTGATACAAAACATGAGGTGAGTGATCTGAAGGCACATATTAAGCCTGAACGTAGAGAGCATGCTCCACAGTATGCTTATGAGGAAATGGATGAGCAGCAGATCAGTTCGGTAGCAAATGAGAACAGAAAGCTGATAGAGTCTAATATGAAAAACAGCGTGAACACGAATCCGTATATACCGAAATGGCTGAAGAAATTAGCAGATTAAAAATTTATACAATTAAAAATTACGAAAGGTAGATGATCGCAAACGTAGTACAGAGCGCAGGAGGAATCGTTTATTATATGGCAGCTGATGGCAAGCCAAGATATTTGCTTATCAAAAGACATGCGATGTCCGGCAAGATCGAATGGGTTGCGCCAAAAGGAAAGGTGCAGAAAGGCGAAAGTCCGGAGCAGGCGGCGATGAGAGAGGTGAGCGAGGAGACGGGACTTCATACGCAACACTTATTAGTCAGACAAAAGATAGGTTCTACCAGCCTTCGCAGCACTGAAAATCAGAAGTGACGAATGGATAAAGACGTGACTTATTTTCTGATGAGCTACGATGGTGATCCTGAAGCGGTTGATATTCAACCGGGCGAGTGATATCTTGGGATCCATAAGCGAGCTCACATTCAAGAGGTGCTTGGTCTCATCTACTATCAAAACCTCAGAGAGCTTTTCATCGAAGCAGACAATGCGATCCAGACTTTAGCGGTGAAAGATAATTTCGTGAAGAATCTTTAACTTATAAATTTCATTTTTCATGCACGTAATCCGGCACTGACATAGTTTTGTGGAGATCATGAGTGAAGAGGGAAGTATCCTGGTCGATCCATTTATTACCGGAAACACGAGGTGTGATGTTACATTGGAAGATGTAAAAGCAAAGAATATTCTTGCTGTCTGTATCACACATGGACATGGAGATCATATAGGCGATACCATGGCTATCGTGGGCGGAACAACTATTCCTGTCGTGTGTGAGTACGGAGTTGCAAACTATTTTCTGGAAATTGAAAAGTACGAGCATTGCCTCTATGGTGCGATAGGTTGAACGGTGAGTGTAGGTGATAACATCATGGTGAAATTTTTTGCCGCAACGCATGGTGGAGGAATCATGAAGACAAATATGTACTGTTGTCCGGCGGGGTTGCTTATTACGTACCAGGGGAAGAAGATCTATCACGCAGGTGATACGTCGCTGATGATGGATATGCAGCAGCTCGCAAAATATAAGATCGACGTGGCGTGTGTGCCGATCGATGGCTTGTATAATATGGATATGGAAGATGCGGCGACAGCGGTAAGTTACATAAAGCCGACGACGGTGTTTCCGATTCATTACGATACCTGGCCAAAGATTCGCGTGGAGTCGATCGATTTCGCAAGACGTGTGATGGCAGATGGAGTCGCTGTACCGAAGGTATTGACGGTAGGACAGTATATTGCGCTTGAGTAGTGACACACTTTTCGTATAAGTGGTCTATCAAATATTATTTCCTGATACAGACAGATGGCAGATCGTGGTCTCAGTAACGAAGAAAAAGCATATTATAGAAAGAGATTCGGGCGAAATATTCTCCAGCTTTTTGCGGGGACTGTTTTGTTGCTTTTCGCCTACATTCATTTGCAGGGGAATACCGCGGAGAAGATGAGTATCTCTTCAGGTGTACAGGTGCTTTCACAAAAAGTACAGCTTTGGTTTCACAATCTTTTCGCCAAAAACGGTGGTGCCTACCAGGATAAACTCAATATGGAAAAGAACTACGGAGAGGTCATCAATGTCGTAGAGAACTCATCGTGTAAGGAGAAAGTCGATGCGCCGGCACTCGTCGCAAAATATAAAGATCTACAAGACGACGACGTTTCAACTTACGTTAAAAAGAGCGCTGACTACAACAAATTTCTCGTCGACTTCTACAGAAAAATTACTGATGTCTGCAAGGCAGAGGTGCATACGCAACTTTAATAAATCATAACGATGATGGAGAAGAAACTACATATTTATAATACGCTGAAGCGCGAAGTACAAGAATTTTCACCAATTAAAGACAATTACGTAAGCATTTATTCATGTGGTCCGACTGTCTATGGACGCCAGCATTTGGGAAATCTCAGAGCTGCTTTTGTCGTTGATCTTTTGAAAAACACATTAAGACATATCTGTGGTTATGATGTAACTCATGTGATGAACATCACAGATGTCGGTCATCTTACCGGCGATAACCTTTGAGATGCAAATATCGGAGAAGATCGTATGGAGAAGGGAGCGCGTGCAGAAGGAACAACGGCTCGAGAAGTTGCAAAGAAATTTACTGCGATCTATATGGAAGACTTAAAAGCTTTGCGCATAGATGATTTTGAGTATATGCCAAAAGCGACCGATCATATCGCTGAGCAGATCGCTTTAATAGAGGAACTCGAAAAGAAAGGATATATCTATGTTATTCCTGAAGACGGCGTCTATATGAATACTTCAAAGGTTTCTGATTATGGAGTATTAGCTGGCAAAAAATATTTTGAAGGTCTTGAGCAATGAGCAAGAGTAGAAGATGCGGGTAAAAAGAATCCTACAGATTTTGCACTGTGGAAATTTAATATCACTGGCAAAAAAAGAGATATGGAGTGGGAGAGTCCATGGGGAATAGGCTTCCCAGGGCGACATATTGAGTGTAGCGCAATGGGTATGAAATATCTCGGAGATCATATTGATATCCATACAGGAGGAGTTGAACATATACCTATTCACCACACGAATGAAATCGTTCAGGCTGAGTGCAGTCATGGTCATCATCCGTGGGTAGAATACTGGGTGCATTATCAGCACCTTATGATGAATGGTAAGAAGTTTGCTAAGTCAGAGGGAAACGTAGCGTTTATGAATGAGGTAATAGAGAGATGATTTTCTGGAGAAGATTTGAGATATTTCTTTTTGCAGGCTAATTATAGAAACTTTCAGAACTTTGGTCGGACCTATCTTAAATCAGTTAAAAAAATAAGAAATAATCTTGTTAACTCTATTCACACACTTAGAGAGGGTCTAGATTATAAAGATACTTGAAAGATCAATGATATTGAGTCTTTACAGAAGAGTATTACTACTCTCAAGTGAGAAAAAATGTTTAAAGAAATGTTAGAAGCTATCTTGGATGATTTAAATACTTGGGACCTTTTGACAACAATATATAAATATCGTAAAAACTTCGTTGAAGAAGGTATTATACAGGCCTTTGAGAGAGATAGAAGCAATCCTTTCGAAGATATCTGACCAGATGAGAGTAACAATGTTGTTATTACAAATTTCGATCCAAGTGATAAATTTTTCCTAGATTTTCTAAATATAACACATTTCTTTGATAAATATATTTTGAAACTTGATTTGTTTCCAAATATGACTTTACTATCAAAAACTGCCATTGTCTTTGCTCCAGAAAATATAAAGCATCTTATAGAACTTCGTAAAATTGCAAGAGAAGAAAAAAATCGAAAAGAGGCAGATAGGTTGAGAGAAGAATTAGATAGGGCCGGATATTGGATTGAAGATACTCCTGAAGGTATGAAATATGGTACTTATGCACAAGGAGTGTAGAGAGTGTAAAAAAATGACTATGCAATAGTGCCTTTAAAATCTTAACAACATATATCAGCAATGAAACCATGAGACAAGATTCAGACAGAATGAGATGTCGTCAACCGGAATGAGGTAGAGCCGTATTTAGGTTCTCCGCATGGAACTGTGCAAGATACTACCTCAAGAGCAGCGTATGAAATATTGATGGAAGAGCGAGAGGATAATAGAGGACTGAATGATATCTTTATGGATTTTTAAGAAAAGCAGGCATAACGCCTGCTTTTTTGTATTTTGAATAGTAGATTTTTACCAGTCCAACTCATAGACAATCCCATTCTTCTCTGGCACATCTATCGTCAATTTCTTCTTCGGAAATTTCTCAGGAAATGACTTTGCGATGTCGTCAGCGAGGATTTGTCTTTGGTCGCCGCCGTGGACCATACAGAGGGTTACATCGTCGCTCAGGTTGAGCGATAGGAAGTGGGATTTGAGTTCCTCGTGGTCGCCGTGTCCGGAGAAAACGTACGTGGAGATTTGGGCTTTGTTAGATGAAATAGTTTTGTTATTGAGATAGACAGGTTTGGTGAAGTCGTTGTGAAGGAGCTTGTAACCATTGGTTCCGGGAACCTGGAAGCCGGTGAGGATCATCTTGGCGTGCTTGTCGTCGTTGATCTCGTCGATATACTGGGTGATCGTTCCTTTCTCGATCATACCGCCGGAACAGATGACGATGCGTCTGCCGGATTGTTCGAGAAGCGCCTGGACCTCTTCGGGTTCGCTGATCCGTTGGATGATGTTGTTGTCGCTGAGAGCCGCATAGACTCACTTCGGATCGTCGGCCATGTACTCTTTGGTGAGCTGGAGGGCCAGAGGTGAATGACAGTAGATTTTTTCTCATTTAGTGAGTTTGAGTTTGTGCGTGTGGACTGCGTTTGCCAACATGCAGATAACGTCCTGAAATCTTTGCAGCGCGAAACAAGGGAGTAATGTCATGGATTTGCAGTGGTTGATCTCATCGATGAGCTTTGCTGTTTCGGCCATACGATCATTATGCACTCTGCCGGCGTAGGTTCCTTCCATCATGACGTATGAGAGTTCTTCTTTTGGGATGGCTGGCTTGCCGCACAGTGCCGGTTGCTTGCTTCTTCCCATATCTCCGGTGAACATAAAATTGATGCTTTCTCACTTGTCATTGCTGACGGTTAATACTGTTTGGATAGAACCTTCGACGTGTCCAGCGCTGTAGAAAGTGGCTTTTAAAAGACCTGGAAAGATGTCAGTTGCTGTTTCGAGTGGAAATGTTTTTATCTGTCCGAGGGCATCCATCACATCGTTATCGTTGAACTCCATAACTTCAAGACGTCTGTCGAGTTCCTGAATGTCTTCTTTTGATTTGATACTATATTTTTCAAGTTTATCCTTCGCATGTTCGTATTGCAGATCGGTGAAATTTGCCTGCGTGTCGAGGATCTCTTTCTTCAGACCGAGGAACGCATTCACTATCTCTTCCTCGTCAAAACCATTGTCCCAATTGATCTGGCGGAGGAGGTTGGCTGTTGTTTCTTCGTCGTGCTTACGATTGTACATGGTCTCAAAAACCGCCTTCTCCTGCTTTTGTCTGGCAACTTTATACTTCCGGAGGAGGTCACTGACACGGTTGTCAAAAAGATGTTTGATGCTGAAATACTTTTCAGAAATTCTTTCGTGAGGATTTTTCATATGACGGGTTTCGGGTGCCTGCATGCGGACACGTACCACAAATCGAGCTTCATAGAGCTCATCCTGCAGATTTCTCACCTTCCTGTTATGCTCAGCAACGTCCTCTTTTTCGTGCTTCAGCATATCGTCAAAAATCACGCGCGCAAGTTTCTTCGACTTCTCACTCATGTAGATCGGGCCATGATAACCAGCTTTCACGAGACGGATCACACTTCCGATATGATCCTGATGCACATGCGAGATAAACAATGCATCCAACGTCGGAATATCAATATCTATCAAAGGATTTTCAACACTCTTATCAAATGTATTCGACGGTCTGGCTCCCATATCAAGCAAAATATTCTTCTTCTGCGTCCCATTACTAATCACGATCGGATGGTGCGATGCACCAATATTACTACTGCCGGGCTCTTCGATGCCACCGGCTACCATGTGTTTGATGGAGATGTTTTTGGACATGAGATGTTTGATGAATAAATGTCTTTTTTCTAAGATACTGAAAACCTTGAGTTTTGCCACTTTTTCGACCATAAAAACCTATAATCTCTTGCAATGTAAAGCCAATTTGGGTAAATGTGGGCGAAGTACAAACGCATTGACTTATATTGTATTATATTTATAATCCTATTGTTGGGGTCTTACCTAAAATTTAGTATATGCTTACAGTTAATTCTTTAGGTTGATTAGAAGAAAGAGAATACCAAGTGTCAGCGCGAGAAGCGATGGCTATTTTTACTAAAAAGTGGCTTAGAAATGAGTTAACTAATACTAAATGAATTGATCTTTGGACCACGATGCCAGTTGATATGGCTACTGGTTCGGGAAAGACTGCGACTGTTGGAGTACATCTTCATAAGATGTTTAGATTTAGAGATAAATTAGAGAAACTTAATAATAGGAAATATCCACTTGATGTGCTTGTGCTGAATGATCGTATAAATCTTGTTAATCAAATTAAGGCAGATTTCATTGATGGTAGAGATAGTAAATTGCCGCTTCTTGGAGAAGATATAGCGAAACATGCAAAAATTAAATTATTTCATTCAAAGGCAGACAGTACAGAAACTATTCAAGTGACAGACTGAGTGGATATCTATTGAGAGGGAAGAGATTCCGTATATTTTTCTACTTTTTGAAGTGCTCAAAAAATTCCTGAAAAAGATGATGCATATCATGTTATTTTGATCGATGAGGCGCATCACCTTACATGAGAAACATACTTAAGTGCGGTTAAAGATAAGGCGTTTAAAAGTATGAATAAAAAATGACGTATGCCGCTTATTATTCCAATGTCTGCAACTATAGATCCTATTAGACATCTTATTAACGAGCCAGTAGTTAATTTCTGACTTGCGGAATATATAGCGAGTAAATATTCTCCTGAAGTTTCATACAATCTAGTGACTTCCTCCGATTTTACTGAACAAGATATAAGATATCTTCACCAAGAAATACAAGCTGCTGCAAAAATTTCAAATATAAAACAAAAGAAAGAGAGAATAGCAGAACTAAAACAATATATCGAAGAACATTTAGCGACCTTCTGAGGTATAGAAGATCTTGCAAATGATCTTTTACGCAGATTACCTCAGCTTGATCATACTATTATTTTTGCCAATAGTATTGATGAAGTAAATGAAATTACTGCTAAACTTAATTCCCTTACAGGAGATACAAATACGGCAGTTGCTTTACATAGTAAAATAGATGAAGCTGACGCTGATGTTTTAGCTGATTATGAATCTGGAAAAAAGAAAATAATAGTTGCAGTTGATAAGCTTAACGAAGGCATTGATATGCCAAAGACGAATAATGTAGTATTTTGGAGAAACACCAATTCTTCTAGAGTATTTCAACAGCAGTTTGGTAGATGATTGAGATGAGATCAAGTTAGTTTCTTTGACTATACTGGCGTGTTAAGAAATATGGCTTGGATTAGGGGAATTAATGAAGAAGTTAAAAGAATCCGAAATAAATCTCTTTCTTTTAAAGGCTCAGACGTGAAAAGACCAGGAATATCTATGCTTTTTGGTAGTATAGAAGGAGTTGGTGGTCATACAATATGAGTGGAAAAATTGCTTAATGATCTAGATGAACTAGAAAAAAGTAATCTTCTCACAAAAGATGAAATTAGAAAATATTTTGATGATTTGGGAGGATATGATGCGCTTATGAAGTATAAAGAAAAAGAACTAAGCAATATCGATTTGAAGTGATCTAAAATTACAGCTATAGCTAGCACTTATTGATTCAAAAGTGCTTATTGATCACAACTTCAAAATCCTATCTGATTTCAAGAATTTATTAATTTTATGTATGGTAGGATCTTTTTATATGAGAAACCCGAAATAAAAGAACTGACAGTACAAGATATTAAATCGGCGTTAGATGACCTCTGATGATATGAAGACCTCATGAAATCAGCCAATAAATTATCAAGATGTTTAATTATAAATGGTCATAAGTTAACAAATATTACAAAAATGTATGGATTTAATACGAAATTTGATTTGGATGTAAGAACAGGCGCGGGATTCCAAGAATTCTTAAGTTACGTATATGGTGAAGATTTTAATTATGAAAAACCCAAAAAAGAAAAAATAACAAAAGATGATATTAAAAAGCACTTTAATAATTTATGAGGATATGACACATTGATTAAGTATGTCCTTCCTGATGTAAGAGGAATTACTATAAAAGGCAATAAGATAAAGGCCATTATAAAGTCGTATTGATTCCAGTCTAAATTTGATCTCTCTAATACTGATGTGCCGCTATTTAAAGAATTTATTGCTAGTTTATATGATAAAAGTTTTACTTATGAAAACACTGAAAAAGAAGAATTGAAACAAGAAGATATTAAGTCTGCCTTTGATGATTTGTGAGGATATGAAATGTTAATGACGTATAATATTGATCAAGTGCGCTGAATAGAAGTGAAATGAAATAAGATCATATCTATAGCGTCTAGTATGTGATTTGTAAGTAAATACAAATTTCTTCCTGCTAAAGTGCGTTGGTTTCAAGAATTTCTTTCATATCTCTATGGAAAGGAATTCACATACAATCCTAAGAAAAAAGACTAACCATACATATTTTCTTGTATCCACAGCCCCAATCCCTATACATAGCCCATGATAGAAAAGATACGTAATTTTTGCATCATTGCACATATTGATCACGGGAAGTCGACGCTGGCAGATAGAATGCTGGAGATTACTGCTACGGTAAAAAAGTTGGATCATAGTCAGATGCTCGATCGTTTGGATATAGAGCAGGAGCGCGGGATTACCATCAAGTTGACGCCGGCGCGTATGCAGCGAAAGGGCCATGAGTTCAATCTGATCGATACTCCGGGGCATGTCGACTTTGCATACGAGGTGTCGCGTTCACTTGCAGCGGTCGAAGGCGCTATCTTGCTGGTCGATGCGAGTCAGGGCGTACAGGCGCAAACGCTGTCTGTGCTCTACCAGGCGATGGAGAACGGATTGGAAATCATCCCAGTGCTGAATAAGATCGACCTGCCTGCTGCGAATCCGGAGAGGGTAGCTCAGGAGCTAGAACACTTATTGGGGATAGACAAAGACTCTATTATCAAAGTTTCTGGAAAGACAGGACAAAATGTTGACCAGGTGTTGGACTCAATCATCGAGCGTATTCCAAATCCAAAACAATTTCGTGCTGCTCATCCGAAGAGATATTTTGGTGATCATGATACGATCGCGTTCAACGGTAGCAGAGCGCTTATTTTTGACAGTGTCTATGATAAGTATCGTGGTGTAGTCTGTTATGTGAAGGTCGTTGACGGTGAGATGAAGATAGATGATAAATTACATCTGATCTATTCGGAAACATGAATACAGCCACCGGAGGTAGGCTACTTTACGCCTGACTATGTGAAGGATAAAAAGCTTTCAGAGGGACAAATTTGATACATTGTTACCGGAGGAAAATCAGTAAGAGATGCAAAGATCGGTGATACGATTATTGGTTCGCGCGAATTACAGCATGTGAAAGACTATACGACACTTCACAAATTTGCTATACCAGGATTTAAGAAGGTGAAACCTTATGTCTACGCGGGTGTCTATCCGGTCGATAGCAATGAGTTTGAAAAACTGCGTGATGGATTTGAACGCTTGTCGCTCAACGACAGTGCGGTCGAGTTTGAGTACGAAAACAGTCAAGCATTAGGCTACGGTATGAGAGCAGGTTTCCTCGGTATGCTGCATATGGACATCATCAGAGAAAGACTCTCCCGTGAGTATAATATCGAGACGATTTTCACGATACCAAATGTTGTCTACCTGATGAAAATGAAGAACTTTACGCATGAGAAAATTAAGACAGGAACTAATGTCTTAGAGCTTGTGAATACAGGATATTTCACGCATATTATTAGTGATTTCACCGGTAAATTATCGGAGGTTGATACAGACAATATAGAATATAAGACCGACCATGAGTTATCAGAAATTTATAAAGAGAAGTTAAAAGGATGGTTGCTTGTGAGGTCAGGAACCGATATGCCGGAACAGGGGATGATCGAGACGATCTATGAGCCATACTCAGAAGTTGAGATTGTTGGTCCGAAAGATTATTCGGGAAATGTGATGGAGCTTGCGCAGGAACACAGAGGAGAGCTCAAGAATATGGAGTATATTGATGAGTCGAGAGTCCTGTGGAGATATATGATGCCACTTGGGGAAATTATTATTGACTTTTACGATAAGCTCAAATCGAGAACGAAAGGATATGCGACGATGAACTATGAGTTTTCACGCTACAGGGATTCCGATCTCGTCAAACTCGACATCTACATCAACGGTGAACAGATCGAGGCGTTCAGTATGATCTGCCACAGAGATAAGGCTTATAACCAGTGATCGACGATCGTCGAGAAGCTCAAAGAGCTCATCCCAAAACACCTTTTCGCTATCCCACTGCAAGCCGGTATCGGTAGTAAGATGATCGCTCGTGAAACGATCTCTGCGATGAGTAAGGACGTTTTGGCGAAGTGTTACGGAGGAGATATCTCGCGTAAAAGGAAGCTTCTGGAAAAACAGAAAGAGGGTAAGAAGCGTATGAAGTCGATGGGTAACGTGAATGTTCCACCGGATATTTTTATCAATTTGATGGCGAACAGATAATGATCTACATCAATGAACACGAGTTTCATTTCTCTGAAAACCAATTACCATTGCTTATCCAGTGAGCACACAAGATGTGATCATCGCAATTCACCGTAAGCACCGCAGTCGACTTCTTCACTCAGTGAAAGAAAATCCTCATGCTGACTGCTTATCACATGGCGAGAGACAAGTTCCTGACTATGGTTGACGGTAATGTGAAAAATGTCGGTCTGGTCGACGACGAGGAACAATATGAGAATCATTATAGCGACAGACAGGCAATTATCCTCAATCCGGGCGATGAGAAATTGTTACAAAGATTACGACCACTACTCAAAGATAAAGACGAGAGAGTCATCATTCTTAAGAACATAGAAAATTTTTCAGCAGAAACACTACAAATGATGAAAGACCATCCCAAACTGATTCTGTCAGGGGATATAGACAAAAGTCCTGCCTTAGATCTTATTAAAAATATCAACTTTGCATCTCAGATATTCTTCTCTCCGTCTGCCTTAGCGCCTGATCTGCCTGTGCTTGAAAAGTACAAAGGACATTATATCTCGGCTTATCAAAATGGGATAATTCATCTGTAATAAAAAAGCGCCTCTGAAGACAGAAGCGCTTGCTGAATTGCAAAGCAATAATTTACTCAACCAGCGGATAATTTGCTGGTTTCTTTTTGAATAACACATAGAGTAATCCGATAACTACAATTGCTATTCCTGCGTACATCATTCTATTAATACCTATATCCCATCCTACGAAGCCTATTACGGCTCCAAAGTTTTGTGCTATAAACTCCTTCCAGAAAGCAACAATTATGATGGGAGGATTAGAGTCTCCCTTCGATATAGTTACTATAAATGCTAAGATGAAGATAATCCCCATCGAGCTTACTGTAAGGGTACTAACAGGATAATGTCTGTAGGGTATTACGCATATCGCGATATACATAATCACAGCGGATATTATAAATCCGATCATTGCTTTCCAGGCCGTTTTTGTGCCTGTGTTTTTTTTTGCTATTTCCATTTGAGTGTTTTTTAGTGCTTCTATTATAATGCCGCTATAGAGTTTGTCAACCTAAAAGCAATATTATCATAAGACGCTATTATTCCCCTGAAAGTACTATTCTACCTAGCATTTCTGCTTATAAATCACTATAGGTTCCCTTTTTTCTAATCCCAAAACACAATGAAAATGAAAATCATCATCATAACGTTGATCGGAGGAACACTACTATTCTTCCTACGAGATGGTGGACTACGCATCCAGTACGGCAGTAATCAGCACCATGCTGAGCAAGCACAAATCTTTTCTGGTAAGCTACTCAATGTCACAGGCGAGCTGCTTATGACACGAAGTGACGACGCATTGCCGAGATGGGAAGAAGTTATCACGCAAACTCGCACCTTAGATTTCTGGCTCTATGACTTTAGCTACCAACCTTTGTTGCAGCTCTTTCAGAGGATGGCTCGCGGAGGAGTGAAGATCCGTGCTATCGTAGAAAATGAGATGTATGGAGGAGCGTTATCAAAAAATTTTATCAAGCTGCAAAAGCTCTTTACGGGCCAGACATATATGGATCTGCAATCCGATAAAAAACTTCATGACAACTTTATGCATGCCAAAACATTTATTACCGATGACGCATTTATTATCCAAACGGCAAATCTTACCTATGGCGCTTTTTTCAATAACAGAGAGTTCTTTTTTGTCAGTCACGACTCGGCTATTCGTCAGAATTTAGCAGAGTTGTTCCAAAAGGATCACGATGGAATACCTATTACATCTAGCGACATCTTACCCAATGTTGTCTTCTGTCCGATCGACTGTAGACACAAAATTGAGACGTTGATTAGTGGAGCTAAACATTCGATCCGAATGTATCAGCAGTATATTCAAGATCCGCGTATCATGTCGATCCTCATGCAAAGATCTGGCCTGGATCTCAAGTTTATCGTCGCCGACAACAGCAGCAAATCCCAGCTCGTCGCCAGCCCTCTGAGCGGCTTCACTCACTTTCGAAAGAAGCCTTATGTGCATGCTAAGATGATCTTAGTAGACGATACCTATTTGATCCTGAGTAGTGTGAA
This sequence comes from Patescibacteria group bacterium, assembly GCA_017992195.1. Classification (GTDB taxonomy): domain Bacteria; phylum Patescibacteriota; class Gracilibacteria; order Absconditabacterales; family Absconditicoccaceae; genus JAGOPC01. The sequence goes on from JAGOPC010000009.1 coordinate 15,139, forward strand.
TATGTCGGCTAACTCGATGGACAACAACAGAGAGATAGGTATCATCTTAATAGATTCGAATATTATTAACCAGTTTCGTAGCCAGTTTGAGAGGGATTGGAAGAGGTAAGCGGGGTTGACTTCTTCGGCGAGAGAATTATACTACCTTACAGGTTAATCACATTAACAGCTAAAACTATTATTAAAAAATCAAAAACCCCAATAATTTTATGAGACTAAAACATTTACAATTCCCGCTCGCTGTAGACACTGTAGCGCAAATGACCAAAGAGGATCTCGACCTCGTTATCGACGGGCAGAAGAACATTGTCGACTTCTTGCCTCGTATTAGCATCGCAGCATTCTTCTTACTGGTTATAGAATTCGTAACGGCTATCATGTGGAACACTCCTGTATTTCAAAGGGTGTTGTTTGATCGGGGGCCGCTTATAGAAGAAATATCTGTATTTACGAAGGTTATTAATGTCGTTATTGTTCTTGTTCTTCCTCTGGTTTGCATATTCCATATCGTTTCTTCATTACGGATGCGCGCAAAGGTAAAGAAAGCCCCTTGTTATGCTGCTAATATCCAGCTTGTCCAAAACCGGCTGGATGAAATAGCAAAAGAAGAGAACGAGGAAAAGCAAAAGCAGGCTGAGTGCTATACTAATGCTGTGAAGGAAGTTAATGCCATTTTACAAAGGTGCGGTTGTCATTCACCATCTCTTAAATTGAAGTTAAGCGACTATTTAAGAACGCATTAAACTTCATGAATTCAATTTGTTTTGTTAAGCACTGGCTGATTCAGTCGGTGTTTTTTTATATTGCAATTCCACCCTCAAACCCCTATTGTAAGCAGGCTTTACGATTATTATTTGAGAGATGAGTAAGAAGTTTTTCATAACGACGCCGATCTACTATTCGAATGATGTGCCACATGTGGGACACTTTTATGCGTCGTTGATTTGTGATATTTCGTCGCGCTATAAGAGGGTGATGGGATATGATGTGAAGTTTAGTACGGGTGTGGATGAGAACAGTCAGAAGACCGCTCAGAAAGCCATAGAACAGAACATGGATCTGCAGGAGTATCTCGATCTCTACGCCGGAAAACATAAAGATATGTGGGACGCATTGACGATCTCGTATACTGACTTTGTGAGAACGACGAGTCAGAAGCATAAGGAATTTGTGCAGCAGGTGCTGCAGAAGACCTATGATAACGGTGATATCTATCAGGGAGTCTATGAGGGACTTTACTGTATTGGTTGCGAGGCGTTTAAGAAAGAGACAGATCTGATCGAGAAAAACGGCAAGTTGGTTTGTCCTGATCATCTGGTGGAGCCTGAGAAGATCAAAGAGAAGAACTGGTTTTTCAAACTGAGCAAATATGAGACTCAGCTTGTAAAGTTTTACGAAGAGCATCCTGATTTCGTGCAGCCGTCATTTAGATTCAATGAGATGATTTCGTTCGTGAAATGAGGCCTCGAAGATTTTTCAATCTCTCGTGAGTCGAATAAGATCGGTATTCCATTGCCGTTTGATCAGACTCAAGTGTCATATGTTTGGTACGATGCGTTGCTTAATTACCTGACAGTTTGCCAGGGAGGCGATGAGGCTTTTTGGCCGGGTATCCATGTCTTGGGAAAAGATATCGCTCGTTTTCACGTTATTTACTGGCTGGCGATGCTGATGAGCGCGGGCTTTGCGATGCCTCAAAAAGAGATCGTTACTGGTTTCTTTACGGTAGATGGGCAGAAGATGTCGAAGTCGCTTGGTAATGCGGTGAAACCTCTTGAACTTGTCGAGAAATACGGTCGCGATGCGGTAGCATTTTATCTCTTCTACGATCTCGTTATTTGATCGGATGGTGATTTCTCGCATGCTCGCCTTGAGGGCTGTCGTGAAAGTATGCTTTCAGCATGATGGTGAAATCTCGTCTCTCGCGTGAGTAAGTTGTCCGAGAAAAATGGAATCGTACGTGGGGTGAAGCACCTTGAATGTTATGATTTATGTAAGGATGATCGTGAAGCATTGCAGGAGGTGATTGGGTTGGATCAGCAAAAGCTGGATGAGTTGCTTGAGTCGAAGGGTATTAGCTATGTGTTGCAGTTGCGATATAGGGGAGTGCAAGCGGCAAATACTTATATGCAGATAACTGAGCCGCGGATTAAACTCAAGAGTGCGGAGACGATGGACGAAGGCAAACAACACCTCGAATTTTTGTTATACGTTATCAAACAATTAGCGCTGCTTTCTGCGCCGTTCTTGCTGGATGGTTTTGCGAAGACGCAGCAGATATTGGGTAACGAAATCCTTTCTGCAGTGACAACGGATAAGTCGAATGATCTCTGGAAACAGGCTTGGGAGCTAGAAGAATTTGACGTGGCGTTGAAGCCGGATATTCTTTATCAGAAGTTAGAGGTGGTAGAGTAGATGAGATGTATGATTTCAGTCGTCGACAGTGCGACGGTAAAGATAGCAGAACATGACTATGAGGCGGGTATTCAGAAATGATTGCTGATCTATGTTGGTGTCGCAAAAAGTGATACGGAGGATTATACTGGGAAGATCCAGAAGTTTGCAGATAAGATCGCGACGCTGAAGTGTTTTCATGTGGATGGAAAAATTAATTCTTCAATAGGTGACGTGAGTGGTTCAATATTACTTATAAGTAATTTTACACTGTACGGTAGGACCGATAGCGGTCAGAAAGTAGATTTTTCACAGAGTGCGGACTATGAGAGTGCAGAGAAGATTTATAATGAGCTTATCCTCGCATTGCGTGAGAAATGACTGACCGTAGAGACTGGGATCTTCGGTGCGTATATGGAAGTGAGCTCGGTGAATGCAGGACCGATTAATTTCATTTTGGACTTCTAGGTAAGGTAAGTGGAAGTTGACTTAAGATAACTAAATTATATAATATCCGTATTTACTATGTGGATTTTTCTGCCATGAATATTCAATCTCCTTTTAATCCAGATCTCGTTGAAAATAATGCAAATGTACTACCTGATAGTGCTTTCTCTAACAAGGAGCGTGAAGACGGAAGAGGTTTGCCCAAGGTTTGAAAAAAATACGAGGCCACTCTTGCACTTTTGCAAATTCATAAAGACTGATTGGAAACGGAGTACAAGCATCTTTTCACAAAAGAGCATATGTGAACGGTAGAGCAGTTGAGCGAAACGATGAAAAAGGTGGCTAAGCTATTTAGTATTGATCCAGATAATTTTACGGTTTCAGATGCATATATTCTGATGCCCACATATCGTTCTAGAGGACACGATGCACAAGTAGCATTTTTTTTTGGAGATGGGAGTTATAAGGAATACTATAGACCTGTTATAAAGAAAAATGAAGATAATACTTATAATGTAGCTATACAAGATGCTACTGAATGAGTCTATCTTACGGTAGAATCAAAAGGAGACCTATGGCAAGCGTGTATGGAGCAATTATTTGTCTATATTAAGCATTTTAGTAGTTCTTTCGATCTTGATTCATATGGATCAGATGCGTACTTTAAGTATTTGTCATGAATGACTAAGTACTTTGATGAGTTTCCTACAGATGAGAAAAAATCTCACGCTTTGGCAGCATTTAATCCAGATCTTGCATCAGAGGCTATGGGTATAAATTCATTATCTGAAATTCAAAAAAGAGACGTATTTAGACTTTTGCCCCAAAGCATAAATTATGTGCCGACTTATGAAGACTTTAGACTTAAGTTAACCGCATTTTTACAACATGATCCTGCTAAAGCCGAATACGCATTGTCTTATATTCTTAACGATGCACGGGAAAATAAGAACCTTCTGAGAGATAAAAAAGTGAGGAAAAATATTGGTGATACTATTCTCGAAATTAAAGGATCGTCATTGGAGGGCATTGTTAGAAAGGCTTATAGTATCTTCCGTTTGTATGCGCATCAATTTCCCGGGAATTCTCACAATGAGAGAGAAAAGCATGAAACAGCTTTAAGAAATCACCTCGAATATAAATTCAGTAGACAAGTAGAATCAAGTCATCATGTAAATAAGATCCTTACTCAATACTTGTCAGAAGATACTAACCAGGAAGATAAGCAACAATTAAGAGAAGAGTTGCAAAAAAAGATTGATATGGACTCTTCAAATGCCTACGACCCTCAATATTATCTCTGCCTATCAGTATTATTCGACCTTGATGAAACTATACAGAAACAGCTAGCGATTAAGACTATTCAGTCTGGGTTGATTGGGAAGGTTTGTCGAAATGAAAGAGGTATGTCTTTGGATGATGTATGGAATAAGAAGGGTATTATATTGCCACACAGAAAAGATCATGTGCTTAACTCGCTCTTTAGTAATGAAGATGTCGAGACGATTACAAAGGGCTTTGCTATATCTGCAGAGGAACTCTCTATTGCTCTTCGTGATGTATATCTATTGCGTGAATTAAGAGACTGAAACTTTGTACAAAGTAGGCACATTAAGAATCATAACACATATGGAGAGGGGGTGCCAGAAAGAATTTGGGCTTTAATGACAACCGCGGACCAAGATTATATTATAAACTTGGAAATTGCATTGGGAAGACCGCTTACTCCTGCTAATGCTGGAACTGAAGATCAGCAAAAAAAGAAGAAAGTACTAAATGATTCACGCTTTGACCAAAGAATTTCTTATGACAATCTTGTAATTCTTTGTCAGAAATTTCATTTATCTCCAGAGGAAATTGCAACAGCTCATCGAAATGAACGTGAAAAAAATAGTAGCATTTCATGCGATGCTGGGACACATCTTCAAAAGATGCTTATAGAAAGAATAGCAGACACAGGTAGTGAATATGAGAAGAAGTTTTCAGCATTTGTGCGGGATGTTGCTACTTTAAATGAAGATCTTGAGAAAAAACATATCAATCATCAGCGGTTCAATCATACCTATCCAAAGCAGCCTCTCTTCTTTTTTGAGGATTGAGACAAGTTTATTGTTACTGATAAGCCAGAAAAGTATCCAGGATTGGAATTTTTGGCGACTATAAAAATGACAAACTACTCAAATTATTGGAGTCATGGATATGTTTCAGGCAATACAGATTACTATGAAAAAGACAAGAGTATTATTCTCTCTACAAATAGCTATTTTGCATGGAAACAAACATGGAAGAATGAATACATAGGTGCATTTATGAAAGCTATGCCAGAAGCTTATAAAAATGACGCGACTCATGGTGTGCTAACTATTTCAAGACTTGTGTAATAATTTATTACCCAAATAACCCCTGCTGCAGCGGAGTATCATACGCTTTTTTCAACACATCTATCTGTTTCTCGAGTGAGCTGAAGCCATATTTCGTTAGCAAAATGTCTTTCCGGTGAGAAAAGTCTACATTGTTTTCTATGATCTTTGGATCGATGTTTGTTCGTCATGGGACTTCCATCCATGTGACGAGATGCTTGCTTTTGAGCGCCATCTCCTTGTCGGCAATAAGTTTTTCTTGTACTCAACCGGTGATTTCATCTATATGTTCATAGATATTTTCGATCGTCTGATATTTTCTGATAAGGTCTGAAGCAGCTTTTGGTCCGATTCATTTCACTCCAGGGATTCCGTCACTGCTGTCGCCAGTTAATGCGAGATAGTCCGCAAAATGTGCAGGCTCAAATCATCGCTCCTGAATAAATGAATCTTTCGTCGTCAGTGTCTCTTTCATCGGATCGCTGCAAACTACGCACTCGTCAAGGAGAATCTTGAGGTCTTTGTCGCTCGACATGATACTCACTGCAGAAAATTTCTTACACTGATGTGCAAGCGTCGCGATAATATCATCTGCTTCGTATCCGGGAATCTGTGCATTATTGATGCGTAACTCTTCAATCAGCTCTTTCGTCTGTCTGATCTGCCACTTAAAATCATCAGGTAGTTCCGGTCTTTTCCCTTTGTACTCGGCAAAGGTCTCATGTCTGATCGTCTTGTGCGGCGCGTCCCATGCTATGAGAAAATAGTCAGGCTTCGACGCCAGTATCTTAAAGATCATTCTCAGAAATCCGTAGATTGCATGGACAGCATGTCCATCTTTGTCGGTGAGCGCCGGTAGTCCATAATACGCCCTGAACAGATAGCCCGACCCATCAATAATATATAATCTTTTTTGACTCATACTCACGTTTACCTATGTAAAATCGAAAGAATTTCCTTATATTCTCATCATCTGACAATGTTTACTTTGTATAGAAAGCTATGATTATTGCAACACCAGAGGAGATGGTCGAGTACGGCAGAGAGGTTGGCAAGCAGCATAATTTTGTATTGCTTGAAGGTGAGCTGGGCGCATGAAAAACTCACTTCGTCAAAGGTTTCGCCGAGGCAAAGTGACTCGCGGGGGATGAGATCAACAGTCCGACATATACGTATATCCACGAGCACGATCACGCTGGCAAGCCGCAGTTGCTCCACATCGACATGTACAGGATCGAAGATCCAGATTTTCTTCTGCATAAATGAATCCTCGAAAAAATTCATCACTATCCAAACGTCATCATCGAACGGCCGAGATTCACCGAACAGTATGTTGATCCAACGCGGGTGAACGTAACTATCACAAAAACATCTCCTACGGAAAGAGAGGTTTTATTATCTCAGTAATTGTATGAACCTCAAAGAAAAGGTTGAAATAGTTTTCACCGAATTAGGGAAGCGCTTTGGTGGCTCGACAACCGAGCTCGAATACGTGACGCCTTTCCAGCTTCTGATCTGCGTCATGCTTTCTGCGCAGACGACCGATAAGCGCGTCAATATGATCACGCCCGCGCTTTTTGCAAAATATCCCGATGCAGCGGCTATGAGTAAGGCGACTCCAGAACAACTACTAGCTTTCATTAAGACAGTCAACTATGCGAATTGAAAATCGAGATATATCGCAGATACGGCAAAGAAGATCGCATCATGGCAGAAAGAACACAAGACCGATGCAATTCCTTCGACGATGGCTGCGTTGACGGCGCTCAAATGAGTAGGCGAAAAGACCGCCAAAGTGCTGCTCAACACGCTGTTTTGACACAAGGTGATCGCAGTCGACACACATGTCCACAGAGTGTCAAACAGATTAGGTCTCGTGAAAACCAACTCGCCACTGCAAACATCAAAGCAGCTTGAAAAGATCGTGCCGGAAAAATATAAGTCATTTGCACATCATGGATTAATCTTTTTCTGACGCTACACGTGTACAGCAAGAAAGCCTAAGTGTGAATGATGTCCATTCCAGTCTTTTTGTCCCTACTATAAAAATGTGATTAAATCTTCAAAATAATCTTTATTATTCTTATGCTGACGTATTCTGATGATAGAACCGAGCTGGGGCGTGGAGCTACTACAACGATTGAATAACTTTATTAGTCAGTCGGAAACGCGGTTTCGCATAGCGGCCTTCTTTGCCGACTATCCGATATTTCTGATTCCACTTTTTCTCATCATCACCTATGTGTATCGTGGTATGTTCAAGAGATACGGCCAGGCAAAATATGGCGCGCTGCTCATTTTGTTGACAGCTATCATCGCAATTGTGATTAATCTCGTCGTGCAGCACTTTGTCGATAAGGTCAGACCCGAAACCGCGTTGGAAGTAGCAGGGGCGCTAGTGATGAAACATCTGCCGACAGCATCATTTCCATCAGACCATGCTGCTGTCGCTATGGCGGTCGCACTCGCTGCGCTCGTGCGTGGCTACGCTCGCGGAAGAAAAAAATCCGTCATCATTCGATGATGGATCTTGCTCCTTGGAGCAATCAGTATGTCAGTCGCTCGCATCGCCGTAGGAGTACACCGACCGACGGATATTCTCGCTGGTTGGGGAGTGGCAGTAATAGTTACTTGTATTGTATTTTTTGGTCCGGTGCAGCATTTCCTGGAAAAATATATAGTCGCTCCGGTAGTAAAGGTCGAGGAGTGGATAGGCAGATCGATAGGTATCTATAGAAGATAGTTGCCTGGTTAGATGTGATTTTGTAGATCTATGTCCATTACCTCGTTTCTGATGTTATGCATCATATTGGTGACTTTTGTATTTCTCTGATATGATTCATACTCTTCATATTTTCCTTGTCTGTAAGCGTTAGTATTTGCATCAACTGGTTGTATGATCATTCACTCGTACCTCCCGCGTGCGCCTTCTTTTTGAGAGCTTGAAATTACTTGTAAGAGTACTCTTTCGTTTTTTGATACTCTTTCTATGTTGTAGATGTAGCCTGATGTATTCTCTTCTGTTTTCTGCACACGTGATCTTGAGAAATAATAAGTTATCTTCTCGCCCCCACGCACTTCTACTACTTTCGCTGCTCTTTTATTCATCTGATCAAATGGAAGATCCGCATCATTTGTTCCAAATGTCTCCTTCGGAAAATCAACATTGGCGTCTGCTCCGTATGAAGGCTTATCAGTCTCAGCAACTATATAGTAGAGATCTTCCGCTTGTTCGACATATCTTTCTATTTTGTTGCTGTTGAACCTAGGGTTATTCCACTGTGCAGCACTTTCTTCTCCGCTCTTCTTCGTTTCATTGGTGATGTATGAGATCGAGTGGATGAGCTCATCATACTGTTGTGTAAACTCTTCGTCGCTCGGCATCTGTGCGATGAAATTCTTTTTTATCTCTTCTCCCTTGGTCTGTTTCGTCGCTTCATCCCAACCTTTTTTCTTTGCGAAGATGTTGATGGCAGTGCTGATATAGGCATTATTAATAGCTTTTACTGTATTTACAAACTTGGCTTTTACACCTGGTAGATTCCGGGTTTCCTGTTTGATGAGCAGAGGGCTCTGTGCTTTTACTGCATTTTCCATAGCTGTTTTTATCTCGTTCTTTTCATCTTTCGTTAAACTATTTTCAAACTTTTTTCCGAGGGGTACCGCGTTTATAACGTCTTCTCACTCTTGTCCTCCTTCCTTTCAAATCTCAAAAGCACGAATAGAGTTCATCAGGAGGTCGTTCATATGTATGGAATATTTGTCCGCCACGTTTGGATTAATATCGCGATAGTCCTGTAGACTTACTGGCTCATGTATATAGTTGGCAGGACACGTATACAATTTCATCTTTTGGTTCTTCTTTTGAGTAGTTGTCGTGCTCTCCAAAGAGTTCTCGGTAAGCTTTTGAATCTCGTCCTTGTATTTGAACATGACCCTGTCAAAGAGGGAGCTTATTTTTATATATACTGTCTCGTTTTGAGTTCTCTCCAGTTTCTGAGTGCGCTCTTTGAGGAAGTTGGCGTATTTTTCCTTATTGGAAAAAATCTCTTTCATCCTGTCGCTCTTTTGATCTGACTCAGCCTCTTTTTCAAGGATCTTTCTCTCTTTTCTGGAGAACTTGTCTGGTGTTTCAAATGGCATGATACCATGAGTAGGGAGTAAATATCTCTGTTCCTATTATACTCATTTTGTCTCCTAGGTCGCTTTTGGGGGTACAGGGGTTGTATTAGAAGGTATTTCAAGTAGACGTATTCGTTATTTTATGATATAATAGGCGTTATTTGGTGTTGTATTTATCGAGCAGATCCGTATATATTTCTTGCTATGCGAGCCCTTGTAGTTCAACGGATAGAATAGGCCCGTCCTAAGGGTTAGATGGTGGTTCGATTCCTCCCAGGGGTAGATGGTATCTCCCCGAAGCACATTGCTTGTGGGTGCGAACTGAATACCCGCATAGATAAGCAAATAAATAAGCGACCTTTTTAGGGCTACAACCTCTATGGTTAGCTTATACAAAACCTTTTTATATATTTATTTTACCTATCATGACTATCAAAGACGATGTTCTTAAAGCGGCTGAGCCATTTAAGAGACATGACAAGGACAACGGTTCTCCGGAGGTCCAAATTGCGATCCTCACACATGAGATCGGAATGTTACAAGATCATTTAAAAGAGCACAGTAAAGACGTTGATGCGAAAAGATCACTTTTGAAAAAGGTAGCAAGAAGAAGAAAATTTATGAAGTATCTCAAAGATACAGATCTCGAAAGATACAATCTCGTTGCGAAGAAACTTGGACTTAAAGCGTAAATACATATTTCATTATGCGTGTAGCATAAACCAATGCTCATTTTTTTATCCCCTAACGTTTTAATTTACTAATGGCAAAAGCAAAGAAAGTTGCAGTACAGGGTCCTGCTCATGATATGATCATTCCTCTTATCAAGAGTGGTGCGAAGATTAAAGGTACTGTTTTAAAAGAGATCGATCAGGGAGTTTTGGTAGAGTGTGCTGAAGGTGCATTCACTGGTATTATCCTTTCGAAAGAAGTGAAAGATCTCAAAAGAAATAACTATGACCTTTCAGTTGGAAAAGAGCTGGAAGCTGAGATCATGAATACTGACATCAGAAGTGATGAAGGATATTTCGTAATTTCTATCTCTAAACTTATCCAGTACGACGTTTGGAAGAACATCACTGCGAAGTTCAAGGAGGACGACATCATTACTGTTATCCCTACTGAAGCGAACCTCGGAGGTCTTCTTATCGACATGCATGGTATCAAGGGATTCATCCCACTTTCACAGCTCGCTCCGGTTAACTACCCAAGAGTAGAGGACGGTGATCAGGAAAGAATCTTCGAGAAACTTCTCAATCTCGTTGGTAAAGAGTTCAAGGTACGTATCATCAATATCGATGAAGATAACAAGCGTATCGTACTTTCTGAAAGAGAGGCTCTCAAGGAAGAAAGAGAAAAGATTCTCGCTGATATCAAGGTTGGAAACGAGTACGAAGGTACAGTTTCAGGACTTTCATCATACGGTCTCTTCGTGACTATCGGAGGAGGTATCGAAGGTTTGGTACATATTTCTGAGATCACATACGGACACGTTTCAAATGTGGACAGACTCGCTCACGTTGGTGATGTGATGAAGGTGAAGGTTATCGGTTACGAAGACGGAAAGATCTCTCTTTCTGCTAAGCAATTGAAGACTGACCCATGGAAAGTTATTCCTGAGAAGTTCAAGGTTGGTGACGTTATCGAAGGTGAGGTGATCAGATTCGTTCCATACGGAGTGTTCATCAGAATCTACGACGATATCAACGGTCTTATCCATCTCTCTGAGATCTCAAGTGAGAACATCAGCAGTCCTACTGAAGCAGTGAAGCTTGGTCAGGTAGTAAGAGCAAAGATCATCGCTCTCGAGCCACACAATAGAAAGATCGGTCTTTCTATCAGAGCTATGCAATCAGCAGCTGACAAGGAGGCTATCCCTGCAAACAAGGATATGAGAACGCCTAGAGCTGCAAGTGCAGCTGTGGCCGCTCCTGCTCCAAAAGCAGAGGTAAAAGTAGAAGCAAAGGCTGAGAAAGTAGAAGCTGAAATTGAAGCTCCAGCAAAAGCACCTAAAGCGAAAAAAGAAGTAGCTGAAGGTGAAGAAGCTCCAAAGAAAGCTGCTGCTAAAAAGGCACCAGCGAAGAAGAAAGAAGAAAAGGCTGAGTAATAATCGTTTTCACTATACGTTAGAAAGATCCGGCAGCGATGTCGGATTTTTTTGTCGTTATATTGGAAGATTTTGAGAAATGAGTGTGTCGCCCTGTCGCCCGGAGGGGGAATACATATCGAAAAACATCTCTTTTAAAAAGGTATTACCATATGCAATATAGTAATACTTTTCATAGGTAAAAGGTATTACTATTTCTGAAATAGTCATACTTTTTTTGAGAGGGAGAAAAAATGATACCTACTACCTTAGTCTCTTTGATAAGATCGAAGATTTTGATAATAAAAAAAGAGATGTAGTGAATTCACTACATCTCTGCATAAGTTTACATGGGTTTGTCGTTATATTTTGTCTGCTGTTGGAAGGATAGTAGCTACGTTTACCTCTTTAAGATTCACGCGAAGGTCGCGCCACAGTTCATCAAAGCTGTCATATCCATGAACGAAATAAGCATACATATTATAGACGCCGTATGACTCATCCCAGGTCCAAGATATTTTAAGACCGGAGGAGAAAGTCATATCTATCGCCAGGTCATGGCCGCTGTTTTCGCCTACAAAGAACCTAACGGTAGAACCACCTGTTTTATAAGTAAAGTAGTGGTTCCCATAGTCCAGACTGCCTTTCTTATAAGGAGTGAATAATCCTTCAACCTTTTTCGAAATAGCTTTCATGAGTAAGCAGGCTGTGTCTTCCTGTACAGGAGTCAGGTACGTCTTTTCTGCATGTGCATTGGTAATGATCGCGAGTGCCATTAAGCACAGTAACATAGTTTTTTTCATAATAACATTTTTTTATTTGTTTTAGTCCCGAGATTATAACTCCCGAAATAAAGAAGTCAACCTTAATTCTCCTCTATTTCCCCTACACTTTACCACCCATTTTTCTATTATCTCGACAGATTCTTCTTTAGTTTATACCCTAATGTGATGGACGCGACTCTCCATAAACCCAGCAATCACCCAGCTAATTACGTTATTTTCATCCAGGCGATGATCGCGATGATGGGATCGCTCTATTTCTCGAATTTCGGAGATCCTGTTTCAAATGCGCAGGCGGGTAATTTTTTCCCTACCGACGGTGGTTTTGAGCCATGCGGTATGTGTCGATGGTCACGTATTCTCATGTATCCTATAGCACGGTTCAGCTTGTGGGCTCTTATTCGTCAGGATCGTAAGATCGTCACAGTGATCCAGCGGGTATCTGTTGCGGGAATTTTACTCTCTACCTACCATTATTTACTGCAAAAAACAACATTTATCAAAACCTCTGCGCTCTGTACACTCCAAAACCCATGTAGCGCCCTACAAGTTGACTACTTCGGGATCATCACTATTCCGTTTATGGCGTTGATCGCATTCATTATTATCCTTATTTCATGCTTCATCGTGAAGGCTAATACGCCAAAAGAGGTACAAATGGAACATCATCATTTCTCATAAAATTACATGGACCCAATTATTCAAAGACTCTACTCGGGAGATAGCGAAGAACTTATTCGCGAATTAATAAGTACTTATCAGAGCCAGTGACATGCAGTGGTCAATTTTCTGTATTTCGCGAACGCGATGAGTTATCACTTATTTGAGAAGAGTCGCAATGAGAAAGAAGTAGCTTATAAACACGCATTACTCCATGGAGATTTCTTATTGGCAGATGGCATCGCGTTGCAGCTTTGGAGTAAGTGGAGCAGTGGCAAGCGTGTACATAATCTGAACTGAACAGACTTCACACCACGCCTGTTAAGCCATCTGGATGAGAACCATAAGGCTTCGGTCTATATCTATTCTCTGTACGATCCGAAGATTGGTAAGGGAGAAGAGTGGCTACAGAAAGCTGTGGATAAGATGCATACGGACTATCCAAATATTGAGTTTAGGTTTTGCCACCAGTCGGAATATAGCCAGAGAGGAAAAGAGTTTCCGTTCGATCAGATGGAAGACGTATTAAGCAGGGATTCGTCAGCGGTGAGACTTTTTCTTAACTGTACGGGTACGCCTTTTCAGGAGCTTCGGGTGGAGGAGCATCGCTCCTTTTTCGAGAAGAATTTCTTTTTGGTTATGAATGTGTGAGGGTTTATCGATTTTGTAGCGGGATTTGAGAAACGTGCTCCGAGACGGGTGGTGAAAGCAAGAGTTTTAGAAACCTTTTGGCGCATCGTTACAAACCCCAAGAAAAACCTCAAAAAGTTTCTCGCTATGTTCGGCATACGGCGCATATTTTTGCAGAAATTGCGCTTGAAAAAGTAGGTCATTTCAGTATCCATAAGGTCAGTCTTTAGAGTGGCTTGAGGGGCCATTATGTTATTTTTTTATTAATCAACGAATTTCACTTCATGGAGCTTCTACACAACGCTTTGACATATGGTCCTGAGCAATCACACGTTTCTATCCACAAGGAGGTGGGGAGTAATATCACTGTGCATGCGGATATTGTGCTTTTGTCAGAGAAATTTCTTGAGTATCAGAAGACTATTTTGGATGAATTTTTTGCCCAGCTTTTTGATCTGACATACAGCGAAGATGTGCTTTTCGATGAGATTATCGATGGTTTTGAGATGCTTTTGCAGGCACTCAATACAAAACTTGAGACCTTTGCGAGCAAGATAACAGATGCTCCTTTTTTCGATATTCGTGGTAGCATCCAGCTGTTTCACCATCAGGACTATATCGCGTCGCTCATCGGTGATGTGACATTACTCGTGGTGAGAACTGGTAAGATCCAGTATACTTTGCATAATGACGTCATGAAAGAGCGTCCTATTGCGTTGTTCTCTGATTTCATTCAGTGAGATATCTTCGCAGGCGACCAGATCTTTATCGTCGGCGGTGATACAACACAATATTTTGACCACTACGAACTTCAGGAGTTCGCTGATGGATTGGAAAACAATGAGGATATTATCGGTTATACACGCGATACGCTCAAGCAGAGATGTTCAGTGGAGGAGCTCGGTATCGTTGCTTCTTATAGTGTTGCACTACCAAAAACTATCCGTACTGCTAGTAAAAACCTTGGTAAGATGCTTGATAATGCAGCTGTTTCTAAGCTTCTTGGTCGCTTCAATATCAAGATCAACATGGGTGACAGGTGGACGCTTTTCGTGAGAAATATTCGCGAACTCATGTCTCAGTACAGATATGCTATCGTGATCGGACTGTTCAGCATCTTTTTGATCTACCTGATCTACGGGTTGATTTCAAATTTCATCAGAAATAACACAACAAATAGTATCAAGCCGGATGGTACTATCACTGCGAATCTCACGATCGAAGATATCAAGAAGGAGATCGTACAATTTCAAAAACTTGATCCATCATCGGAAGAAAAAATTACTAAATATAACGCATTGAAGAAGCAGCTTGATGCTTTAAGTGCGCAAGGGAAATGGATAAATGACGTTGCTCAGCTTAAGACTATCCTCAATACAGAGTACTATAAAGGATTCAATATTATTATGGTGGATAATCTCACCGACCAGAATGTTTATACATTCTCAAGTCTTGAGAAGAGCACGATGGGAATTCCTCTCGGTATCTTCTATAACAGATCATTTACCGTTGCAGGCGAGAAAGGAGCAATCCTTGGAGGCATCAGCGACAGCGTGAGAGGGAATAATATCACTTATTCTCTTGGTCAGACCGCAAAGACCTGTTCATTTAATCTGCTGAGAGACGGTATCTACTGTGCTTCAAATGATAACAGAGTGTTCAATACGACCAAGGCCGGAAGTGAAGATGTGAAGATCGAAGGCGGTAACTTTCCTGAAGGTATGGTAGGAGTCGGTACGTTCGGTAACTCTAATTTCTACACGCTTTTGAGAAATACTACACTTGCGAAAGACGGTGTTTACATGATGAAATACAGCAACTCGCTTGGTTCTCAGGTCACATTCAGCCAGGGAGTTGTCCTTTCATTAACCGATAAGTCGCTTGCAGATACTCTGCCAAACGGTTTCTCTGACTTTGCGATCGATGGTACATTCCTTCTCCGGTCACAGGATAAGAAAACTCTCTACCAGATGTCGAGAGCCTCTGCAGGACAACCTCTTGGTTACCGCGAGGTGCCGCTCAATGGTGGTACAAACATCGGTGATGGCTACAGTGAATACGTGAAACCAATTTCTTTCTCAAACAGTAAATACATCTACCTCTTCGACAAGAGAAACCAGACTCTTACTGTCTACTTAAGCAATCCTACAAAAACTAATGATGCTTATACTGCAGGGTACTCACTCAACTATGTTATGAGAATTAACTTTGGTGTAGCCAACAATACGATCATTGACGCTACAGTTGACGAGACTGACGGTAAACAAACACTCTATGTCCTCCATAACGAAGGAGTCGCTAAGTTCGTCCTTTCTGACTACATTCAGAACTTTGCCGCAGCTAAGCCGGCTAACTAATAAATCAAGAATTAATAATCAAGGGGAGACGGCTGAAAGAGCCGTTTTTTGCTTGTATTGAAACGTCGAATGTCAAGATTGCTTCCATTGTAATTTGTATGGGAAAAGTTTATACATGAGACTGGTAGACGTTTTAGTTATATTACCAGCTCTTAACATACAATGACAATCACCCCTCTCGCGTT
>JAGOPC010000009.1:31261-35076 GCA_017992195.1 Patescibacteria group bacterium
TGAAACGTCGAATGTCAAGATTGCTTCCATTGTAATTTGTATGGGAAAAGTTTATACATGAGACTGGTAGACGTTTTAGTTATATTACCAGCTCTTAACATACAATGACAATCACCCCTCTCGCGTTAATCGCTAGTGCTTGTGCGCTAGTTATCGGAGGTATTGTGGGGTATGTGCTCTACAGCCTTATTCGAAAAAAGAAGAGTCATGAGTTACAAACAAAGATTGATAAAGCAGATGATACAGCAGCAGATATCGTAAGACGTGCAGAAGAAAGGTATAGGAAAGCGGAAAACATTAGTAAAGACCTTATAGATGGTGCGCAACGTGAATTTGATAAGCGCATGCAAAAAGCAGATCAGATCGAAGAAAGACTCCATCAGAAAGAAGAAAAAATGGAACAGAGGATGGAATCTCTCGAAACGGAAAAACAAAAAGTAATTCAAAAACAACAGGATCTTGATGGCCTTATCTCGCAGGAGAAAGAGGTTCTTTCGCAGATCGCAAGATTGACTCCGGAAGAAGCAAAGGACAAATTATTCTCGCTGGTTGAGCAGCAGTACAGTCAGGAGATTGCATCGTTTGTCGAAAAGTTCAAAGGACTCAAGCAGGAAGAGGCCGACAAAGAAGCGGTCTCGATTCTTACCAAAGTGCTTCCACGTGTGGCTGTTTCTGCGGTGTCGGAATTTACGGTCTCATTGGTCGAACTGCCAAGTGAAGATACAAAAGGAAAGCTGATCGGACGTGAAGGAAGAAACGTGTCGTACTTTGAAAAGATCACCGGTGTTGAGGTGATTATCGACGATACACCGCTTATCGTGAGACTTTCGTCATATGATAACGAAAAGCGTTTTCTCGCTACTGAGACACTGAAACGCCTCGTGAAAGACGGTCGTATCAATCCGGTCTATATCGAAAAGATCTACAACGAAGTTGCCGGATCGTTTGATACATTACTTGCAGACAAAGGTAAAGAAGCGCTCACTATGCTGAATATCCCTATGATGAAACCTGATATCGTGAAGATGATCGGGCAGTTCTGGTTCAGATATTCTTACGGTCAGAACCTATGGATTCACTCGATCGAGGTTGCGAAGATCGCTGAAGGGATCGCACTCGAAATGGGTCTCGATGCTATGGCTGCGAAGAAAGCTGCGCTTCTTCACGACATCGGAAAGATCGCTACGATGAACGGTCAGTCGCACACACAGGTGGGTGCGGATATCTTGAGAAAGTACGGATTTGATGAGATTACGGTGAATACCGCAGAGGCACATCACTTTGATGTTCCGTTGACTTCCGCTATCGGTTGGGTAGTTACCGCATCGGACG
Organism: Patescibacteria group bacterium; assembly: GCA_017992195.1. Taxonomy (GTDB): domain Bacteria; phylum Patescibacteriota; class Gracilibacteria; order Absconditabacterales; family Absconditicoccaceae; genus JAGOPC01. The sequence continues at coordinate 32,594 of JAGOPC010000009.1, forward strand.
CTATCTCTGCGGGTCGTCCCGGTGTCAGATTCAATGCCAAAGAAGTCTTCGTCGAGAAGATGTCAGAACTTGAGAAGCTTATCTCTAGCGTTTCAGGAGTCGACAGAGTACATATCATGCAGGCTGGACGTGAGATCATGATCTTCGTCAATCCTACGCTTGTGGATGATCTCGGAGTACAGAAACTGATCAAAGATATTGGTATCAAAGTCGAAGACTCGCTCGACTATCCAGGTATCATCCGTGTTGTCGCGATCAGAGAGACGAAGGTGGTTGATTACCTGCGTTAAGAATATTTAGATTGTAATTAATTAGTATGTATCCCTTTCTTACACTATGGGGTGTAAAAGTATATATGACAGGACTTGGTATAGTGGTTGCGCTATTCACCTTTTTGGCGGTAGCACGATTTCTCTGCAAGCAATATAAGCTCGACTTCCGGAAGCTCTTTTATCGGTTCCCAACGCTGCTTATTGTAACGTACTTATTGGGTTCGTACGCCTATTTATTAATAGAAAAAGGTGTGTGGTTTCCTCTCAGTAGTTTGAGTAATCTCAAAGCGTGGTTGTCTCCATATGGTTATAAGTTTCATTTTGTATGAGTGGCGATAGGTATTATCCGGTCGGTTCGCAGGTTCTTTAAGAAGCTGGTGGTTGGCTCAGAGAAGCTGAAATGGATCGATCTGTTTTTCTTCGCGACGAGTAGTGCGCTCATTCCGATGGGTGTGTTTTTCGTGCTGGGAGATACGATCATCGGTCGTCCTGCGCCGTTCTCAAGTATGGGAATTAGCGATCTAACGCCAGGTGGTGTGAGCGAGCTCAGTAAATATGGAAAAGTCTTCCCGGTAGGTATTTTTATGTCGATCATAAGCCTGTTTTCGTACGGTATTACCTTCGTCGGTAAGGCGATCACAAAGAGACCTGGACGGGGATATATCGGATTTGGTATCCTCTTGTTGCTGTTCAACATCGTCTTTTCATATCAGCTCTATCCGAGACATGGTGTGTTACCAATCTTTTGACTCTCACTTGATGTGAAGAACTTTGTTGCGATCATCACGGGTGTCATCTGTTTAATTATCGGTATACGTATTCTTAAGAGACCTACTGCCTAATGAAGCTTTTTTTCACCAGAGATGATAGTTTTTACAAGATTTGTAAGACCGTAGAGAAACTTCCAAAAAACAAGAAGATCTCTATTTTGATGGATGCGCAAAACAGTTTTTTCGGCAATCCGCGATGGGGCAAACAAGTAAAAAACATCCTTGATGAGAAGCATATCACCTATATTTTCGTGTGTAAAAGTGAGAAGACGAGGCGCTACTGTGACGAGGTTGGACTGGTCTATACGTATGATCAGCCGAATCACTTTCTCAGGGGTATAAAACTCGTTTATATGTTCTTTTTCCAGGCACAAAAATTTCATCTATCATTATTTAACAAAAAGAGCACCTTATCATACGTCTTTTTCATCGGGGAAGTTCTTATCATCGGGTTGATAGCATACTTTCTTTATCAGTTCGTCTTGCCAAGTGCAACGGTCTATGTGAAACCATCTTACACGGTAGAGGATATCATCTATAATTTCCGTTACTATCCTGCGTGGAGTGGGGAGACGGTAGAGGATTCGTCTTTCATCAGCATCCCTTATACAACAGGGGAGGTTCACTATACGTATACGCTGAAGACGAATACCCAAAATATCAGCTTTCTTCAGAAGCCTTCTGTGGGAAAGGCAAAATTGCTTAATACGTCGTACCAGTCATTCTCATTGAGACCAGGGACGAAGCTGGTGACGAAGGATGGCATATTGTTTACGATGCCCGCTGCGGTTGAAGTGCCTCCAGGTACCAGAAGAGGACCAAGCGAGATCGAAGTGTCAGTCGTTGCTATGGATAAGGACGAAGATGGTAATGTGATCGGACTCAGAGGAAATATCCCGGTGGGAACAGAGTTGCTTATCAGAAACTTGCCCCAGAGTTATAAAAGTAAGCTTGCCTATGCTGTTGCAACAGATAATTTTTCAGGAGGTGAGACAAGGAAGAGCGGCTCGCTGACAAGCGGAGATCTCGAGAATATCAGAGAACGTATGGGACAGTATGTTCGTCTCAATAAGAAACAGATCGTGCAGGATGAGTTTATGAAAAGAAGCGATCAGTACCCATTGATGTTTCAGGGGCTGATAGATGTTCGTGTCGATAAAGTCTCATTCAGTGCTAAGCCAGGTGACAATACGTCTGATGTCGAAGGCAAGCTTGATGCAACCTATATCGTCAGATATTTCACCTGGAACAGTCTGCAAAAGGCACTCAAGTTCTATCTCAATCAGCGCCCATCGCAGACGCTTGATATCATCAGCATGCAGAAGAACAGTCTGACATTTTTCCCTGATCAGAACAAGCCTATCACGGGTGATAACTTGCTCGTGATGCCAACAAAGATGAGTGTGATCCGGGGCTACGATTTTGATAAAGATTACAACAG
>JAGOPC010000032.1 GCA_017992195.1 Patescibacteria group bacterium
TTTTATTTGGATAGAAAGCGATGACAGAGGGTAGTGAGATATTGATGAGAAATAATTCGCCCTGGCTTGATGCACATGGTGTGTCATCAGCTTTTCCGGCGCTGAAAAGTGATCTGGATGTAGATGTGGCGGTGATTGGTGGTGGTATCGCGGGTGTGATGACAGCATTTTATATTTTGCGTGATACGCAGCATTCGGTAACATTGCTTGAAGGAAATAAGATCGCACATGGAGCGACCGGACATAATGCAGGACAGATCGATGTATTTTTTGAGAAGCCGATCGCGGAGATGGTGGCGGCGTATGGGACGGAGCTGACGAGAGGGGCTTATCAGGCGATGTTTGACGCGTGGGGAAAAATCGACGAGATTATTACGCTGATAGACCGGCAGGGATATTATACGAAATATATCGGATATAACGTCTATACGACGAAAGATCAGATCGAGCATGTGATCAAGCAGTTGCAGATGTTTTCGTTGCTGGGGTTGGAGATTAATGAGATGTTTTTGAATAAAGATTTATTTTCTCCGGAGGAGTTTAGTGGCGCCGGTGCGTGATATATCAATCGGATTTCTGCTGAGGAGTGATCGAAGTATGTAGGTTCTGACCACTTGCAGTGGGTTGGATTTGAGGCTACGCACTATGCGACGCTCAATAGCGCTGCACTGTGTCATGCGGTGTTAGCATTTTTGCTCGCGAAATATCCTGATAGATTTGAAGTCTATGAGCATGCGCGTATCGATGCTATCACGATGGAACCTCACGGAGCCTCGCTGCAGTGTGGTACACATACGGTGCAATGCAAAGAGGTAGTGCTCGCAACAAATGCGTTCAAGCATCATACCATTAATGCCAAGAAAGATAGTGTTCATGTCGACCCGATAAGAGGCTACATGGCTGGCTATGTGACACAGAATATTCCCGCACCGAAGACCATCTGCTATCAGCCGCCTGGAAAAAATTACTCGGATGCTTATTTCTATCAGACCACGAGACATTACCTCGATCAGGATTTTACGGATAGCGTTTTACTCACGTTGGGTTGACCGGAGGAACATGCAACCAAAGCGAAGGGATGATTTCCCGAAGAGTACAAAAAAACGCTCGACGAATATGTGGAAAAGTTCTACGATACTCCTATTCGTGGTCGCTACTACCGGCGGGGAGATATGGCTTATACGCCAGATGGGATGCGTAAAGTCGGTCCTCATCCTGAGCATCTACACCTTTGGTACAACCTGGGTTGTAATGGCGTAGGTATATTAAGTTCCGTTCATGGAGGGTGGAAGATCGCCGAATATTTGAATGGAAATGTGAAAGAAAAAAGTGTGTTTGATCTGCCAGAAAAATCATTATAATTTCATCATCAAAAAACTCATTAACTTGCTGCATTTTACGAACTTATTCAAACCTGTGTATGTCCCTCGAACTTGCGAACCTCTTATTTCCAAATGTTACAGATACGATAGACGATCTGTTGAAAAAATACCCGCGTCGTCCGGAAGGGCAGATCGTGAGCCGCGTTGCGCCGAGTCCGACAGGATTTATGCATATCGGAACAGTTTATAATGCGTTGATTGCAGAAAGATTTGTGCACCAGGATAGTAATGATGGCGTTTTTTTCCTACGTTTGGAAGACACCGATCAGGAGAGAGAGGTCGCTGGGGCAAGAGAGATCATCGTTCAGGGGCTTCGCACATTCGGCATTCAGATAAATGAGGGTCCGATCGGGCCGGACTGTTCAGATGTTGGAAATTACTGACCATATATTCAGTCGAAAAGAAAAAATCTCTATGAGATCTTTGCTCGTGATTTTGTCGCGAAAGGGCTGGCGTATCCATGCTGGATGACGCCTGAAGAGATCGACGCTGTGAGAAAGCAACAACAAGAGAACAAGCAGATTCCAGGGATCTATGGATCAGCATCTAAGTGGCGCGATGCCTCATTTGACGAGCAGAAAAAAATGATCGAAACGGGAACGCCATGTGTTATTCGTCTTCGCTCTCACGGAGATCTTACGAGAAGAGTAACCGTAAAAGATCTTATCAGAGGAGACGTCGAGATACAGGATAATTTTGTTGATGTCGTCTTGATAAAGGCAAAAGACGGTTTGCCAACCTACCATTTCGCACATCTTGTTGATGACTACCTCATGGGTACGACGCATGTTATCCGTGCTGACGAATGGTTCGCAAGTTTGCCACTTCATCTCCAACTCTTTCAGACACTTGGAGTAAAACCGCCTCACTACGCGCACATCTCTCCACTTCTTAAGCTTGATGATGGAAAGAAAAGAAAACTTTCAAAGCGTAAAGATCCCGAGTCAGATATTCAGCGGTTCTTCGCTCAGTGATATCCTGCCGGCGCGATCATAGAGTTTCTTATGAATATCGTTGATCCGTCATTTGAAGAACGGCAGAAAAACAATCCTGATAAAACCTATCAAGATTTCACATACCAGATCTCCCATATGAACGAATCGGGCGCCTTATTCGATATAGTGAAGTTCAATTTCGTTTCGAAGGAGCGGATCGCAAAACTTGATAAGGAAACCTTTTTCGAGAAGTGCTTATCACGAGCTAAAAATTATATGGACTACACTAATCAGTGACCTTGAGCAAAATTTCCTCATGTCCCATGATTTAATTGGCCTGATAATAATATTAAGTCTGGCCTTGAATTAAGAGAAAAATCACTTTATGATTTTATGATATCTCAGAAACAATATACATTTAATGCTCTAAATATAGAACGTTGCACTGAATTAGATCCCAAGAGATTCCATAAATTCTCTGATATTAGAGAACAATTGCCAATGTTTTACGATGAAATATATGAAATTTATTATAATAATAACGACAAACCTGCCTATCCTGAAAATATGTCTCCCGAAATAATCCGTGCGTTTGTAGAAAAATACTGCGCCGAGATAAATCTTGAGTTAGATAAGACGGCACGATTTGAACATTTGAAAGAGATAGGAAAAAATATGCCAGAGGGTATGAGATTTGCGCCGAGTAACGCGGAGTTTAAAGAGGGTGGCTATATTGGAAAGACTGGAGATCTCGCGATGTTTCTCCGTATTCAACTCATGCTTTCGAAGACGACGCCAGACCTCTGTGAGACGATGAAGGTGATGGGAAAAGAGAGGGTTGTGGCGAGACTAAAAAGAGCGATAGCGTAATTAAAAATAAGAGAGTCTTCCTTTTTGGGAGACTTTTTGTTTATAAAAAAACCACCCGTAAACGGGCGGTTCATTGTGTCTCATGTAGGCAGAAGGCGTTAGGTGCTATGATGATAGATGTCCGGTGTGAACATCAGCCTTACGTTGTATTTGACGCCTATTGCTTCAATTTCTCTGTCGTTCTCCCCATTATAATCCTCAAAATAAGGCGCTTCCGGCACGATCAGGAGTAATGCTCCTTTTTCTTCAAGCCTGAATTTAGTTATTTTGCGGGAATCTCCGATAAGATTGTTTGTAAAATATGTTTCCAGTTCGGTTGTTATAAGGGATAGTGGCTTTGGAAGAAAGCGCGCCTGGAAAAGCATGAAGATAAGATAATAGTGGAATATTGATCTCTTCTCTACGACGTTGTGCTTCAATTCGTGATCACTCTTAGACAGAAGCTCTTCCGGTGGCATTGTCTGGTCGCCGCCGCCGACATAAGTATGACATAGGATATATATGTCGATCGCCTTGAAGTAGTTGCTTTGTGGGCGATTGCTGTCATACACAACCCTTAGTTTGGGAAGTTGCTGATAATGATAGCAGGCAAGATCATGATTATTCTGTAGCTCCTCTATAAGAACCTTTCCCAGGTCGAAATTATTTCCTGTTTGCATGTCCCTGTCCAGTGTATATCCGTTGAACAGTATGGAAACGTCAGTGAGGAATTGCTTGTCGTTTCGGAATAAAAGGTAGGCGTTTGCCCAGTTATCAGGCGCATAAGGATCAATATGGAGCAGGTAGGAGTTTGCATCCTGCCACTTTGTTATGGTTTTGCGCGTTTCGTTTATAACGAAGTTAAGGCGCTCGTTGATGTAGTCTGCTGCGTTCATAAAAAACGTTTTGTGGATGAATTAATTAGGTTAATGTTCGTGTGTTTTTTCTGCCATTTCTGCTATTGCTACTGCGCGGAGCTTGAACCAGGTGGCCCAGGCTTTGCAGTTTAGTTCGACTTCCAGCAGGAAGTGCTTTTTCAGGTTGGCGTCTTTGAGCGCCTCCATAGCGAGGAGTGTGTCCAATGGTATGTCCGGGTTGATTCTTGGGAGGAAGATCAATGTCTCCCCATCATTAAAGATGAAAGGACTGGTCGAATCTCTCATCTTATCGACAGACTTGATCAGCAGTTCCCTGAAGAACCAGGTGACCACTGATTGCATCACGAACCAGTAACACACATGGTTTGCTAGGCTGTACTCTCCGCCAGGTGGATTGATGGCGAAGGAGGAGCGTGCTTGGACCGCAAGATTAAGGTGGGACTTTGGGTTTCCCCATTCGCCGGCTGCAAGGAACTCATCAGGACTGATGGAGAGTTTTTCTCCTAGCTTGTGAAGTTCATTGTAATAGAAGCCGCCATTTGGCATGGTGCTTTGCATCGCCTTGAATATTAGGCGATACCATAATTTCATATCGTCTGTCGCTTTTTCTGCATGTAAAGACTCTATTAGTGAGCTCATCCCGGCAGAAATGCGCAAGTTGTACGATTTGATCACCGGATAAATGGTGAGCAGAAGTCCTTTCACATATGCCACATCACCTGTGATAGTGAATGGTTGTGGAGAGAATATAATGTTGTTAATGATCGTGTCCGTCTGTTCGCGGAGTGTTGGTTGGTTTTGCATAAAGCTATGTTTTTTAGTGGTTGTTTACGATGATTTTTGTTTAAGAAGCATATTCTACTATAGTTCTCTAAGAAGTCAATCTTAATCGGCTGGTATTTGGGGCTTGGTTGGGGTCGGGATTTTGAAAAAAAGGCTTTTGTACGTATACTTAGATAGTATTATTTTATAGGCAGATTACAGGAAAATCCATGAAAAAACTCCTCGCACTTATCCTCGCGTTGTTCGTCTGATATGTTTCGCTCTCTTCTGTGTCGGCGCTTACTTTTTTTGATAGCACTTCGACGGTCTATACGCAGAATGAGCAAAAAGCTGTGAAGACTGATGATATTTGTGCGAGTGACCCGCTCAGATGTGGTATGAACAATGCCGGTAGTGGAGTACAGGGCATCTACTATACGACGCCAATCACCACGACCTATCAGGCACAAAATCAAACGTTGGGTTACGTCCATAACCTCATCAATCGGGGGCTGACGCTGCTTGGACTTATAGCATTGTGCTATCTCTTGTATCACGGATTTATCATCGTGACAGGAAACGGTGATGAGGCCAAGACGAAGAAGTGACGGCAGGGGCTGAGAACCGCGACGATCGCCATCGTTGGTATCGCATTCAGCTGGCTCATGGTAAGTCTTATCATCTATCTCATCGATCAGTTTATCCAGTAAAAACATAAAATATGAATCATAAAAAAATTCTAGGTATCGTCGGATGGGTCGTTGCATGACGGATGTGCGTGCAGAGCGTTATCCCTGCATATGCGATCAATTGGGAACCATACTATCAGGAGATGCAAACAGCAGGAACGCCAACGGCTGATCAGGGGGCTATCCTGAGTTCGACTAACCAGGAAGACAGTCTTCTTGAAAGACTTCTCTCTACCTTCAACATAAACTACGCTGGCAATGACAAGGCACTTAAGTATGTACAGATAGTAGTGAACTATGTGATCGCGCTCGTTGCGTTTATCGCGCTGGTGGTGATCATGTACGGATTTTATATGATGTTCTTCCGCGATCAGGACAAAGGCTTTGCAAGCGCCAAGAAAACCGTTATCGGCGCAGCGATCGCTCTGTTCGTCATAGGAATCTCATGGCTGTTCGTCAACTTCGCATTCTATATCTTCAACAAATGAATCTAAACAACTCATAAATAAAATATATTTACTCTCCAATAACTTACATTACGATGGCATTCAAACTCTTTAACTTTGAGAAAGGAAAGATCCAGAAGGGTCAAAAGGAACAGGTTTTCAATACGGAAACCATGCTGCCACTTTCTGAGATCAGAGGAGATACGATGGTTCTCAAAGATGGTGGTCTCAGGGCTATCATCAGAGTTTCCGGACTCAATCTTGACCTGAAAAATGCCGATGAACAGGATGTCGTTATCCAACAATATAAAAGATTTCTCAATGGTCTCGACTTTCCTATCCAGATACTTGTTCGCAGCACATACCTTGATCTCACGCACTACTTAACCTATATGAAAGATAAGGTGAAAGTGATCGATAATGATGTTCTTAGGCAGCACGGTGATCAATATGTATCATTTTTGGATGAAATTAATTTGGCCCAGGGATTAATTTATGTGAAAGAGTTTTATATCGTCGTGCCGTATTACGGTGACTGAGGCGATGAGGAGAAGAGCATCAAAAAGTCATGGCGGCATAAGTTTCTCGCCGTTCTTGAAAGCAAAGACAGCGCTGAAAAGATCGTGGAAAGATATCGCTCGTTCGTGAAAAATAGAAAGTTCATCGACACAAGATGTGCGTTGATCTCAGAATGATTGAAAGGTTTGGGTATAGATACCGAGAGATTGGAGCTGAGCGAGATCGTTGCGTTGCTCTTCAAGTTCTACAATCCGACGATGCATAACGATCAGGCGGAGACAGCTAAATCATAACGAAAAGCTTGTGATGATATACAGAAACACTATACATGGAGATAGTGTTTTTTTTATTTGTGCAGAGAGAGTCTCAGGATGCTTTGAATAGCAGCACTTATAGTCACGATCAGTTCGCAGTATGGTTTTATGGGTCCCGCTATCAGCAATACGGAGTCGTACATCTATGCGAAACAGGTCGATACGACAAGCGATGAGAGTATCACGAGATACGTGGGACCGAAAGATCCGCTCAATTTTCTGCGCTACAGGCCGGCCGATTTAGTCGATCTGAACAATGCGTCATTTGCCCATGTGCAGTGAGGTATCGGCCAGCTCAGAGAGGAGGCATTTCATGAGTTTGCCGATATGGCGTTTCACTTTTATCGTGTCTTTAGAAGAAGGCTCGAGGTGGTGAGTTCATATAGAAGTTATAGCTTGCAGAGTAGCTTGTTCGCTGGGTATATGTCGGAGAGTGGTCCTGAGGCATTTAGTTTTTCGGCGCTGCCGGGGCATAGTGAGCATCAGTTGGGATTGGCGGTGGACCTGTTTACTGCAACGACAGCAGATGTGGATGGGTACGATAGTTATTACGACTGGCTCAGACATAACGCTCACCAGCGGTGATTCACCCAGTCGTATCAGAACGGGGCGCACGTTGATGGCTATATCATCGAAGCTTGGCATCGGCGCTATGTGGGAAAGAGGCTTGCTACAGAGCTCTATCGGAGAAATTTGACCTTTTCGCAGTGGGTAGCGAGGTATAAGTAAGAACGATTGACTCTATCGTTCAGAATGATATAATCTTTCGATGTAAACAAAATTAATCATCATAAAACTTCTAGTATATGCACACAATTATCTCATTTTGTCGCGGTCTGGTCTTTTACACTCAGCTCATCTTTGCTTGTCGAACAATGTCTCGAAAGATAAAGGTGATTCCTCGTCATTATGAGGACGAAAGAGAGCAGTTACAAATGTATCGAACGCACGCAAGCGCGTGGATGAAGAAATTCTGGGCAAGGAAGAATATAACCGTTGAGGTTAAAAATCTTTCTCTCGTTTCTGAAGAGACTACCAAAGCTGGTATCTACATGCTCAATCACGAATCTTTTCTGGAAGTGCAAATTGCTATGGCCTATATTCCAGGTCCATATCGGTTTGTCAGCACAATCGGCCCTGAAAAGACTCCATGGCTGGGTGATGTGTATGCTTTCCCGTCTATCCTTGTTGACAGAAAAAACAAAGATAGCATGGTTCGTTGTTTTAACGAAATAAGGCGTTGTCTCAAAGCTGGTATCAATATTGTGATCTGTCCTGAGGGCACGCGCAATACCACAAATCTACCAGTGCTCGACTTCCCTGAGGGTGGTCCGCTTTTCTTGCAGGCTATGCGTACCAAGACTCCTATTATTGTAGTAGTCACTATAGGTACTCGTGCGATTTTGCCTAAGAATTTAGCCTTTACCAAAGGCAAGGCGGTTATGTGCTTATATCATAAGATTGACACCTCTTCCTATACAAAATGGGAGACGCTGAAGGCTGATGTTCATCGCATTATGACTGAGGGAGTGCTGGACTTGCGAGATAAACACAAGAATGATATTGCAGTTATGTGGAGGTGAGTGTTCTCACCTCTTTTTTTGTTTTTCAAAAGTTTCTAATAGATGAAATTCACTTCCGGTTCTATCTTCACGCCGAGTTTCTCTTCACA
>JAGOPC010000002.1 GCA_017992195.1 Patescibacteria group bacterium
CCGTTTTTCAAACTTTTCCCATAAAAAAAACTTTGCTTGATTTTTCTTGATAACTATTGCTTATCGTTACACACCCTTTCCGCTTGATTATGATGGCTTCTCTCCTATAAGAAACTGAGCATATAGCGCATTTGACTTATATTGTTTAATGTGTATAATATGTAGTGTGCGTTCCATTTAGGTTGAACACACAGTATTTTAACAGCTTACTCTTAAGGATAAAAGCCGGCAAGCTTTTTCCTATTAACAAAAAAATTGAAATAATATTAACTTAAACCAAACCAAATATAAAATATTTATGAAAAAGATCATTCGAATACTAATTTTAATCCTACTGCTTTCTTCCACAAGAAGTGGAGCGGAAGACAGAGATGTTTTCTATCAGCAGTTGTATCAGAAATGGCTTTACAATAAAGCATTTCCTGATTATGCGGGCTTTGTGAATCACATCAGGTTAACAGAGAATACGTTTAACAAGATAATAACTGTAGCTGCCCAAGACAGTATGGATGCGCATAGGTTGACGATAGTTATTTATGGTGGGGCAGAATATAGTCCTGCTCAAAAAACTATTAATATTATGCCTGCATTAGAACTGCCACTTGGTTCTGTGGTAGAGAGGTGTATTGACGCAAGTCTTTATGACACTATATCTACTAGGGGGACTGTGTGGGGTACTGCCTTCACCATTATGCTGCCTATGGATACCTATGCGTGGGACTTTATGGCCGGAAAGTTTGGTCATTTTACCTCATATGGATATATTCATATGGATCCTTTAGCCTATTGTTTTTCATCTGCAATACCCGGTGCAAATGATTTTCGCTTTAATGGCTACCAAGGTCAGCTAAATGGTAATATCTCTGGAGTTCTTGGTAACTTCAATATGGGATGGGGAATCTTCAGGGCGTTCGTGCCAAAAGGAGGTTATCATCAAATACTAGGTATATTTGATACTGGTGTAGATACTTTGCACGATGATGTTAATATTTATCGTATTGATACTGCTCGTAGCTATAATGTGCTTACTTCCAATCGTGATATTCGTGACTTTGACGGTCATGGTACACGTACATTCAGTTTGATGAGTGGTGAAGCAAACAATACGAATGGTATTGTCGGTACGGATATTGTTGATACAGTGCAAGTATATAAAGTGATGGCAACCTCATCTGGCGGACCTATGTCTTTCGTAACAACAGCAACTAATATGGCTCATAGTAATGGCGTGACGGATAAGAACTATTCGTTAGGAACCTTTACTTATGATCCTACTTTTGCTGTAGCTATTGCTATGGGTTATTCAACTTATAATTCTTGGAGCTACGCGGCTTCAGGCAATACAGGCTCTCTGTCTAATACTGTATATCCAGCATGTTTGCCTAAAGTATGGACGACTGTTGGAACTTTGTTGGGTGGAGGCGCATGGAGTGGAGGAACTACTACTGATAGTGCTTTTACGGGAGTTGTATCTTATCAAGTGTATGCTTCTGTACAGGGCACAACTACAAGCTGCACGCCTGCGAGTGGGACGTCTTTTGGTTGCCCACAGACTACAGGACAAGCCGCAATTACGCGTGCCCTGTTTCCTGATTTTACTTACGAGCAAACAAAGCAACTCTACATATCCTTTATGAATGGTGGTGGTTCTAGGACTCCTACCCATGGGAATGGAGTAGTAACTGATTCGTTGGTAAAAAGGGCGTTTCGAAAGTATATGTTGGCGAATGATACAATTACATTCGCTGCATGTACGGGTAAATACCGTATAGGCGCCTTACAACCTCGGTACGACTGGATTGATAGTGGTTGGGCAGGCGCAAATCCTGTATTAGCCACGTTGAGCACTGATGACAGTGTTAACTCAAATTTAATCCCAGCAGGTACCTATGTTTGTAAGAGGGCTGTTGGATCAATGCCTCGAATTCTAGGTTGGACAACACCTTGGCGCGATACTATCAACCAGGTAGTTATTGTCAATCCAGGCAGTATGGTTACCCCTACCATTACAATTAACGCAACACCCGCAGGCTCTATTTGTGCAGGCACTTCAGTGTCTTACACAGCCACCCATACAAACGGTGGTACATCGCCAGCTTTCCAGTGGAAGGTTAACGGTGTGAGTGTTGGATCTTCGATTCCTACTCATAGCTATGCCCCTGCAAATGGGGATGTTGTTACTTGTACACTCACAAGCAGTCTTGCTTGTGTGACCACACCTACCGTGGTTGCTACTATGACGATGACAGTTAACCCTGTTGTTGTTCCAGCGGTGACTATTGTGGCTGCACCAGGATCTACCATCTGTACAGGAAGTCCAGTCACCTTCACTCCAACGCCAGTTGGGGGAGGGACTCCTACCTATCAATGGTATAAGAACGGTGTCGTGGTAAGTACAAGTCCTACGTATGCAAGCTCTACGCTTGTTTCGGGAGATAATGTTTGGTGTGTGATGAGTAGCACTGCTCCTTGTGCAATGCCAGCTTCAGTTACTAGTAATACAGTAACAATGACGGTTGGTGCGCCTGTTACACCTACGATTAGCGTTTCAGCTAGCCCAAGTGGAACAGTATGTGCAGGTGCAAGTGTGACTTACACAGCTGCCATTACAAATGGTGGTTCATCGCCTACATATCAGTGGAAAGTGAATGGAGTGACAGTTGGTGGCTCTACAGCCGCTCATAGTTATGCGCCTGCAAACGGCGACGTGATAACCTGTAAATTAACAAGTAGTCTTACTTGTGTTACAACAACAACTGTTACATCAACACCTATAACTGCTACTGTTAATCCTCTTACGCCTAACAGCGTGACGATTGCGGTGACGCCTAGTGCAACTATTTGTGCGGGCACAGCAGTTACCTTTACTCCAACACCAATTGGCGGAGGATCTACTCCTTCGTATCAGTGGAGGGTAAACGGCACAATCATGGGCACAGGCACGACCTATTCAAGTTCGTCGCTTGCGTCTAGTGATAATGTGTGGGTTACGATGATGAGTTCTGCTCCCTGTCCAACGCCGGCATCAGTTACCAGCAATACGGTGACAATGACGGTGAATCCAATTATAGTTCCTTCAGTTACTATTACCCCAACGCCAGGTTCTACAATCTGTGCTGGTACGCCGGTTACTTTTACTCTTGCATCAAGCGGAGGAGGGACGCCGAGTTACAGTTGGAAACTGAACGGGACAGCCGTAGGTACAGGTACGACCTATGCAAGTTCATCTCTCGTTACGGGAGACCTTGTATGGGTTGCAATGACGAGCACGGCAACGTGCGCGACGCCTGCTACGGTAACAAGCAACACAGTTACTATGACTGTGAGTGCGCCTACAACACCAAGCTCAACTGCGACTCCTACATCAGGATCAATATGCAGCTTGAATTTGGATACCATAACTGCTTCCTGCAGTGTTACCGGTACTACAGTACAATGGCAATCTTTCAGCGGAAGCTGGAGTAATATAAGCGGAGCGGTTGCTCCAATTTATTATACGCCTTTGTTGTCTCCGGGCACACATCAGTACAGAGCAGTGTTCACAATGCCTGCTGGATGTTTTACTCGTGCATACGATACCACACCTGTGGTGTCTATTACGGTGATTGGCGCAGTGCCGGCACCTACGTGCACAGTGAGCTCCGGTATTCCATTCTGGACTGGTACTCATTACGATGTCATCTATACTGCAAGCCCTTCGGGTGGACCATATAGTTGGTATTGTAATGGTGCGTTCGCAGCTACGACACCCAGTAATACCTGGGTGCATACAATCAGTGCTTTGGGTGATACCGTCTTTGCGGTATATAAACCCGTTGGGTGCTTCGTGCCCGACACCAGCATTTCAAATGTCGTGCGTGTACCGAATCCTCTTGGTTTTGCCGAACCGGGGGTGCAAGTTAATGCATATGCTATATTTCCAAATCCTGTGAAGGATCTGTTGAGTATCAAAGGCGCGCATATAGATGATCAGGTGATCATTGAAAATGCGATAGGCCAAAACGTTTGGGATAGTAAGTTGGATGGTACAACATCTCAACAAATTAATCTAAGCACATTAACCCCTGGTATGTATATATTCAGGCTGTTTGATAAACAACATAACTTACTGGACGTGGAGAAATTCGTTAAAAAAGAGTAAGCTTCTATAACCTTATACTAATAGGCGCCCCGTTATTTGCGGGGCGCTTTTCTTTATGTTGGAATTGAATTTTAGCATCATTTCATTATATTGAATGCCTCACGCAAAAGAGGGCCCTATCGTATTGTTAATAAGTGTTAAAATCCAAAACAAACAATGAAATATACGATTCAGCAAGTAAAAAGTGCCCTTCTGATAGCATTATGTGTTGTCGGCGTGGGGTGCAAAAAATCGCAGAACATATGCCCGGCGGAAGTTCGCAGTTTCCAGCAAGGCACGACATTATGTCTGCAAAAGAGTGGGCGCGTTTCGCGTCAATTACCCGAACCTGATCGCATTGCGATGGTGGGAGTTCAGGAACTGAGTAGTGTTTCGCCTATAAGCGATCCATCTCTCGATCTTGAAGTCGTCGGCAGTATATTTAGTGATGTTAATTCTCAGGGCACAGTGCTTTGGGGAAAATACTTCACCGATGGGCAGTTTGCATATGCAAGTGCTATCCGAAGATATATTGAAGACAAATACCCACATATCCGCTGCGACAAGGCTTTTATGTTTGGTGAAATGACCGCTAATTCTCCTCGCTATGGATGTTCTGCTACGTGGAAATACGACGTGGTATGTATTATTCGAGGTAAAGAGGATTATGTCATCGATCCGAGGTTTTTCAGTAAAGTCGTAACAGTGAAAGAGTGGATGGCGGTGCATCATATGCATAAGCCGATTACCTCTCCGAAGCTAGAGATTGTGCCAGGCAGTTGTTTTGCGCCTCGTGATCTGTTTCCAAGTGCATATGTGGTAGATACAAGTTATGTGTATACCAATGTCATGCTGGACTACTATCGCGATAGTGTAGGATGCGCCTACCAATCTCCCCAGCTATTAGCTGTTACGGAATAACCTGACCTATACTTCTTTTGCGTTGAAGGATCCCTACTTTTAGGGATCCGTTTTTTGTCTTGCAATTCAACATACAATCATTATATTGTTGAAGCTGAATTAAATATTCTCATTGACGTGTTTCCGACTGCGAATTGGGAACACAAACATATTGGTTAGCCACTGCATCCAGCGGCTAACTTTTTTTATACTTGAAATCTTCTCGTGCTCGCCTCTCATACAGAAACCCATGTGTCTTCATGGGTAGGGATTTATAGGGTTTGGTCTGTTCTCAGGCCGACTTTTTCTTTTTTCTGATATTATCAGGTATGGTGATCAGCTTAGCTTTTCATCTATCTTTTCAGATTTTTCTCGTTTTTTTTCTTTTCACAGATCAGTAAGCAGGGGCATTTATTTTTTTACAAAAATAAAATGACCTTTGGTTGATTTAATTGACTAGCGCCGAGACATGAAGCATTTGCTCATCTCGCCGAGCATTGTATTGATCCCGCTCAGCGGACCGATACCTGTAGGGTAGTCAAAGAGTGCATACTTCTATGAACTCATGAGTGAGTGGACCTGGACATCCTGCTGCCTGTCGCGCTTTTTCATAAGAGCAACAAGCCCATCGAAGAGCATCTTCACTTCGTCCAGAACATTCTCGAAAGCATTGAGTTCTATACTGACAAAAAGATTCATCAGGTGATAGATGCTATCCAGCAAAACCTTGAAAATAATTATACTTCCTACGGTGCTGAACATATAATGCAAAAATATACATCTCATGTTTCTCTTATATTGCACGATGCTATTATCCTGGCTTCACTTGAAAACCTAGGTACGGATACGGCAAAAAATCTCGTTAACAAAAAGGCGTGACTGTTTCGTATCATCGCTCAGGAGGCGCGTAAAAAGCTCTTATTAAGGTAGATCACGCCATGCTAGTATAATGATGCGTATAGGTAGTTCTTGATTTCAAAGGGGGAATAGGTATTATTCTAGGTGCTGAGCTACAACTCAGACAGGGGGATTCATACTCCTTTTTATATTGCTTCCGACAAGAACGCATGAAAAAATTATTGTACACACTTTTGACCTTCTATAAATTTGTTGATATCGATGATCCTCATACGGAAGTAAAGGAACATCTGACTTTCTGTAAAGATATTGGCATGAAGGGACGTATATATATCGGTGAAGAATGAATTAGTGCTACGCTTACATGAAATGAGTGACAAATTAAAGCGTATAAGATGTATTTGTCTAATAGTAAATACTTTAAAGACATTCGCGATATAGACATAAAGTCGACAAAGGTAGACAGCTACTATTTTGATCGCATGGTCGTAAAATATCGTAAGGAGATCGTCGCTCTAGGAACTACTGTCACACAGTGAGAGATCGAAAAATATCGCAAAGAAATGTCTGCGGAAGACTTTAAGAAACTTATAGATTCCGGAGATCTTGATGATCGGGTGATTGTTGATATGCGTAATGATTACGAGTATAAGCTCGGGCATTTTAAAAATGCTATTCCGGCGTGAACGATTAATTTTCGTGAGGTTCCGGATCTGCTTGATAAATATAAAGAACTGTTTGGTGATAAAAAAATTGTGTGGTATTGTACCGGAGGTGTTCGTTGTGAGAAGCTCTCTGCTATGGTGACGAAGGCTGGATTTAAAGATGTCTATGCGCTTGAAGGAGGTGTGGTGAAATACGTAAACAGTTATAACGATGGGAACCGGCTTGGTAACCTCTATACTTTTGACGGGCGTGTGTCGACCCGTGTGGGCGATGACGAGACTCATGTAACTATAGGTGAGTGTATCTACTCAGGATTGAAGACTGATAACTGCGAGAACTGTCGTTATAGTCCGTGTAATGCGCGCATTATTTGTCGTAAGAAACAATACAAGCGCTTCATGGGATTCTGTTCACAGGAGTGCTATGACAATGCTAAAAAAGATCTGATGATAAAAGATCTTGAGCGAGATAGTTTTGACTATCAGGGCGCTCGTGATGCGATAAAAGATACCCCGTCACTCTATGAGGAAGTGCAGAAGAACATTGCAGCTCATCTTGATGAAAGCCTATGAAATGCTGTTTTCAATCATGCGGTGAGTCAGAAGGAAACGATTATTTTTCAAGATTAATGTTGCGGTAATTTATCACTCAAGAAATAGATGTCACAAATAAATATAGAACAACTTAAAGTGTTTCTTGTCGATATCGTTCCGCCTAGCTTTCCGGCGGCTTTGATCGAACATCGTATGCAGGAGCTTGAGTCGCTTGTGACGACTTATCAATGAGTGGTTGTTGTTAAAAAGATCCAGAAACGTATGACGCCTGATTATCGTCTGTATATTTGATCGGGGAAACTCGAGGAAATCAAACAAGAGATGAAGACGATTGGCGCTAATCTTTTGGTGATCGGAAATATTCTTAAACCATCGCAGGTATTTAATGTTTCTGAGATTCTTCGCAAGGACAATATTCAGATCCGAGATAGAGTGGACTTAATTCTGAAGATATTTGAACGTCATGCGAGCAGCACGGAAGCGAGATTGCAGATAGAGCTGGCGGCGATAAAACATATGGGCCCGAGAATTTTTGGAATGGGTATGGAGCTCTCTCGTCAGGGTAGTAAGTGATCCGGCGGAGGTTCTGGAGCTTCGCGTGGACTGGGTGAAACGAACACGGAACGTATGCGCAGACACTTGAGAGACAAAGAGCTTGCTATCAAGAAGAAGATCGAGCAGTATGAACATACGAGAGCGCTCCATCGTCAGTCGAGGAGCCGCCAGGGATTACAGACGGTCGGAATTGTCGGTTATACGAACGCGGGGAAGTCGCGTCTCATGAATGCGCTGACGCACAAAGATATACTGGTGGAAAACAAATTGTTTGCAACACTCGGAACGTCGGTGGGCAAGATGTATGTGGCTCCAAGCGCGGAAAGGCTTCAAAGAGGAAACGATGAGAGTAAGGAAGAAAATAATGGACAAGATGGATATGAACATACAGGACGTGGAAAAGAGATTTTGATAAATGATACGATCGGTTTTATTCGTGATCTGCCGCCGGATCTGATAGAGGCGTTTTCGTCTACGCTGGAAGATAGTATTCATTCGGACTTGCTGCTGCATGTAGTGGATGCGTCGGATGCGCATATAGATGAGAAGATAGAAGTGGTTGATTCGATCCTGACAAAGATCGGGGCGACGCAGACGAAGTTGTATGTGTTCAATAAGATCGATCTCATTAGTGACTCTCAGCAAGAAAATCTTAGGAAAAAATACGAATATTTGCGTCCAATCTTTATCTCTGCGGAGAGGTGAAAAGGCTTGGAAGCTCTTAAGGAGAGTGTAGAAAAAGCTCTTGTTTAGCCGTTTTCTGGTGTTGCTACTTTGGTGAAAATAGCTATACTATGAGAGCTTTAGTTTGGTGTAAGACCAAAGACAATGAGTTTGAAAAAAACAATAGCAATGGTATGACTTGCGGCGAGTCTAAGTGGTGGTGTGTCGTGTAATGACGAGCAGACTGATGAGACGCCAGCGACAACTACCGTGGACAGCGCAAGGAGAAGAAGAGATTCTGAAATCGTAGCAGTGGCGCAAGCGCTTACTGATAGTTTTAATAAACTGCCTCCTATAGATACAGCGCAGAGGTTTGCGCCCACAGATAGTATTGCTGCAGTAGTTTCGTCAACGCCTGCACCAGTAGCAATACAGATTCCAACGCCAACACCAGCGCCGGCGCAGCAAAAGTCTGTAGCAGCAATGCCGTCACAGCCTGAAGAGCTTTATACGATCAATATGGATCGTGTGAGGAAGGGGCCGCTGGGGAAGATGAAAATAGAGCACTCATTGGGAATATTATTAGGAAGGAGAAATGTGGATAATTATATGTGGAAGTATAATAAAGAGATCGCAGAGAGTCTTATAGCTCATAACCCGCGTCTTAAGAGTGGATTTGGATGGCTTTGATATGAGAAGCTTCCAGATCTCAAAGTGCCTATGGTCAATCCGGAGTTAAAAGGATTTTTCTCTCCCTTTTTGGCAGACTTTATTGCTGATAAAGAAGAGATCAAAAAAGAAGTAGACACGTCTCAGGAGGTTGTCATCATTACGAGACAGCCAGTAATTACTCATAAGAAAACTAAGAAGGGTGTCGAGAAAATAGACACGGTCAAAAAACATGTGATATGATATTATAAAAACGGAAAGCTTGTGTTGGCTGAGTATATGTCGGGAGGAGAAGGCGTGGATAAAATCGATTGGAATTATAAAAAGAAGGCATTTAAGCGTGTGCATGCCTTTACTCCAGAAGGAGTATTTAAGACGAATTATAAGAATGAGGTAGGAGATAGAAGAGATTCTGCTTATAAGTCAAAGGCGTTTAACGCTGCAATGCCATATGCTACGCCTTTTGAAAATGGGACTTATTTGCACACATGATTCATTGATGGTAATCCTCGCTCTCACGCATGTGCCCGTCAAACTGGACGCGTAGCTATGACTCTCTATGACCTTATTGGACCAAGAGAGGTGAAGGTCGTTGTAAGCGGTGTATATAATCCATGACAAGCCGAGGCAGCAAGGAAAGCGCCCGCAAAACCTTATACAGGTCGTAAGAAAAAGTCCCATAAAAAGCCTGCTCAGCAGGTAAAGGAGGCCGAATAATCAACGCTTGTCTTGTACTTTCCCAGCAAATAGATACTACTACCATACCATGCAAGATGATAATTTCCTAGTTCAGAAGATCCAAAATGGCGAGAAAGAGCTGTTTAGTGTGCTGTATGAAAAATACTGTCACAAAATTTTGAGTTTTCTGTTTTATAAGTGTGGTGATATGAGTCAGGCTGAGGATCTAGCCGGAGAGGCGTTTTTGAAGGCATTTGATGGGATAAAGTCTTTCCGTCCACAAAGGGAAAAGGCGTTCTCATCGTGGCTCTATACGATCGCTACGAATGTGTTCTTAGACAGCGTGAAGAGGAAGAAAGAGAGTTCATTGGATGACAAGGTGGAACTGATTCCTGATGAGAAGGTTGGCGACATGACGCATAATTTACAAGTTGGGCAGCAGGCAGAAGAAATCTTAGCATATCTGGACTCATTATGAACTGACAAGAAAGAGCTATTTGTAATGCGTATATGGCAGGATATGAGCCGGGAAGAAATAGAATCGGTTATGTGAAAGTCGAGCGCTGCGTTAAGAAAAGAGTATAGCAGGTTGACACAAAAATTAATTGAAAGGTTTTGATATATGGCTGTTTTATGTGTTTTGTGCGGACGATGGATCAGATAGATAAAATCTATGAGGAGCTGATACAGTTTGATCCTTCTTTATGAAATAATAAAGAGGCTGTTTTGCAGATGATCAAAAAGATGATTGCTGCGAAGCCGAATATTACTGTTAACCAAGCATGGAAGGAAGGCTTTGCTGAGAAGTTATCAGAGCATATTATGCAGGATAAAAATTTCATTCCACGTAAAGATTCATTATTCAGTCGAGCTACGAAATGGAGTATATCGCTTTCTACATTCTTCATAGCAGTTGTTGTTGTAGGAGCTGGATATCGGGGAATCTATGTTCATAAAAAAGAGAGCGAGAAAGTGGTCGTTCCGAATATGGTTCAGGAGTATGCAGTAATGGATAGTAGTGTTGAAGTAGATTCAAATGTGTCTGTTGAAACTATGGTGGCAGCTACCATAACCGAGGATAGCGTGAAAGGTGTTTCTGAAAATTTACAAGTTGCTGCCGATCAAAATATTGCGGCTGATAGTGTAGTTGAAGTTACAAAAGACCTTCCATTGGCTAAGATGTCGACACAAGTAGACAATCAGACCTCATGAGAAACTATGGCTTTGGCTGGGGTGAAACAGGAGGAAGAGTGAATGCTTGCGATGCCTCCAGTAGCTAATAGTTCCTTAGCTCCTGACCAAAGGAAAACTGTTGCGCTCTTATTTGTTGATGATCAGTGAAAAGCATTGCAGTCTGTTGCCGCTTCACTGATGCAGGATTCATCACTCGCTGCAACGTTCGTTGAAAGCAATTCGTGAGTGAGAGCAGCGCTCCAGAATATGGGCTATGAGACTTTAGAAAATGTTTGAATGAATGCATACTCATCGTATACTGAGCTTTCACTTTCTACAGAAAATAGCGTGCATGCTTCGTTGTCGGATCGTTCGATAATAGTGATGTGCATAGATGAGCTGATCAAACATCCGCAGTTATTGAAAAAGCTTGTAGCTAAGCTGCAAGCCGAAGGATATGTCTTTGTGCATCTTTCTGCTATGCGGAGATAATTTCTGTGAGTGCGTTGAAAAACGTATCAATATCTTCTTTCGTATTATACAGATAAAGACTCATCCTGCATGAGCCTTTTTTTTCTATCTGCTTGAAAAACGGATGAGTGCAATGGCCGCCCGTGCGGATGCAGATATTCTTTTGTGCAAGCAGTTCGCCGATTTGCACATTGTTTGGAAAGCTAGACACAACGAATGAGAACACTCCGATTCTGTCTTTGCTTGTTGATGGTCAGATGAGGGTGATCTTGTCTCAGAGTGTGGCAAATTTTTCCAGCGTGTAGCTTATTAATTCTTGTTCATGTTTTTGAATAGCCTCATATCAGCCTATCGCATCCATGTATTCGATGGCCATCAAAAGCGACACAGCTCCAATGATGTGTGGCGTTCCTGGCTCGAACTTTTCTACCGTATTCTTCAGTGTAAAATTGCTAGTAGAAACATCTTCGATGCTGCCGCCTCCTCAGATTGCAGGTGTCAGTTCCTGCAGTAAATCTTTGTCCATATACATCATGCCCAGACCAGTGTCGGCCATCATCTTATGAGCTGTTCCGATAAGCACGTCGCAGCGAAGTTCCTGAACATCTATTTGCAGATGAGGCAGAGCCTGTGAGGCGTCTATGACAAAAAGAGTGTCGTCACGAAGGAGCGAACTAATTTTTTTCACATCGTAGATCTTTCACGTCACATTGGATGCAGCGCTGAGCGAGACTATTTTCACATTGCTTGTATACTTTTTTTCAAAATCGACTATGTCGATATCATAATTCTCATCTATATTAACCCGCTCTATTTCCACTCATCAAAATTTTGAAGTGATTTGTCGGGGGATAATGTTCGCGTGATGTTCGGCAATTCATAATAATATTTTACTTCATGATGGGAGTTTTCATGAGATGGTAAGTGCTTGCACCAAAATGTTGAAGGCGTAAGTCGCGTTATACGTGTAGATAATTTCCGATGCATGGGCATTGATCAACTTTGCAAATACTGCTTTTGATTGATCGTAAAGATCCTCAGACTGTTCACTGAGAGAGTAGAATCCGCGGTGAATATTCGCATAACTATTTTCCATAAATTTTTTCACCCCATCTATTACCAATGCTGGTTTTTGAGCCGTTGCTGCACTGTCGAGATAGGTTAATTCAGGATGGTTCGCGAAGATGGGAAAGTGTTTTTTATAGGTCATATATGTGAGAGGATATCTGTATAAATAAGTTATGGTTTTTGGTGAGCATTTGAGTACTATCGGAAAGTGTATTTTATTCGCTCATGATTTCAATGCTTCGATATGGAAAGCCGGTGGCGGAAAAGTTAGAGAAGGAGGTTGAGGATTTTATCGCTGCGCAAAATTTGCAGAATAGATATGTCGCGATCATCATGATCGGAGCAGAACATCCGTGAGCTGCATATGTTCGTAGTAAGCAAAACTTTGCTGAGCGCGTGTGACTGAGTGTAAAGATTTTCTGAAATGAAGATAAAGAGTTGACAGAAGTAGACATCCTGAAGATAATCAACACTTGTAACGAAGATGATGCATGTGTGGGGACTATCTTGCAGTTGCCATTGCCTGCTAATCTTGAAGATTCGAAACAAACTCTCCTTGATGCAATCCATCCAAAGAAGGATATAGACGCGCTTTGTTCAATACATCAACAAGAAAAATATCTCTTGCCGGCAACGCCTATGGCGGTGCTGCAGATGATCAACTATTACAAATATGATCTACAGGGCAAAACAGTTGCAATGCTCTGAAATAGCAACCTTATCTGAAAGCCTTTAGCTTTTGCGTTGGAATACAAAGGCGCGATCGTCCAAGTGTTTACTATAGAAAGTGATCAGGAAGAGATGAAGAGATTCTGCAGAGAGAAGGCAGATATTATCATCAGCGCAACAGGACATATTCATTTAGTCGACGAGTCGTTCGTACGTGACGACAAATCACAAGTGGTGATCGATGTGGGTCGAGGGTATAAAGATGGGAAAGCTGTGGGAGATGTGCAGCGGGAAACATTAATAGATAAGGTCGCAGCTGTCACGCCTGTTCCATGAGGAGTTTGACCTGTAACCGTAGCCTCTCTCTTTACAAATATAATGACACTGCAAAAATAATAATGCATTACATTTATGTCGATGAAGCAGGAAGATGACCAATAGCATGACCGGTCTATGTCGGGATCACTATTGTGCATGTGAAAAAGAATGTGATGCGTTGGGTAGGAGATATAGCGTCGTTACCTGGGATATGAGATGAATGTTTTGGATGGTATGATGATAGTAAGATTGTTGCAGAGGAGAAAAGGGAAGAGTTGTACGAGAGGCTTATTAAAGATAAGCGCATTGTCTATAGCTCAGGATCGGCGAGTTCGAAAGAGATAGACAAATATGGTATCGTACGGGGGATTCGTACGTCGATCGCGAGGGCGCTGTGGAAGCATTTTTCAGAAGGGAGATTCTCATTGAAAGTATTTGATCTGTGGATGAAAAAGCATGCGAAAGAACTCACTATCGTCGTTGATGGGAAGACGGATTTTCATATGAGGAAGCTGTGGGGAGTGACAGTAGAACCGATTGTCGATGGCGATGCAAAAGTGCCGATGATCAGTGCAGCGAGTATCGTGGCGAAGGTGGAGCGTGACAGAGAGATGAGGAAATATCATAAAAAGTTTCCGAACTACGGGTTTGATCAGCATAAGGGCTATGGAACGAAGGGGCATTATAAAGCGATCAAGAAGTGGGGGATGAACACTCTTCATAGAAAAAGCTTTCTCTCAAATATATAATTATTGTAAGCTGCTCTATAGTTGATTGTCGTTCCTGTCAACATATCAGCCGTCATTTCCGGCTTTATTGGGCTAACGGACGGTTGGCGGAAAATCGTATCTGGACTTGTAATTTCTGAAAACCCGACTATAAGTGCGACAGAAAGTCTAAGGTGAAAGTATGACTCCTTATCTCCTTCCCATCGCCAGTATTCAGGGGGCCGAATATCGTACAGATGTTAGATCTGTGCTGAGCCTACCACTTATACCTTATGGGGTCCGAGAATCGCCGGTCTACGTTATCTTGGATTTTTTTTGTTGTTTGAAGCTATGTCTGCTTACTTTCTTTTCTCTTTATTTCTGAATGGTGTTACATATAAGCGTAGTATGAAGAAAATTAACGAATCATTCACTTGTTTAGAGTGCTGAAAGACGGTTCCGACTGCGGAAAAGACGTGTAGAAATCACTGTCCGTGGTGTTTCGCGTCGCAACATGTTGATGGTGACATGCCGGGTGATAGAAAGGGCGTAGTGTGTGGTGGAGCCATGTATCCGAGGGCTTATGAGATCAGGAATGGAGTGACGAAAATACTGCTGCAATGCGCGAAATGTGGCAAAGAGCATCGAAATAAGGTGGCGACAGACGACAATCTCATGACACTTGACGAAAAGATTGTGCAGTATAGGCTTAAATTTGCAATGCTGTAGCCAATTTCATATACTTTAGGTATGTAGTTTTTCTCTCACGATATGCAAAATTTTATACTCATAGTTGTAGGTGTCGTCGCCATCCGGTTGTTGGGTGTTGGGATGTATAGATCCTTCATTTTGCAGTGGAAGAAAAAATTTGCTTTGAAAAGGGCTGATGAGCTCAAATTTCTGCAGGTAAAGATACCGCAGAAGACCTCAGACATGGATCAGAAAAATGACAATACGCAAAATATGAAACAGAACCTTGAGATCATGAATCAGGTTCTCAAGAACTTCTATGCGGTCTATTCGAACAAATGGAAAGCTAATTTTCTCATCCAAAATTATGTGAGTCTTGAGATGCTCGTGGAGAAGGAGCAAATCAAGTTTATGATCGGCGTACCGAAGGATTTTGTGGCGACGATAGAAAAGAATATATCGTCGTTCTATCCGGGAGCGGTTATTGACTATGTCGATCAGCCCAAATTGCTCGACGCCGGGAAGTATGTCGGCGGCGGGACGTTCACGCTTTCGAAGAAAGACGTGTTTCCTATCAAGACTTACGAGTCGTTTGAGGCAGATCCTATGGATTCTATTCTGTCTGCATTTTCGCGTGTCGATAACGAGGAGAAGCTTTCTCTCCAAATATTGCTTGCGCCGGTCTCTGAAAAGGAGCAGGAGAAAATGAGAAAGTCGATAGACGATATTAAAGAGTGAAAGAAGAAGGAGACTTTCCGATCGATGTTTAAGGACATCATCCCAAAGAGCGAGAAGTCGAAGGAGAACAAACCTGAAAAAAAGAATACGAAATATTCGTCACAACAGATGGGCGACCTCGACAAAAAGACCGAGGACGAACTTTATAATGTGACAATCAAGGCGCTTGCACTCTCTCCGCATCCGCATCGTATCGACATCATTCTCAATGACTTGGGGCGCAGTATGAGCCAGTACGGTTATGTTGGTCTGAATTCTCTTAATTTCAGTAAAGTAAAAGCTGATCGTATCGGTGAGTTTACTAGTTCATTCGTAAATAGACTTTTTGATAACGGAACAAGCGTCACAAAATTTACTAAACGTCAACTTCTCAATATCAAAGAGCTGTCATCTATATTTCATTTTCCACACTATCGCTTCAATCGTTCCCCACGTATCAAGTGGCAAACGTATAAGATAGTGCCAGCGCCAGATGGCATCCCGCAAGACGGGATAGATCTGGGATACAATCTGTTCGCCGGTGTGAAAAGAGTTATTAAGTTAAAAGATAAAGATAGATTCCGTCATTTCTATATTATTGGTCAGACGGGTACGGGTAAGTCATCTATCATGGTGACGATGTTGAAACAGGATATCGAGCAGGGTCGTGGATGTATGGTGATCGATCCGCATGGAGAGCTCTGTGAGACAGTGATGAAATACTTTCCGAAGGAACGTATCGATGATCTCATCTATTTTGATGCATCGAATTTTGAGTATCCGTTGGGTGTTAATATTTTCACTGCGCAGACGGAAGATGAAAGAAATCTCATTGTGTCCGATCTGGTCGACATGTTTATCGGTATGTATGGTCATGAGATATTTGGGCCGCGTATTCAGGACTACTTTTCGAATGCAGCGTTAACGCTTATGGAGCAGCCGGAAGGTGGAACGTTGACGGAGATCGTACGTATGTTTACCGATCCAGCATTTCAGAAAATTAAACTGAAAAATGTGACGAATCCGGTAGTGCGTAACCGGTGGGAGAAGACCTATGCATCGATGGGTGATCGTGAAAAAGGTGAGATGATACCGTTCTTCCAGGCGAAGTTTGGGCCGTTCATCACAAACTCGATGATTCGTAATATCATCGGTCAGCCGAAGTCGTCATTTGACGTGAGCGAGGCGATGCAACATAACAAGGTGATTCTCGTGAATCTTTCGAAGGGTCTGCTCGGTGAGTTTAACTCGCAGCTCCTTGGACGTATGATGGTGACGCAGGTAAAGGTCGCTGCGCTTCGTCGTGCAGGTATGGCAGAGCATGAGCGCGTACCGTTCTATCTGTATATCGACGAGATGCAAAATTATGTATCGAAGTCTATCGAGTCTGTTTTGTCAGAAGCTCGTAAATATAAGCTGGGCATGATCATGGCGCATCAGTACATTGATCAGCTTAAGCAGTCAAACCTTTGAGGTAACAACGACCTTTCACAGGCTATTTTTGGTAACGTCGGTAATATCCTTTCGTATCGTGTTGGTCCTACAGACGCCGAGTTCCTCGAGAAGCAATTCTCACCAGTCTTTAGTCAGCAAGATCTTATGAATCTCGACCAGTTCAAGTGCTGTTTCAAGATGGAGGTAGACGGTCAGTCGATCTCGCCATTCAGCATGAACTGTATCAAATACTTCCAGGAGTATGTAGCTCTCAACACAGCCGAAAAGGTTGCGGTGATGAAACAGATCTCTGCATTGAAATGGGGTAGAAAGAGAGAGTTGGTGGAGAAGGAGATTTATTATAGGGTGGGAGTGTAAACGAGATTGTAGATAAATTAATGAGAGGTCGCCTGAGAGGGTGGCTTTTCTAAAAACAAAAAAACACCCCTTATGCGGGGTGAATGTTGTGATAGTAGGACTCTGTCTACGCTGCTTCGAGAGTACATTCGTGCAGTGCGAGTGTAATCAGCTCGGGTAGGGTTTTAAAAGGCTCTTCAGATTTTGATAATGCTGTAAAGAGCGTCGTGAATCTTTCGCCGTACTGATCTAGTGTTTTGGGGAATCCCAACGAATGAAACTCTCCGAATTCTTTGACCATGGTCTCATAAATGAGCTCTCCATAGCCTTCAAATAAGGGAATACCAAGTGTCGGTATAGCCAATTCAGTGCATCTTTCGAAGATCTGCATGCTGTGGTCGTCATAGCCACCTATACAGAGGGCTATGTCTGGTTTCTTATGTTGAAACATGCTGTTTATGCGTTTCGTCATAAGTGTGTCGTAGGAGGCGTCAGACATTATAAAATTCTTTCGTAGCTTTGTGTAGTGACGAACGAAGCTGTCTTCGCTTGCTTGAATGCATGGAGCATAACAAGCGGTCGCTGTCTCTACATAACTGGCCAGATAGTCACCGGTCGCATTGATCAGGATGACGTCATTTTTGGTCAATATCTCTTGTATGCCGCCTATAAGAGCCATCCATCTGTCAGTCATAATGGGGGCGGAGATGTTACCAAAGATCAGTAGTGTCTTTTTGTGATTACTCATAAGGATGATTTTTTTGTTTGAATTTCAATGTTAATGATGAAAACCCAGATTTCAAGTAATATCTACTCATTTGGCTAAAATCCGGGGTTTTGTCCGGCTTTTTTAGTAAACTTTAAGTACCGTCTTTGCATAATAATCGGCATGTAATAAGGCGCGTCTTCTTTCTATGCCAACTTATACCAAGCGCCTTTAGAATAACAAAAAAAGACCCGTATGGTCTATGGTCGTTTTTAAGGGAAGATCGATATGATACTACATTTATGTATAAAAGTCAACAGAAGAACACAATATAGGATAACCTTAGGTAGGCTAAGATACTATATATTGTTGTTGACGATTATTCTGCGTTTCGTAATATACGGGAATAATGATTTAGATTGTAAATCATTCTCATGTTATCTACTTATAAAAACAACCTCAATAATTTTATATCGTATAAGTCTGTTTCGACTGGTGAAGGTCATGAACAGGATATTGAGGACACAGTGAATTATCTTTCTGGCCTACTTTCTTGATGAGGATTTTCTGTGGACATCGTAAGAGGATATGGTAATCCAATAGTGCTCGCAGAGTATATGCATGATAGCTCTTTTCCTATATGTATCGTATACGGACATTATGATGTACAGCCTTCTGGCGATGCTGATAAATGGATAACTTGAAAGCCCTTTGAGCTTGTAGAAGTAGACGATAGACTCTACGCAAGATGAGCTGTAGATAATAAATGACAGATTATGATTCACATCACTACTATCTTGGAACTTGCGAAAAACAACAATCTGAAATATAATATCAAATTTTTCATAGAATGAGATGAAGAGACTGGGGCGGCTGATATGGATAAGTTCACTGCAGACTACAAACAGCAACTTGCTGCTGATATAGCCTTAGTTTCTGATGGCGAAATTATCGGTGACAATATACCTACGATGGTAAAATCATTTAGAGGATGAGCAAATTTAGCTGTAAGTATAACAACAGCCACCAATGATGCTCATGCGTGACTGTTATGAAACATCCTTCCAAATGCAGCATATCAGCTTATAAGCGTATTGGGAAAGATATACGATAAAAATAATATAATTACAGTGCCCGGATTCTACGAGTGAGTGAATATAGATGCTAACATTAGAGAGAATAATGAGAAAATTCCTCTCGATATGCTCAAGATAAAAGAGATGTATGGAGCTAAGTGAACAGTTGTTCCCAAAGGATATGATTTCGCTACTGCGAATGGGCTCCTACCTACGATACAGATAAGCTGATTTGAAAGCTGATTTGTGAGTAACTACACATATGATTCACAAAAAGATCTGATAATGAAGACTGATGGAGGCTTCAACAATATTATTCCTGGGTCGGCAATAGCAAAAATGAACTTACGTTTTGCGCCATGACAGGATCCTGAGAGACTTACTAAGTGTTTTGAGAAATGGTTTGCAGCTCAGATGCCTTCATATGTAGAACGAAAGACGGTCTTTGATTCACCTTATCCTGCTACTGTTATCAATACTGATAACCAGTTGACGCTTGATACGATGCAACTTTTGGAGAACATATATCATCATAAACCAGTCTTGAGGTACTGTGGCGCATCGGTGCCTATCACATGACTTCTGCAGGATTTTCTCTGACAGGAGGTTGTCGTTGTAGACCTTGGTAATGAAGACTGTAATATGCATGGTATCAATGAGAACTTCAAACTTAATTGTGTGGAAAATGGGCTGCAGTTCAGTAAGCGCTTTTTTAGTAAAGAGTAACCATATTATCCATTTATTATATATGCATAACTATGAAAATTATATCTCATTGCTTTGTATGGTCGGGAGAGTCGTAAGTAGATCGTAGCAAAATACACCCATCTTGCTATTCTTTATTTTTCTTATGCATCCTCTCATGAATCGTATCGTAAAATTTGTAGAAGTGAAATCAGGTATCTGCGCGCCATGTGCTCGTTGAAAGTTAGGTGCCGAACTTGGAATCGATGCTATTAAGAACGCTGCTATCACCAACGACTCATATCTTTTTGTAAAAGACTTTCCAGACAATGTTGTTGCGGTTGACATAGAAGATCAATGGAATTACGCAAAAAATAATTTTGAAACATATAAAGCAGATCTACATTATAATGCGAAAAATGATCGTTTTGCTAGACATATCGCGTATCTCATAAATTCATGCACAAAAATCGCGAGCGCCGTAAAACAGACTCTCGATGAAAACAAGTTTCCTTTTGTGCTCGCCGGCGATCATTCAACAGCAGCGGGAACTATAGCCTGAATCAAAAAAAAATATCCAGATAAGCGTCTTGGTGTAATATGGATAGATGCGCACGCAGATTTACATTCACCTTATACGACGCCATCAGGAAATATGCATGGTATGCCTGTGGCTGTGGCTATGGGATTTGATAAGACAACAGCAGAGGAAGTACAGAAAGGTCTTGCTGCACAAAACCTTCATGGTAATGTCAACACATTAACTGATAGTGAAGCTGCGCAGTGGGATGAACTTTGTCATCTTGGTGGAGTCTATCCTATGATCAAAAAAGAAGATATGGTATATATCGATATCCGTGATATCGAAAATGAAGAGAAATGGTATATCGACACATATGTAAAGCATTTCGATGGCGAATATCTGCAGGACCATGGTATAGATCATGTCGTAGAGCATACTCTGCAACATCTCAATAACTGTGATATGATCTATGTGTCATTTGATATAGATTCAATTGATGGAAGAATAGTGCGTGGGACAGGAACTCCAGTGAAAGACGGACTCACACAATATCAGGCGCAGGAACTCTTAAAAGCGCTTTATAAGTCAGAGAAGCTTGTGTCTCTGGAGATTGTCGAAATTAATCCGTTGCTTGATGACGTGCCTGGAAACAGCGTTGATGTCGACGGAGTAAGTAAGGCTTGTCAGTTCCAGACGCGCAATGGTACTGCAGAAATAGCGTTCAATATTATCAAATATATACTACAATAATTTTACTCAATTACCGCGCGAAGAATGAATGATATTATAAAGCTCCCTGAAGATGACCATAAAATCAATGGTTCTCCATCTTTCCCTGTCACTATCAATGAGATAGATTCACTTTTTCAGTGAACAAACAATATACAGGAGTATAACGACAGTCTCGATTTTTACATAAAGAAAAAGATCGCATTTCTCGATAAGAAGAATGCTGCGAAGCAGCACATAGAGAGGGCAATCTATCTGAAAAATGAACTTGTAGATAGGCTCAAGAATGATGTGATTAACTATGCAACTATTCTGTGAATAAACGATCTTACCGCTGATGATATACTCGTAGAGTTCATTGATCGTGCAAATTTTGGTACAGATATGACAATTAGAATGACATCTCTGATTAAAAAACTAGGTAAAGAATATAACAGTATGTTTCTTCCCGGATTGGTCAGTTACATGAAGGAAAACAACAGTGATGCGCAGGATGTTCAGTATAAAGGCATCTATCTCAATATTCGTCTCAGTGATGAGCAATTGCTTTCTATGCTCGATCAGTCTATAAAGATGGGAGAACAGTATGGAGAAAGTGATATTCATGCGGGTCAGACTATGATAGCAGAATACTCAAGTCCTAATGCCGCTAAGCATCTTCATGCGGGACATATCAGATCGACAGTGATCGGACAAATTCTTGCGAATATTTATGAAAAAACCGGCTACGGCGTTCATAGACTCAACCATATCAACGACCGAGGAGGGTTTGGAGAACTGATTGAATGATATGATCGTTGGTGAGCAAAGCTACAGGCGGAGTGATATACAGGTAATGACTTGTCATTTATGATATATTCCATCTATAGAAAAGCGGAAAAGGCGGTTGATGTTATTCAAGAGCAATGAGTGGATTCCGTGAGCGAAGACGATAAAACATTCCTTAAAGATTATTTTGACTTTAGTGATGGAACATCGCTCGTGGCGGCTTTCGAGGACTACAAGACCAATTCAACAGAAAGATTTCGTAGCCTCGAAGATGCGTGACAGCATGAGTTCGAAGGATGGAAGAAAATCTTTGGTTGGAGCCTAGAGGAGTTCAATAAATTTTATAAGGCATTGGATATCACACACGATTTTGTGATAGGTGAAAGTTTCTATGAGAAAATGGGTAAAAATATTGTGCAGGAGTGAATGGATAAATGAATTATCGTTCATTTCACTAAGGATATAGCTGATGACTACTATGCGAAATACCTTGAGGAGAATAAGGACCAAGGTGAGAATGTAAAAGAACAGAAGTCTAAAGAGATCTATGAAGATGTGGGTTCATATGTGGCGTTGTTGGATAAGTATGAAAGATATGTGGTGATGAGATCGGATGGTGCTAGTATTTATGCGACAAGAGATCTTGGATGTTTGTATTACAGATGCATGAACCGGGATCCTGAAACAGTAATGTATGAAGTATGACAGGAACAAACAGATCACTTCAACAAGCTTTTTGAAACAGCCAGAAAGTTCGGATGGGATAAGATGAATGATGGGAATACAAGAAAATTCCTGCATATCTATCACTGATTTTACGTAAATGCAAAAGATAAGAAGAAACTTTCTTCAAGAGAGTGAGCAAGTAATGTACACAATCTTATCAAAGAATCAGAAAAGTACTTCCATGAGAAATACGCATCAAAAAACAATTTTGAGGATGAGGAGATTAGTAACATCTCGAAGACTCTTGGGAAGGCGAGCATCATTATCAATGACATAAGAAAGGCAAGAACCAGTCCTGTATATGTAGATAGCGACCTTCAGAAAGCGCTAGCAGGCTTTGAAGAATCGGGTGGTCCATATCTGATGTATACTCTCTGCAGAGCAAAAAGTTTGCTTAAGAGAGCAGAAACGGATAAATTGTCACAGAATGTCGAAGAAGACTTGTCGCAAGAAAATGGCTTGGATAATATAGAGTCTGAGATCATAAAGAAGATAGCGATGCTTTCTGATATGATGATCAAGGCGAATGAAGAACACGAACCTTCTATACTGGTTGATTATGTTTATGCGCTTACGCAGCACTTCAATACCCTCTACAGTACTAAAAAATACCTCAGCTCAAGTAAGCTCGGTGTACGCATAACTAAGGGGTATATAAATGTTATGGCAAATGTCCTTAAGGTGTTTAACATCCAACCTTTGGAAAGAATGTAGTTTTTACTATTATTATTCGTAAAAGATGTCAGGCGAAATAATAAATGATGAATCTCTCGGTTTTACTATAACAGCATATGGGCATAAGAAAGAAAATGCTCCCAATGGTTCTGTAAGTGCTGGGAAATATCTTCCTATGTGAGGGAAAACTTTAAATCTTATGGAACTTGCTGAGTTTGCAAATAAGCGGTGATTTACTATCCCAGCAGGATATGGGCTCGGTTATGATGCTCATATGCATTACATCGAACACAATAATCTTCCTAGTCGCCTTATCGAAATTGTACTATTGATGAAGGAGCGCCTTGGAGGTAATATAGCTATCAGAAGTTCAGGAAATGTGGAAGATGGTAGTAAGGCAAGTGCTGCAGGAGTCTTTGAATCTCTTTATATTAGGGGTACTAAAGTAAAATTAGAGCATGGATGGGAAGACTTTGGGAGCGATCAGGCAGCAGTGGAATATGTTGTAAGGAAGATATATGATACGACTAGAAGCGATGGAGCTATAGAATATTTTGCTAAAAATGATGTGAAGCCGGAGGATATAAAGATGTGACTTAGTGTGCAGAGACTTCTTGAAACGCCTATAGTTGCGTGAGTGATATTGGCTTCTCATGGCGAGGAGGGTAAAAGAGAAGTCTACGCAAATTACGTCGTTAATGATTTTGGCAATGTGATTGCTGACGGACATACGCCAGGAAGTTCTATTTTTTTAAAAGAAGGTGTTGTACTTAGTCATGTGCAGAATTTTGACTCTCGTCAACGCGAGACTATGAGCGAACTGGCAAGTCATATAACAGAAGGCGTCGTGGATATCCTTGCCGGTAGTATTATGGACTCATATGAGTATTCAAATGGTGATATAGAATTCGCTATAGATAAAAATGCTTTCATCGAATTTATGGATGCATTTGAGACAGAACATAAAGATGAGATATTGTCGTTATTTCAGGATATGGTAAGCGTTGATCAGTCGTTCGAACCTCATGTAAATAAACTTTTTGATGGATTGATGTATATTGCTGATGTTAGAAAGAATGAAACAGCGGAGCCAATCGTGGTTTATTTAAAAGTTACTAGAAGGGTCGCAGATCTAATCGATGGCTTGAAAAATATGCATGCGCTAATACAGGCGATGCCAGATAATCATGAACTAAAGACTCAGTACGGAAAAATTCTAATGAAGTTGATATCCGTACTTCAGTACAGAAATCTTGTAAGACCTATGCCAAAGTATAATCCTAATGCAAGAGGTTCTCTCTCAAGCATTTATAACCCAGACGATACAGATAAACAAGAAATAGATGGTGTGGTAGTGAGAGTTGAAGATTTCAAAAGCGTGCATGAGATCGAGGCGGCTATAAAGGAATATAAAGCTGAAGGGCTGAAGGTGATTTTTGTCGGTAAGTCTCCTGCCATCGAGCATGAACATGCGCTTGCCTTGTCGCATGCAACGTTATTGGAGCGCTCAGGATCATGATCTCACATAGCGCTGAGAGCATGAGAATGGAAGAAGCCTGCAATCGGTGGATGTAAGACAGATCACCTTCATTCCGGCCTGCATCTTGTTCTCGATTCTGATAAAATGACGCTTATAAATCAAGAAGGACACGATATACTTGAACCGCTCTTTACGGGAGAAAATATTAATCAGGAGTATATCAACGAACATCTTGCATTCACAGAGCAATATATCTTTACGAATGAACCAACTGTAGATGAAGCAAAGAAATGGCTTCATGAGAAAATAGCAAAAGCCTGTGATAAAGAAGACGCTGATATCTTATCATCTATCCTTGAAGATAATTGCGGCGCAATTCAACAAGCTACAAAAGAGGACTATGAAGAGTTGTGATTTGATTCGTGTCAGACGAATAGAAAGTTGTCTAAAATCATTGCACAAGTGATGCTTATCGGTGGATATATATATGAGTCAGAAGTGCTCTGATATGCTGTATCGGTAGATGAAGCCATTACATATCTGAAAACGGATGTCTCTATTAGACCCGAATATCATACTCAGATAATAGATATCGCAAAGAAGTATGGTTCTAATCAGGAGTTTCTTTATCCTGGTGTAACGCCGTCAACGTCTGATACTAAGCCCTTAAAAGAGTATATTGATGATGTACTTATGTGAAAACCATCGGTGTCAGTAAGGGCTGTAACATGAGTTGGAGGTATAAGAAATGATAAGCTTTGGAATGAGGCTGTAGACTTTCAAAGTTTCCTTTCGCTCAAGATATGAGAAGATAAAAGATATTATCCTGGTGTAGTGCTGATCCGCCAGCTTTGTGAGAATGAACCGGCCAATATTCCTGCAATACAGTCTGTAAAAAATGATAATCTATATCTTTATGAAAAACTTATAGAGTTGAGAAGATCTATATTATCACAAAAAGAAAACGTCGTAAGAGATGTAGCTATGCTTTGTTCGGCATATTTGCCATGAAAACTAAAGGGGGAGGTATATGCTGCAGCAGAGCCAAAAAGCATAGACAATATGTCGCTTCGCCTTTTGCAAGCATACCATTCACCAAGATCTGAATTAGATGCATTCCTTAAAATGCTTGAGCAGTTCGTGCAATGAGAAGAGATAGACAGTAAGAAGATAGATATTGTGTTTCATGAACTGGATATACAGATAAAATCTATGCAGACATTCAACTCTACGCTTCACATTCCATGGGCTTCATGACTTGCAAGTATAGCAAATGGTATGATAGGAAACCTGAGGAATAGAGCTGGAAATTCGGCTATAAGATATGGGGTTGGTCGTGAAGATAAAAGCTTTGAGATCGTTCAGTACGATTTGGCAAATGGTAAAACAAGCTATGTTGCTAAGATATATAACAATAAGTTATTTGGAGGGAAGCCAGTTGAAAGCTTTGTTATAAATGCAGAGCATCCTATCAGAAAAGAGATAGAAGAAATGGGGTTTCTGCAGACAGCTATTAATTATCTGGGAAATTATTCGTCAATGTAAATTTCTTTATTTTATTCTTATATTTTAACAAAAATGAATAGCATATTCCAAATCTCAGACTCTCTTACTGCCAAAGAAATACTTGCTCGCCTTGCTGAATGATCTTCACTGACTTACAAGGTGCTGGAAAGCGCATGAGAAGAGTATGTGCAAAAATTACTTGATCGAAAAACTCCATATGGTAAAAGTTTCATTCATCTCATCTCTTCAGGTCTTCATAATCCTTCTAGCGAGATAGGTGTGTATGCAGATGGTGCTAAAACATATGAGGATGAACTATTTGGAGATTTTTTCTCAAAAATCATCCACTTATATCATGGGTTCGATAGAACTACGCAGAAACATACAGAGAACTTTGATATAGATGATATCGCCGTGGAAGATCTGAATGCGCATGCTACTGACTCATGTAAAGCACTTTCGGTTCGTGTCAGATATGCCTTCGCTTTAGACAACTTTCCATTCCAGTCGGCTATGACGCGCGAGCAAAGGAAAGATGCAGAATCAGCAATATGTGCAGCACTTGATAACTTGCCGGAAGTTCTGCATGGCACCTATGAGTATTTGGAAAATATGAGCGCGGAGCGCAGGCAGCAGCTTATAACTGAGCACTTCCTGTCGCCTACTGAAGAGGATCCGTTCCTTGTAAATGCAGGTATGACCACTGACTGGCCTATAGGAAGAGGAATATATCTTTCAAACGATAAGACCTTTTTCACGCTTGTTAATGACGAAGATAATCGTGTCGGAGTGCTGGAGCAAGGATGAGATATAAAGAAAATATTTCAAAAGCTGGCGTCTGCAAATCATATATTCAATAGCTATCTTCGTATAGCGCGTAATGCTACTTATGGGAAGCTCGTGAGTTGTCCTACGAATATAGGAACAGGAATGCGTCTGAGTGTCATGTTGACGCTTCCTAAGCTGGCTCAGGATATGGATGCGCTTAAGAAGAAGGCAAAAGCTCTTTGACTGTCTGTCCGTGGCCACTATGGTGAACACTCAGGAGTATGATCTAGATGAGAAGTGGACATCTCAAACAAGGCGCGTCTTGGTATATCAGAAAGAGAGATAGCGCAACTTGTCTATAACGGCGCACGTGAACTTATGAAAATGGAAATAACATATACCTCATAGTTTATGTTTTATTTTCGACATAGACGATCACTTTACATAAATATACTTCACTCAATGCAGAGTGGTTTTATCTGTAACATCTAACTTTGAGATATGAATATTATAGACCTGCATGAGGATCGATCTGACAATGCCCTTTGTACAACGCATAAGGATTTTTTCGCCACAAATCATACTGACTGATGGAACGCCGAAAAGATGGATGCTCTTAATCAGGTAGACCTTAAGAGGCTGCAGAAAAGTAAGGTTTCGGCTGTGATCGGAGCGATTTTCATAGACCCTGATGCTATGATAACCACAAAAAATGATACACTGTGTTATCCTATCGATGCTGCTAGTTTTGAACTATGACGCCACTTGAAATACTATGATTGGGTGATCGAAAAATCAGCATGAGCTATCTATCAGATACTTTCGGGATTAGACTTGTCTGCTGAGGTGATGGCCTCATGAAAGATAGGGCTGCTCAAACATCTTGAAGGTTTTTACTTTGCTCGCCCGTTGGACAAAAACTTTGATATTCTGGATGATGTCTATGCGAAGTGAGTGAGATCAGTTGCCATGACCTGGTGAACAAGCTCTAATATGGCAGGCGGGAATGATAAAAATGAGAGAGGCCTCAATGATATGTGAAAAAGATTTATAGAAAAACTTGCATCGAAAAAAATGCTTATAGATCTTGCGCATGCAAGCCAGAAGTCTTTCGAGGATATTATGCAGATAGTGAAAAAACCTGTGATGGTGTCGCATACGAAAATTACAGATAGGAGAGATAAAGCAAGATTTCTGACAGTTGATCAGGCTAAAAAAGTGGCTGATGGGGGCGGAATCATAGGTATTATGACTATGAAATCTGAAGATGATCAGTTCTCTCTCGTAGATCTCGAAAGTTATGTTAAGCACATCAAACAGGCTATGATAATAGCGTGAGAGGATCATGTCGCGATGTGAACAGATTTTGACGGACTTACTAAAGAACATAGTATAGAAGGCTTCATTGATATATGAAAAGTAGATCTCCTTATTATAGAGATGAAAAAACAAAATCTGAGTGATGCGCAGATAGAAAAATTCCTTGGAAATAATGCATTGAGATTTATACAGGAAAACATATAGATACATCGTTTTTATCTTATTCCCACCTTTATGGTTCTATGGCAAAATCAAAATTTATAGACCTTATGAAACAAACCTATGATTTCCCTTCAAAAGGTTTTGACCTTCACAGAGGCGCACTCACTTTCCAATGACTCGATCTTATGAAGCTTGTAAAGAAGTATGGATCACCATTAAAGATAACCTATCTTCCTAAGGTGGCTCACCAGATTAAATACGCAAAAGATCTTTTTGACAAAGCAATTCACAAGCACAACTATCATGGAAAATATACATATACGTATTGTACAAAAAGCTCTCATTTTAGCTTTATTCTCAATAAGGCTATAGATTCTGGTGCGCAACTTGAGATATCTTCAGCGTATGATATTTTGCTTATTAGAAAACTTTACAGTGAGAAAAGAATAGATAAGTCGATCCTTGTCATCTGTAATGGTTATAAGAGTCTGAACTATCTTGAAAATATTGTTTCATTGTGGAAAGAGGGATTTAAAAATATCGTCGTTGTGTTAGACAACCAGGATGAGATAGACAAGCTCGAAAAACTTGTAGATGAAGGAATATTTAAAATTGGTATAAGAATTGCCACAGAAGAAGAGCCAAAGTTTGAACAATATACTTCAAGACTTGGGATGAGCGCAAAGGATGTCGTGAAATTCTACAAGACACACATCAAGAAAAAGAAGAAATTTCAGCTTGTTATGATGCACTTTTTCATAAACTCTAAAGTGAAAGATAATGCGTATTACCGGAGTGAACTTTCAAGGCTAGTAGAAGTATATTGTGATCTTAAATATGAGTGCAAAACTCTAGAGTTTCTTGATATTGGAGGAGGATTCCCGATTTGTACGGCTTTAGATATGGAGTATGATTATGAGTATATGATAGATCAGATAGTTTGGTCTATCCAGCATATCTGTGATGCGAATGATATAGATACTCCAAATATTATTTCTGAATTCTGATCGTATACAGTAGGTGAAAGCTGAGCTATCATCTATAAGGTTATCGGAACAAAGCAGCAAAATGAAAAAGAAAAATGGTATATGATCAATAGCAGTTTCATTACGACCCTTCCAGATACTCGGTGAATAGGGCAAAAGTTTATCATGCTCCCGCTCAATCTCTGGAATAAACCATATGGAAATGTAAATCTTGGTTGAATCACTTGTGATAGCGATGACTACTATGATAAGGATAATAAATGAAATCAGATCATCCTTCCGGAGTATGGTAAAGAAGAGGACCTCTATATCGGGTTTTTCCATACAGGTGCATATCAGGAATCTATTGGAGGATACGGAGGAATACAGCATTGTCTTATACCAGCACCAAAGCATGTTATCATAGATGAAATTGGTGGAAAACAGACTATCCATGAATTTGCTCCTGAACAGGACGCTGAACAAATGCTTAAGATATTATGATATTAATTTCTTTCTATGTCGAACGATAAAATTGTGTTTTTGGACTGTGATGAAACATTGTGGACTTCTCCTAATAAGGATCGAATATGATCCGTGCCGGGCTCATTTGAAGTGATCGACAATAATGCAATTGTAAGATCAGATAGCGCTGTTTTTACACTAAAAAAAGACGTAAGACAAGCTTTGGGTGTTCTCAGGGATAGGTGATTCTGCTTATGAATCATAAGTGATAAT
The DNA here is from genome assembly GCA_017992195.1 of Patescibacteria group bacterium. Taxonomy (GTDB): domain Bacteria; phylum Patescibacteriota; class Gracilibacteria; order Absconditabacterales; family Absconditicoccaceae; genus JAGOPC01. Next base: position 30,094 of record JAGOPC010000002.1, read on the forward strand.
ATAGCGCAGCAAGTGGCTGAGGTGCTAAATCTTTTTCATCTTAGTGATTTTTTTGATCAAAGATTTATCTCTGTTGAACTCCGGGAGTCGGAAAAGCAACGCTGTCCTAAAGAGCAGATGATTAAAAAGCTTTTGGAAAAACATGAGTGAAACTCATTTAAAGAGGTCTATCTTGTGGATGATAAAGACTACAGACAGGCGATGCTTGATAATGGATATAAGTTTATCCACTCACAATATCCTTCGTTGCTGTCTGATATAGAGGAACTTGTGAAGTAACTCGTTGTAAATGGCTGTATTGAAAAATAGCTGTTATTTTGTAATAAATTCTTGCATTTTCCCAGCTAAAACCTAGTATCTAACTCTAGGTTTTTTACATTCCGAAGGCTCATAGATGACACTTAACTCCGATCAGATCAGACAGAAATATGTCGAATATTTCACTAAAAACGGACATGCACATATCGAGGCGGCGAGACTTTTGCCACAAGGTGATAGCTCATTACTTTTCGTGAACTCGGGGATGTTTCCACTTGTGCCATATTTATTTGGAGCAGATCATCCTGCAGGTACAAGGCTCGTAGATTATCAGCGCTGTTTTAGAACAGTAGATATTAACGAAGTTGGTGACCACAGACACACGACATCTTTTGAGATGCTTGGAAACTGGAGTCTCGGAGATTATTTTAAGAAGGAACAAATAGAGTTTTTGTTCACGTTTCTTTTTGACGAACTAAGTATAGATCCTTCAAAGATTTATCAGACTGTTTTCGGTGGAAGCGAAGAAGTCCCTGCTGATGCAGAAGCAATAGCTTTTATTAAAGAACAGTTCGCTAAGCGTAATGTCTCTGCAGAGCTATGACCCAAGACAACAGGTATCGGTGAAGATGGTCCATGAGTAGAGTGTGATTTTACGACACAAAGAATATTTGAATATTGAGATGACAAGAATCGGTGGCAGAGAGAAAAAGCTATCGGCGAACTTGGTGGTCCAGATAGTGAAACATTTTATGATTCGGGTAAAGAGCATAATCCTGCATTTTGACCCTACTGTCATCCAAACTGTGATTGTGGTCGTTTCATCGAAATTGGAAATAGCGTCTTTATGACCTATGTTCTCAGAGAAAGCGGTTGGGTTAAACTTGATCGTCAAAATGTAGACTTTGGTGGAGGACTTGAAAGAATAACTATGGCGGTTCAGTGATTGGGTAATGTCTTTAAGACAGATATATTCTCTTCATATATTCAGATATTGGAAGATCAGTATGGTGTCAAATACGAGGATCACGCAAAAGATGTCGAGGTGATTGTTGATCATATTAGAGCTATCGCATGGTTGATCATGGACGGAGCATTGCCGTCTAATAAAGACCAAGGTTACTACCTCAGACGTTTGATCAGAAGAGTAGCTTCAAAGTTACAATTGCTTGGTGTAGATATGCAGGCGATCAATGTGTTGCTCGAGGCTGTGATAGAGAAACTTGGAAACACTTATACTGAGATGAAAGAGAAGAAAGAAGAGATCATGGCGGTCGTGGGTAAAGAAGTAAAAGCGTTTTCACAGAATCTGAAAAGTGGGTTACAGCATTTTGAAAAAGTTGTTGTACGTGAAAATGGGATCAGTGCGGATGATGCATTTTTGTTGCAGACGTCGTATGGTTTCCCGATAGAGCTCATTATAGAGATCGCGAATGATAGAGGTTTGAATGTGGATGTTGATGGATACAAGGCGAAGATCGAAGAGCATAAAAATATTTCTCGTCAGGGTATGGAGAAGAAGTTCAAGAGTGGGCTTGGAGATACGGGTGAGCAGACGGTGAAGTATCATACTGCGACGCATCTGTTACATCAGACCCTCCGTGATGTGCTTGGCGAACACGTGCAGCAGAAGGGATCGAATCTGACCGCTGAGAGACTGAGATTTGACTTCTCTCATCCGACTGCGATGACGAAGGAGCAAGTTGCTGAGGTGGAGCAGAGAGTTAATAATTTGATCAAAGATGGTTTCGCGGTAAGTGTGGAAACGATGAAGACTGATGACGCATTTGCAAGTGGCGCGCTCGGATTTTTCGGTGATAAGTATGGGCCAGAAGTGACTGTCTACACGATGACAAATCCGCATGGTATTGTTATCAGCAAAGAAATTTGTACTGGTCCGCACGTGCAGAATCTCGATGGATTCGGTAACTTTAGAATTACTGAAGAAGCGAGTGTCGCGGCTGGAGTGAGACGTATCAAGGCTATTTTAGAATAATATCACACCATCATATATTGTCGAGAAAAAAGCAGGCCTAAGGCTTGTTTTTTGTTATGTGTTTCGTATCTTTGGGAAGATTTATTTGCATAATTTTTCGTCTTCATGAAAAAGGGAAACTATAAGAAATTAGTGCTGTTAGCTGTTGCCGGAGCTGGTATAGCGCTTGCTGGTTGTGGAAACTCAGCGACAAACATGTCATTTGATAATACGTATACTGCTTTCTGGGACGGTCATACGAGTAAGGCTCTGAAGATGTTTAACAATCTTGCAAAAGCGCCAGCACTCCGTGAAAAGGGAAATTACACACTAAGCGGTTCAGTAAGCGGCGGCGTGTCTGTTAATCTTGCTATTGATGCTACGTCAAGTGTTTCAAATCAAGGGCTAGATACTGATAGCTCTATTACTATCAAGTGAGATGCAAATCAGGAAGGTCTTGATGACAAGATCTCGCTTGATGCGGGCATCTTGTTTAAGATGATCGCTGGTCAGTCGTATATCAATCTTTCAAAGTTGTCACTGAACTCAGCAAAAGGAAATCCACAGATCAGCATGATCGGAGCGTTCTCATCAGTGCTGACAAACAAGTGGATATCGCTTACAAGCTCAGGTGTAGATACCTCAGCTGCTATCAAAGGACTTAATCTTTCAAATCTCTACACGCTTCCTGCTGTCGCTGTGCAGTCGATAAAAGACCATCCTATTTTCAAAGAGACAAGCAAAGAGACGATTGACGGTAATCCTGTCTACCATATAGCACTTGATGCAACAGGTTTATATCTCGTAGCTAAAGATGTTATTTCTAACGACGCAATCAAAGCATTCTTACAGGGGCAGACATTCACTGATGCGGAACTTATGGATCGGGCAGTTGAGTTCGTCGCAAACTCTGCTTTCAAGGGTACGCTTACTGCACATAGTAAAGACAATATTGTGCTTGCTATCACTAACATGAATCTCGATGAGACAGAAGGATTGAAAGGAATCGTAGAAGAAGATAAATCTCATTTTGACATCGTTGATCTTGCTCCAAATGGAAGCGGAATCATGGCTACTATCGATATGACAGAGAAGGGAGACATGACGACATTTGCTATAGCGGCTCCTATGGAATCGTTCTCACTACAGGGAGCGATCGATATAAATAAGGCGACTGCTGAAAAGATTGCGTACGCTCTTACGATTCTTGTTATGCATCCTAATTTCGGTGTTGATCTTCGCGGAGATGTAAATATCGAAAAGGCTGCTGCGACAACTATAGAGGCGCCTGCGTCATTCCAGACCATAGATGATCTTCTTTGAGGGTTTAGTTCGCTCATTGGTTCAGGTGCAGCCGGGATAGCGGATATGAGCGATAGTGTAAAATAATAATAAAAAAAGAATTTATCTTTGTGAGGTAGTATATTTTTCATGGCATTTCAAAAAAAGAAGATACGTTCGTATGATGACGATGGTAATTTGACCGAGTACTCTCTTGATCAGTGAGGGAAGGGGAGAAAGATCGTTATCGCACTTATCGCGATAGCAGTCTGTTTTGGTGTCGTACTTTTCGCATGGGGAGCTATGAGACCATATCTGCAAAATAGCATCAATCGGGTAGGTCGCGGCGCCGTGACAGTGATCAGCAAAACTGTTGGTACCGAGCCGAAGACTGACGATCAGGGACATATCAACGCGTTGATCTTAGGCTACGGTGGCGAACAACACGCGGGCGGATATCTGTCTGATTCGATGATGATCGCATCGTTCAATCCGAAACGTGGTGGCGTGGCGTTTGTCTCTGTTCCAAGAGATCTCTACATCGCGAAAACGTTATGAGGTTATGGAAAAATCAATGGTGACTTCGCATCGCTTTACTATTCGTACGAGAAAAACTTCATCGCAGCGGCGAGTGGGTTTGCGGAGAAGATTACAGAAATCACAGGAGTGCCTATCCAGTACTATTTCATGATTGATTTTCTTGGATTCGAATTGCTCATTGATAAACTTGGGGGAGTCGATATTGACGTCCCATATAATATTCATGATACGACTTATCCTGGGCCAAATAACAGCTATCAGACATTTTCTATCACCATGGGTATGCAGCATATGAGTGGCTCGACCGCACTGAAATATGCGAGAAGCAGGCATACCACTTCTGACTTTGCGCGCAGTCTCAGACAGCAGCAGATCATCAAAGCGGTCATGGAAAAGATATTCTCATTTGACAATGTTACTACACCAGGCAGGATAAAATCTCTCTATGCTGACTTCCAGCATGTCGTGCATACAAATATGACCGTTGATGAGATGATCGGAAGTATGCAATACGCATATAAGATCAAAAAATTCTCATCGTTCCAATATTCAGTCTGTACGAACTATCGCCGGGAGACGACTGTTCCGGGCTGTCTTCTCTTCAATCCGCCGCTAGACGCATTTGGCTCATCGGTCGAACTCCCTATCGAAGCGACGCCGTCAAATGTCTCAGAGTACAAACTGCTCCGCTCATTTGCACAACAGGTAGTCTACAACGACGGCTATCTGGTCGAAGACGCAACGATCCGTATTCTCAATGGGCTCGATACCGGTCATGCCAGAATGCTTACCGAAAGAAGCATCGCGAGCACTACGGCTATGGCTTTCATGAAGATGGGCATGAAGGTCTTTGATGTTGGCAACAATCCAGCACCATACGAGCAAACAACTCTCCTTATCAACGGCACAGGAGAGTATACTGATACCATTAACCAGATGAAAAAAATTATTTCTATCCCGCTTGTCACGACAGGTACATACACACCGGATGGCCCATCCCTCACGCTTGTATTAGGTAATGACTACATAACCTCTCCAAAACCGGAGAGACCATTATTCTTGAACTATTAATTGTTGTTGTAGTAGAGCTTATTTTACATATATACTGCTTATCTCTTATTCTTAATTAATTTTCTGTAATGAAAGTTTTTGTTCCCAGAAATATACAGAAAGGGTGGTTCAGGATGAATTTTCAGATGTGACCACTCAATGTGTCACTTATCCAGCTGATCATCCTTGCTGTTGGTATGGCGCTTGCGCTGGTGATCCGAAATGCGATGGTGAGAAGCGGTGCTTGAAAGGCAACAGCTGCGGTTTTCGCGATACCCGTGTTTATTATCTTTGTGGTGATAGCGTTTTTCAATGTGTCTGAAATGGGGTTGACTGCTTTCATCGCAAAGATCGTCAGAACCAATATGCTTGATACGCCAAGGAAATTTCAGGATGATTATGAACGTATTGATCCGGTGGATATCGCATTGAAGAAGGCAAGAGCTGATGACGATCAGAAAAAGGTAAATGTAGTAAAGGCGGATGATGTGGATGCGGATAAGTTGAAGAAGCTTGAGAAGGACAATATATTCAATTATAAGGTTAAAAATTAAAATATTTCGATTTTCCCTATGAGTTTCAACAGCCGAGGAGGCCTAGTCGTTGCATTAGTCATAGCACTTTGTGTTCTTTTCGTGCGTCGTCCGCGAAAAATAATTTTTGTGTATCCGTTTCAGAGTAGCAAGGGAAAAATCTTTGTATTACGTTCTATCGTTCGAGGTGCGGCTGTGGTGATGGCAGTGCTTTGGGCATGTAATATTAGCCGAATAGATGGCTCTGCACCTCAGCGTATTTCGAAGCGCCACGTAGCTATCTTGCTGGATGGCTCGTTGTCGATGAGTGCGACTGATGTGGCGCCGAACAGATTTCAGCGTGCGAAGGAGCTGATAGCAGATATTGTGCGTGCGGACAGCTGAGCTGACTATGAACTGATTATATTTTCCGGAATCCCTCTCGTGCGTATTCCATGGACGCACGATCTGACAGGTGTGCAGACCGTCGTGTCGGGTATGAGTTTGGGAGATTTTCCGCCGACGGACACATTTCTTGGTACAGCGCTTGGCGATGCTTTATTGCTTTCTCTCCATCAGTTTTCTCAGATCCCCATCAAGAGTGATCGTACTATGATCATCATCAGTGATGGCGATAGCAATAAGTGATATGATCCTCAACAGACCCTGACATTACTCAAACAGGAGAGTATCCCTGTCTACTTTATCGCCCTTGGTGAAGACGGTTATGAAGTTGGCAAAGATGCGACGGGGCTTCCGGTGATAACAACATTTGATACAGAGCTCATGCAACAGTTCACCAACGAGACCGCCGGAAAACTTTATCGCAATCCAGATGAGGCAGCTATCAGCGAGTTAACAACAGCTATTACAAATAATGCGAGCTCCGCTCAGCCCCATAACACTGTAGTCTATCTGCCTCAGCGCATCTCGCTCAATGAGTATCTCGCTCCGTGGCTTCTCCTTGCCCTTGTGCTTTTACTCCTTGCCAATGGCTACGAACTTAGCTATACTTCTCGTCATGAAAGATAACATTTTTCTCTTTACCTGAAACAGTCCCTACTTGCTCCGGCAGGAGTTAAAGAAGTGGAAAAAATCTTTTGCTGATAAGTATGGCGAACAGCATATTTTTTCGTTTTCGTCAGATAATTTTGATATCCCTGCGATGATCGACACGATCTATTCGTGAGGATTGTTTGTGACGAAGAAGCTCGTTATTGTATTTGGTGTTCCGTGAGATAAGGTGGCTGACAATAAAATTTCTGCTTCGAAGCTTGAACTTTTCGATCAGTGATTCACGTCGCGTCTTGACTACCTCTCAGCCGATACGGTGATTGTTTTTGTTTCGTACGATCCTGATAAAAGATTGAAGATGTATAAGTCATTATCAGAAACAGTGCAGCTCAAAGAGTTCAATACGCCCAATATCATTGGTCTCAGAAAGTTCGTAAAAACCCTATTAGGCGAGCTCGTAAGCGAGCAGGACATTGACTACATGATCGCTCAGATCGGCGAAGATATGTTCCGTCTGGCGCACGAGGCCGATAAACTGGTGACGTATGCAAAATATCATAGCCTTGCAAGCGTCGACAGAAAGCTTATAGATACTGTGATCTATACTGAGACCGATGCGAATAATTTTGCTGTGCTCGACACATTGCTCGGTGACAAGCAACAAACACTCGACACGATTGATATCATTTCTGACAATATGGTCGACCGGAACGAGTTTCTCGGGATGCTCTATCGAGGCCTCAAACATATGCTCCAGACGCTCGATCTTTACGAGCAGGGCGAGAAAGACAGCAAGCAAATTGCATCAAAACTCGGCATTCACTTTTTTCCTATTATCAAAGATCTTAAAATCATCGATACTATTTCCGCAAAAAAATCCAGGCTCATCCGAATGTACGACGAACTTATTAATCTCGACATGTCTATCAAAAGCGGGCAGTTTCCAGCAGAAGGTTTCTATGGGGAGATCAAGAAAATAGTGGTGAAATTATAATAAGTAATTCTTATTTCTCATACTTACTTTCCAATAATATCCTTCATCGTATAACGTAACGCAAATTTCTGCAGCTCCTGGTTGATATCGCCGAGGAGTTGTTTTTTGTCTCTGAAAAGGGAAATGCCGATCTCTCTCGGGAGTCATTTGACAAAGAGAATATTATGTCTGATGTAGCCATCGATCTCGGCATCGCTCATCTTATAGTGCTGTTTGATAATGCGAAAACAGACGCTGATGATGGTGACAGAGGTCCCCATATTTTTAGCGATAGAACTTTTTTTGAGAAGCTTTTTGATGTCGGTGAACATTATGAATAGGTGCGTGGGGTGATAAGAGTGTTTGACAATGAGATACGATCTCGGTATATATAGCGATAATATTTATTTTTCGTGGAAAAGATATGAAAAAGTTTTTGCTGGGAGTGGCTGTATTGTGAATGAGTTTTGCGCCGCTCATGACATTCGCGGTTGATAATAATTTTGAGATCATCCCGAAGTCTACGGTCGATGTATCGAAAGATGTGAGTGATGTGGGCAAGGCCGGATGAAGTGTCTGGGATGCGCTCAATAAGAAGGCCGCCGACTATGAGGACAAGGGCGATGTCGGTGCGCAATTTGCCAGCGGAGCGTTCACGCGAAATACGCTGCTGAACTATGTGGTCTACCTGGTAAGATTTCTTTCGCAGATGGCACTTGTGGTCGGTGCAGTGATGATCATCTACGCGGGGTATAAGTATGCCGCTTCTGCATTTGGTCAGAAGCCCGATCCGGCGCTGATTAAGAATGCCATCATTGGTGTGCTGATCGTTATTTTCTCGTATGCACTGATCAAGATCCTTACGTCGGCGTTCCTGTAAAAACACCTATTATTAACGAATAATTGCTCATCGAATACTGAGAATTTAGCATTGAGAATCAGCCTCTCTTTGCTATACTTTCCCAGTTATACATTTAATTTATTATATTATACGCGAATACCATGGTAAAGATCGATACGAAAGAGATCAAGAAGGGGACGATCCTCGATATTGACGGAAATCTTATGAAGGTTCTTGATACAAGTTTTATGCAGATGCAGCAGAGGCAAGGCTCATATACATACAAGGTGCAGAATATCGTTACAGGCAACGTGCAAAATGTTACCTATAAGTCGGGTTCAGTACTTGATATCGCTGACGTGACCAGAAAGAACGCAACATTTCTCTACAAGGCTGGTGATACCTATAGTTTCATGGAGGCTGACAGCGGTGAGATGTATGATCTTCCTATTTCTATCGTGGGCGCGGAAGTTGCTCCATATCTCAAAGAAAACATGGAACTCTATCTTGAAATACATGGTGAAAACAACGTCCTCAATGTTCTCTTGCCTATCACGGTAGCCTACAAGATCGTTGAAACTGTTCCTGGTGTCAGAGGTGACAGAGCGCAGGCGGGTAAAAAACCTGCGACACTCGAAACAGGTCTTGAGGTCCAGGTTCCACTTCACAAGAACGAAGGAGACGAGGTCACTATCAATACTACTACAGGAGAGATCGCATAATGAGAAAGCAGAATAGTAAGAAGCTAAAGATAATGACGAACGTGACGATCGAGAAGATCGGATACGGTGGCGTGGGTATCGCGAAACATGCTGATGGTCGCAAGATTATCGTCACGGGAGGAGTGCTGCCAGGCATGACGGCGGACATTTTAGTGACCAAGCAGAAGAAAGATTTCACTGAGGGTAAGCTCTACCATGTTCATTCGTACGACAAGAGTTTCACTCTGGACCCAAGCGCAGTCAAATGTCCGCACTACGTCTTTCACTCGGAAGACTGACTGCAGCACGACGGTATGGGCGAACACAAAGTGGGCTGCGGCTGATGCAAGTGGCAGATTTTGACCTATGAAAAACAGCTGCTACTCAAGCAGCAGATCGTCACCGACAGCTTCAGGCATATCAGAGATCTGGTCAATGCGGTTGGTATACAGGAGTTTGTTCCGGCGCCTGAGGTTTTTGGTTACAGAAATAAGATCGAATATAGTTTCGGGAAGTATATTACCAATGAGTGAAACGATAATCAGCACCGGCAATTAGGTTTTCACAAACAGTGACTGTTTTCAAAAGTGATCGATGTCGATCAGTGTTATCTCGTTTCTGATGAGGCGAAAAAACTCTATCGTACACTAAAGGCGTTGCTCATCAACTCAGGGCTTCCGGTCTACGACCAGAAAACTCATGAGTGATTTTTTCGTCATCTCGTGGTTCGCGAAGGAAGGAACACCTGACATTTTTTGGTCAATCTCAGCGTCTCTGAAGAGCAACTCAGCACATTGTGAGTGGCTGACAAATGGGAGTCGCTCAAATCCCAGTTACAAAATGATGACTATCTAAAAAAGACTATCACCTCATTTGTCATCACGGTTAATAACTGACTCGCAGATATTGTAAAATGAGAAAACGTCTCAACATATATCTTGTGGGGAGATGGAGTGATGTATGAAAAGCTTCTTTTCAACTCACAGAACACAGAGCGTAATTCACAATCAACGGAGGAGAGTGCTAATGAGGCGCCATTGACTGAGGTAAGTTTTCGCGTATCGCCATTCTCATTTTTTCAGACGAATACATTTGGTGCGCAAAGATTATTTCAGACGGCGATGGATGCGGTGGGTGAAGTAGAGGGACATATTCTGGATTTGTATTGTGGTACAGGAAGTATTGGTTTAAGTTTTTTGAAAACAGGAAGAGGTGATAAGGTGTTTGGTATTGAGATCGTGCCTGATGCGATCGTTGATGCCGTGCGGAATGCGAAGATCAATGGGCTGGAGAACGACTCTTATTTCGTCTCATGAAAAGCAGAAGATCTCATCAAACGCGATGAGTATATTTCACAGCACCTGGGAAAAGTGTCGCTCGTGATTGTCGATCCGCCGCGTGATGGTTTACATAAAGATGTGGTGGAGTTTTTGATAGAGTTGAAGAAGAAGTATGATTTTAAGCTTTTATATATCTCATGTAATCCGGTGACGATGGCTCGTGATATGCAGATGTTGATGGGTGGAAACTACGCTCTTCGCTCGCTCCAACCGGTTGATATGTTTCCTCATACACACCACGTAGAGATGGTGGGAGTACTAGTCTAAATAGTTCTTATTGTTTCTTGTCAATATTATTACACATAGCAAAGTAATTTTGTTTCGCATAAGCATGTATAATTATGCGTTTTGCTATTGCATATTGTGCTATCTTATCTATACAGACTTGTATGAAATTAAATTTTATTCATTAATTTATATGGTTTTATGAAAGCAACAAAAAAAGCATTTACGCTTATCGAAATGCTGATAGTGATTGTGATCATTGGTATCCTTGCTGCGGCATTAGTACCAAGACTTATTTCCGTACAAGGAAGAGCAAGAGATACAAAGCGTAAAGCAGATATTTCACAGATCGGTTCTGCGCTTGCGATCTATAAGACAGATAATTCTACTTTCCCTGCTACTTCAGGTAGTTCATTTGCCGTTCTCGCCCCATTGCTTAGTGGGTACCTTACAACCACACCTACTGATCCAGTAAGTACTGCAAGTGTTTCTCCTGATATCGCTGGTGGTTATTCAACGGGGTATGGCTATATCTCTATCGTAAGAAATGGAGTAGCAAGTAATGCGGCTGTGCTGATGGCACAAACAGAAAGTGACGGAGCAAGTTCAAACTTTATGAGTAGTGGAACTCTTATCTCTCATAGTGCAGATGCAGGAGCTCTCGATAGTTTGCTCGCCGGATGTAATGGTAGAGTAGCAAAGAGTACAGCATGGTCATGGACTGCTGGTTCATGTACCGGACCGATGACAGGTATGAGATACTACTATACTGAATAATTATATTTCTTCATCTAACATCATATAAAGAGGATAAGGATAATATACGTCCTTATCTTTTTTCTATTTTCGAGAAAAGATCTTTCCCTTGCAAAGGTGATGATGCTTTTTTATAACCTCTGTATCGAAAACAGAGAAAAGGTTTTATCCTTTGATTCCGTTGGTTTTATGAAAGCAACAAAAAAAGCATTTACGCTTATCGAAATGCTGATAGTGATTGTGATCATTGGTATCCTTGCTGCAGCATTAGTACCAAGACTTATCTCGGTGCAGGGAAGGGCAAGAGACACGAAACGTAAGGCCGATTTTTCACAAATAGGTACTGCGCTTGCGATATATAAAACAGACTATTCTACCTTCCCTGCAACCTCTGGTAGTGCATTTACTGTGTTAGCTCCTTTGTTAAGCGGGTATCTGACTACCACGCCAAACGATCCACTGGAGACGTCGACCGTCTCTCCTGATATTGCCGGCAGTTACACGACAGGATATGGCTATATCTCTATCGTAAGAAATGGAGTAGCAAGTAATGCGGCGATCTTGCTCTCTCAGACAGAAAGTGACGGAGCAAGTTCAAACTTCATGAGCAGCGGTATACTTATCACCCATGCCACTGATGCAACGACGCTTGATGGTATCGTCGCCGGATGTAATAGTAGAGTAGCAAAGAGTACAACATGGTCATGGACTGCTGGTTCATGTAGCGGACCGATGACAGGCATGAGGTACTATTACACGCAGTAATGTGTATTCTTCATATATCATTTCTTAACTAAAAAGCTCCCCGCAGGGAGCTTTTTCTTATAGTATTTTTGTCTAAATATCTGACTACTTATCAATAAGTGCTTCGATCGCTGCAGCTGAATTTTCCTCAGCTGAGTTGACGATGATAGAGAGCTCATTACCGATAGTTCCTTTGAAGAATGTGACCGCTGCCTGATTGAGCGAGTAGGTCTTTCCTTCCTCGGTGAGGGCGATAAACTTCCCTTCTTCCGTCTTCGAAAGCTTTGCTTTGACGAATTTTCTTGGAGCAGGAGCGATCAGCTTATAGACAAGCTTTCCGTCTTCCATGATGCGCAGCTTAAGCATATCACCAGGGATAAGCTTAGTCTTGCTTGCATAGTTCATAGGAACTGGATAGATCTTCCCGTCGTTTCCTTGCATAAAGTTACCATCGAAGCTTCCTTCGATCACTTTGATGTTTGCATCGTCATCTGATGTGTCAACTGCTGCCTTAGGAGCCGCCGCTTCAGTGATACTTATGCCCTGGTCTCCATACATTTTTTGGATAAGAACTCTCGCCTTGATAGCATCGTTCTCGATCTTACTCAATAAATGAAGAAGAGTTGTAAGTGACTCGTTTTGTTTGTCCATCGTTTTGTATTTCTAGAAGATAAATTTCTATGCTTCCATTATAAAGATTTTCTTATAAAAAAGCAAAAATACTTTTCCCGCCGATTGGTATTGCAATCTAGGCTCTGTTCCATACATTTTTATCATATTTACCCTTATTTCGACTCATGGCTCTCTACTTTATTCTCGTTTTTCTTCTCGGCGGTGGACTCGGATATCTGATCTTCTTTTTGAGATATGAACATAGAGGTCTGATAGACGATCTCAGAGACAACTTCAATGAGTGTAAAAGACAGCTTGAGAATGTGCAGCACGATGCTCAGGAGCATCTCCAGCAGAATGTGATCCTCAAGGAGAAGACTACGGAGCTTATGACAAAGAATGATGATCTTTCGAGAATCGTTTCTGAGCTCAGCAGGTACTACTATCATATCAAGATGGGTGCTGAAAAAGCTGCAGAACTCGAAAAGATATTGCACATTACTGACAAGGACATAGAAGAAAAGATGAAATATACACTTGGTGAGAAGATTCTCGAATCTCTCAACGACGGCAAGAAAGAGACCTCTAGTCCAGCTCCATCGTTGCCTCCACAAGGAGACAAGAACCGTGTGATGGTTGTAGGAGGAGGGAAGAAACGATAAGGCTCCCTCATAACTCATTTATGATTTGTGATTTATATTGATAAGAATCTGTGATGAGCTATAGAAAGACGAAGATCGCAGTTGTGAGTAGTAAGGAAGGATATAATGACGCCGCGGCGCTCTATAAGACGTTTCATCAGTGATTGACAACTTACGATAAGTGATTGTTTCAAAGATTTCTTCCCAGAGAGATCACAGGGAGTGTTGTTCTCGATATCGGTGCTGGCGATGCCAGAATGTATAAGTATTTTCAGGACAAGAAGGTTCGTTATGTTGCAATGGATGTTGCGGAAAAACTCCTCAAGCGCGGTCCGGCACGTATAGAGAAAGTTGTTGCCGATATAGAAGAAGTATGGCCGTTTGCCGATGGTGAGTTTGATATTGCACTTTGTTTTTTTGTGCTGCTGCACCTGAGTGACTTAGGACATTTCTTTGAGGAGGCCTATAGGGTCCTGAAGCCGGGGTGAAAGCTTGTCGTGCTGCAGAACTATCAAAGACGTAGTTATGAGTACAATATCCATGGAAATAATTACAGGATCAAAGACCGATCACATAGTCATAAAGATATTGTTGAGAGCGGTGAACATGCATTCTTTTCGGTCGAACAGATAGAGCTGATCGAAAAGGATACGCCTATCGGCATGCTCTACTGTTTCACGAAATAATGTCACAGATAGTTGTAATGATCGTTATTATAACTATAGGTGAGAATAACTCTCTACTAGTATTTCCGCAGAGTAAATATGAAATCATACGATACCAGTTTTCTAAAGAGATTGCAGCAGCGCGAAGAAGCTGCCTTTACTATATTATACAACGATACTGTTGATATATTTTTCCGTTATCTCAAGGTAACCTATTTTCTCGATAATGCAGAGATCGACGACATACTTTCTACTTACTATGTGAAGCTGCGGGAGAATCTGAAGCGCCTTGATGTGAAGACGGGGCTGAGTTCGTGGATGCGAACCATCTTCAAAAATCTGGTGAAAGATAACTTCAAGGCGCACAGTTCGATTCACTTCAGTCAGATGCGTGCCTGACGCGATGATGATGCAGAAGGATATGAAGATACGCTTGGATGAAAAGATGATGTGGAGCAGACACTTTCAACCAATCGAGAGTATGACGCTATCATCGCTGCGATAGAAAAACTCGAATGAGACTATAAAGAAGTGATCTATATGAAATTTGTGGAGGAGTACTCATACGAAGAAATTGCAAAAATTTTGAAGAGTTCAGAACAGACGATCAGACAAAAAGTTTCGAGATGATTGAAAAAACTCAAGAGCCTGCTTCCGTAGCGGCATCCGATGGCATGAGGATTCTTCGATTTGTCAACACCAACTTTATTTCTCTGGCCGTCCAAATTCGCCTAAATGGCTTAATATAGCCATTTTAGTCTCTGTGGCGCAAAGACGGGAAATAGTACGAATCCCTTGAAAAGCGCCTACTAACGTCTATATTCCTAGGGTCTTTATTTCTTATTGTTATATAACATCATGACTAAGACTCAACTGATCGCATTCCTCGCTTCTAAGCTTGGTATCTCTAAAAGACTCGCTAACGACACTCTTAACGTTCTTATCGAAGGAATCATCGCTTCTGTAAAGAAGGGTAATGAAGTAAGAATCCAGGGTTTCGGAACTTTCAAGTCTTCTAAGAGAGCTGCTAGAACTGGTGTTAATCCAAGAAATCCAAAGGAAAAGATCAAGATCCCTGCAATGAAAGTTGTTTCTTTCAAGGCTGGTGCAGACTTCAAAAAAGCTGTTAGATAATACTCACATAAATTTTTGTGTGTGCGCTTTCTCTCTCTCGTAGCAATACGGGGGAGAGTTTTTTTATGTGAAAAATTATATTCTTTCCCATATCGTGTTAAATAAGAGTAGATTCGTTTCATAATATATCGTATTTTCTATCTCTACTGCTGATATGATCTCTCAAAACGTTGTATGGTAGTAAAATCAATCCACGAGAGCTATATCTGAAGCATATTTCACCTGTTCTTTTACTGGTAAGAGCTTAACGATATGTCATTTCTTGCTCATTAACTGGGCATATTTTCTTCCTACAGGGGAGTCAAAAATGATTTCTTTTACGGTGTTTTTCTTTCATAAGAAGAACTCATCTGCCAATTTTTGTAATGATCGATTGGTGTATTTTATTATTGCATCAATATTTGAGATAAAATATCCTGCTCCTGATCTTTTTATCTTTGAGTGAATCACTCTAAAAACCTCTCCTCATTCATAAAACTTCACTTTTGGCAGAAGAGTGTGATAAGCTCCTATTTCTTCTCGAGCTACTTTGTTAGCTTCTATTTGTTTAATAAGCTCCGTATTTTGCTGGTTCGTTGCGAGAAGCTTGCTTATTAGGTCGTTAGGACTAGCTGCGCTAAACTTATGCCCTTTGCTTGCTTTTTGCTGTATGAGGATATTTTCATGTGCCAACTTCTCTACACGATCGTTTATCGATGTTCTCGGGAGGCGTAATAACCTTGCGATAGTCGTAATGCCTAAAAACCCATGCTGTAGGCATAGTCGATAAATATCCTTTTCTATGTCATTTAATCCGATCTGAGATAGGATTCTGGAAATATCTTTATTCATGAATATGTTATAATAAGAGCTTAAATGCTTTAATCTAAGTATATATAAAATATGTCTTTTTGCTAGTAATCGACGAAAAAATCCGATTATATCTTTGTTCTCGCAATTGACTTGTCTGAAATAGGAATTATGATCTAGATCATTTATTCCTAACTTTTCTCTTCATGAAAAACTCGAAAGATGCTATAGAAGCCGGGTCTTTTGACACCCAATGACACAAAGAAGATCTTATTAATAATACGCAAAGCTCTCTGTGACAGGCGATGTCGTATGCTGCTATAGCAGGTGATTATAGTAGCTTCTGGAAAAAATCTAATCAAACTCAACTGCTCGGTTATAATAAACTTACAGAGCTTCTAGGAGATTTACAAAATAAAAAGATACTGGATTATGGATGCGGTACTTGAGAATTCACGAATATCCTTCATCAGAAATGAGCGAATATAATAGGCGTTGATCTCTCTGCGAATATGATCCAGGTCGCACAACAGAATGATTCTGGCTGAGATTACAGGGTAGTCGAGTCTGAAGCTGACCTAAAAGATATACAAGACGTTGATGCCGTTTTAATAAATTATGTGTTTTGCACCTTCGACACAAAAGAAAAGATACAGAAGACTCTTCATTCACTTTACAAACTAGTAAAGAGTTGATGAAAGATCTATATCCAAAATGGAAATCGGGAGGAGGCTAACTGATTGGATTTTATTTCCTTTTGATTAGAAAAAAAAGAGAATCTTCAGGAGGGAGACGAAATATATGCCATCCTTAAGTGAGTTGGCTGAATGAACGATCTTCGCGTAAAAGACTTCTTCTACTCTCAGAAAACATACATGGAGTTATTAATGCAAGCTGGTTTCATAGATATAAGGGCATATGAAATGCAGGAACTGCAGACTTCTCTTATTTCCCCTGTATATATTATTGAGGGCAGTAGACCATAACAAAAAAATCCCCGCATTTTTAGCTTATTCTTTCTATCTGTCAAATTTTCCTTCGTTTGATATTTTCTTTTGCCTAATCACATCGTCGCTATCTCCTAACTCGTACGGCACAATAGGCAACGTCGTATTTCCTTTCAACTTACACATCTCCAGATAATACTGATTCACTAACTTCCTAAAGTGAGGATCGTCGTGAGTAATATTATTTGCCAACGCAGTGAAATCTAATGCCTGGAAGAGATGTGGGTGTTTTATGAGCAATGCGATCTTCTCCTGAAATTTTGCGTCGATCCGACCATCGTTTCCCGGGATAAAAGGCTTTGATATATGTGGACGAGGGACGGCTCAAAACTGATCTACCATGTTTTCGACGAAGGTAAGATCTCTTTTCAGGGTCTCTTCATTATCAACTCCTACATGACCAAAGACCATGAGTAACTCCGGCGTGATTCAGTACTCTTTCCTAGAAATTTCAATCGCATCGAGAATGTTCTTTTCGTTGTTTTGAGGTTTTTTGATACCTTTTCGGACCTCTTCTCCGATACCATCTACGCCATATCCGGCGTTATCAAAGCCTGCTTCTACGATCTTTCTGACGATATGCGGGTAGTGATTATGAATTTTTACGAAGAATGATGTGCCTGCGAGTCCACGCATTGTAAATGAAAATCCAGGATGAGCGTCCTTTACGCTTTTTACTGTATCTGCAAAAACTCATAAGAGGGAAGGCGTTTGCCATACATCGAGATTTGATATGTACATAGAAATATTGTGAATCCCCAGCTTTTCAAGCCTGGTAGCGATATATGAAAGATCGTCATGGATGATATTCATGTCTCTATATTTCTCAGGAGTTCCTTTGACTGCTGCACAAAATGAGCACCCTTGGCTGCATCCCTGAGAGACAAAAAATGAGATTTCGCCACTGAAATACTTTTTGAACTCGTCATCTGAGAGCTTGTCGTACATCGGGATAAGAGAGGTCTGATGCTCACTCTTGAGGTGGTCAACTCCTACAAGCGTTTCCAATATTCCGGGCTTCATACCATTGAATACATTGTCTCCAAAGAGCGCGTGGAATTGCTGATCGCTTAATCATCTATTTGTTGTCATCGCCTGTCATCCTAGTACGACCTGTAACTCTTCTCCATGGTCTTCTCTGAGTTTTTTAATTCTCTCGATAACAACTGGAATATATGGAGCACCCAATAAATTCATTCATACAATAGTACTTTTTATCTCGGCTTGCTTAATATTCTCATCGTGCAGAGAAACATCCACGCCTGCATCCTGGAGTTTTGCTCCAACAGATCGTAGGGAAGTATTCGTGTAGACATGTCACTTTCACTGCTCAGGAGCATAGGAGTGTCTGGGCTGAATAAGGTCGATGGATTTCATAGGAGAAATTGTAATCCCAGGGGTGTGTTTGTCAAGTAGAATCGAATAGTAGAAAGAGTTCTTCTGAATGTCTTGCAACACGTAAAAAAAATGATACAACCAGATGTCTTTATTATCTGGTTTTTTGGATGAAAAATTTATTGAAAAAGGTGATACTTTACAATCTTTGGTTCCCGTATTTTTCGGAGACCTACGTCTATAGGATGATCAAGACCCTTGCTGCGAAGCGGGCAGTTTTGAAGTACGGCAATCCGGCACAGGGGATGTTTATCATCGGTGTGACGGGGACAGACGGGAAGACGACGACGTGCAATCTGATCCATAAAGTAGTCAATGATAATCTCGGAAAGGCGCTGCTGATCTCGACAGCGAATATTAAGATAGGCGATAGAGAGATGCCAAATCGTTATCATTTTACGTCGCTGGAGCCGGCACAGTTGCAGTCAATTTTGGCAACCGCAAAACATGAAGGATGTACCTATGCGGTGCTGGAGGTTGCGTCGCACGGTATTGCGCAGAACAGATTTGCAGGCGTAGATTTCGATATGGCGATATTGACGAATATCACAAATGAGCACCTCGATTATCACAAGACCTTTGAAGCGTATGCGAACACGAAAAAGAAATTTTTCCAGAGCGTATTGAAAAATAAGAAGCCAGTGAAATATGCGGTCTTTCCTAAGGACGACGAGAGTGGTCGCCAGTGGGAGGAGGAGATGAATTTTGATAAGTTTCTCAGTTATTCGATCGCTGCCTCTGCTGCACTCAAATGAGAAAATATTATTTTGAAGAGTGACAGTACGACATTTACTGTTTCATACCTTGGGTCGACCTATACGACGACGATGCCGTTACTCGGAAGATACAATGTCTACAATGCGCTTGCGGCCTTTGGTGCCGGTATCTTGCTGGGTATCGATGCAGAGAAGATCGCGAAGTCGATCGGTTCTGTCCAGGTGGTCAGCGGGCGTATGCAGAAGATAGAGCATGGCGGAGTGAACTATTTTGTTGACTTTGCTCATACGCCAAACGCGTTGGATAGTGCGCTGACATTTGTGAAGGCGATCACATCAGGCAGGGTGATTCTCGTGTTTGGCACAACCGGTAAAAGAGATTTCTACAAGCGTCCACAGATGGGTCGTATCGCGCACGAGAAAGCTGATATCGTGATCGTGACTGATGATGACACCTATGATGAAGATCGCGTGAGCATCATCGCGCAGATTAAAACCGGCATCCCGAGAGAAGAGTGAGAGACGTTCTTCATCCTTCCGGAAAGAGAGTTTGCCATTCGCATGGCTGTCGATCTCGCTCAGCCTGGCGACAACGTTCTTATCGCAGGAAAGTGACACGAACTTATGCAATACACCAAATACGGGAATAGAAAGCGGAATGACGCGCTGAAATTGAAAGAGATTTTGGCTAAAAAGTCATAAATCTATAAATGCAAAAATTTATAAATAAAAACGTGATGCTCGACTATTTTCTCAAGCTAAAAAAAAAGATCGGCCATCGCGGAAGCGGTAATTTTTCGTCACTCATGCACGGCGCCGGTATCGACCTTGCCGAGAACAGGCAGTACACGCCTGGTGATGAAAAGCGCAGCATCAACCGGAAGATGTCTGCTAAGTATGACAAACTTTTCGTGAACTTATTTCATGATGAAAAAGCATTGGACATACACCTTTGCTGCGACATAAACTACAATCGGAAAGGAGATAATACTAAACTTTTTCTCCAATTTTTTGTGGAGCTCACGTCTTATTTCGGGTCGAGAAAAGCTCACATCACCGGGCGGATTAATGATGGTCAATCATTTCTGGGTCTTGAAAAACTTCCTTACCAGAAGTTTTTTTTGGATGCGTTTACCGAGAAGACTGGGTCGCTGTTTCCTCGTTACAAGTCGTCGCTGCATGAGCTGCTTGCGGAGCAGGCGAAGTTGCCAAAGAGGAGGCTTATTATTGTTGTCTCGGATTTTCTTGAGTACGGAGATGAGGAAAAACGTTTGATGAATGTGTTGAGAGAAAAGAATGAGGTGTTGCTATTTAGCATGCCCACAAATGCGAGGTTGATGGAAGCTGAAATAATTTCTCTGGAGGTTATGTAAGAAAAAACCTCTTTCAAAAAAGGTATTACTATTTCGCTATTGGTAATACCTTTTTTGAGTGAACACAAAATTGATACTCTGTCTCATCTTCTTCCATAATAAAAAAATCCGAACGTTTTGTCCGGATTTCTCTGTTATGATGGATATATAGCTAATATCAATTGACATTAAACATGCCTGGAGGGGGACTCGAACCCCCACTTCCTTGCAGAAACCAGATTTTGAGTCTAGCGTGTCTACCAGTTCCACCATCCAGGCGTGCTGAGGATAGTACATATTTTATTTGGTTTTTCAATGTGAGCTGGGGCCTGTCCGTTGGAGTGCCTGAGAAAGAGAGTACGGATTGACATCTCTATAAAGAGGACTATAATGACGACTTAAACAAAACGTGAAACTCATGCGAAATAAAAAATTATTGCCCGTTGTTTTTTCGTGGCTTGCTTCTGCCTTTTCTCTTATTTTAGCTATTTCAATAGGGATACAAAACCATAGTTGGTTCGTGTTCTATTGTGGATTAGCATTGGCCACATTTTTTGCAGAGACAGCTCTCTTTATAATGGGCGCATCTCTCAGGAACTGCACCGCGACAACATCCTTTGGTTATTTTGTCGGGGTATCGTGTATATGCTTGGCTTGTGTTAGCTTCGCATTAGCGATAGCATTTAAGCTTCAATATGACTCATGGAGTTGGTTTTATAGCTTTTTTACCGGTAGTATCATCCTGGTCGTAACAGGCATTATCGCCTATCAAAGAAGTTCTGACCTTGTAGACTCCTAAAAGGCGCTCTGCAGAATATTGATCCCCTGTTTACGGGGGATTTTTTGATTGAAGAAAACGTTAGATGGATAGTTTTGATTATCATAAGTTGATAACGGGGTTTTTGGGAAAAATGGATTGATTTTAGGGCGGTGATGGATATAGAGTTGGTATAGTCTGTAAGAATTTGCTTTATTACCTAACTATGGTAGGATGACATTGGATCTGAATAGAGTAACGATTATCGGAAGATGTGCGAGTGATCTGGAGGTGAAGAAGATCGAAAGTACCGGTGCTTCTGTGGTGAACTTCACTGTTGCAACCAACAGAAAGTACAAAAACAAAGACGGAAACCTTTTAGAGGAGGCTGAGTATCACAGATGTGTTGCGTACGGTAACAGTGCTGATGTGCTTGGAAAGTATCTTGTGAAAGGAAAGAAGGTCTATGTTGAGGGAAGACTGAAGACAAGAAAGTGGCAAGACAGCAATGGAAATGACAGGTATTCGACAGAGATTATTGTTGAGAACTTCATCTTCCTCGATGCGAGAGGTCCGCAGGGAGAAGAGCATGAACATGCTGCTCACGTCGATCATGATTCTCTCGGATCAGACGATCTGCCATTCTAACCGCCCTCCGCTGAGTAGAATATTATAAGTTTTGTATTATTAAAATACGTATTATATTATGTGAATTTTCGCTAACCGTAAAGAGTCCATCGTGGGACAGCCAAGATGATGGAAAAAATTTATGTTGGATTTTTTCGATGTAATAGCATTTGTTATCTTTGTAACAGGTGTGATTGCGGTTATCAGAATATATGTCTTCCAGCCATTCGCAGTCGTGGGAAGTAGTATGGTGCCGACATTTCATGAAGATGATTTTGTGATCGTTGATAAGATAAGCCAGGTGAAGAGAGGCGATGTGGTGGTGTTTGTGCCGCATGGTCAGAAGCTACCGTACATCAAGCGTGTGGTTGGTTTGCCTGGTGATACGGTGAAACTGGAGAACGGAGGTGTTGCTATCTGTAAGACAGGTGAGGCTAATTCGTGCCAGAAATATGCAGAGCCGTACCTGCCAGAAGGCGCGTTGACAGAAGCAAGATGCGGTATTACGTCGTTTGATGTAACGACGGGAGGAGTTTTTGTACTGGGAGATAACAGAGGATTTAGTACAGACAGCCGCTGCTGCTTTGGGCTTTGATGTTACTCTGGAAGTAACTATCTGGTGACTCCGCAGGACATGATCGGTAAGGTCTTCATGAGAATATTTCCGAATTCGCAACTTTTCAATAAGGAGCAATCAAAACGAAAGATAGCGCAGTAGTTTTATTACCTATCCATTGGACGGTCAAGAATGTGGGCGATAGCATGGTATACAGGCAAAGAATTTCTGAGAAAGAAGATTGTCTATGTGGTGCTTTTTATCGCATTTCTTCTCTTGCTGAGTACGACGATCGCCGGTTCGCTGGCTCTTTCTGAGCAGGGTAAAATCGTGCAGGATATGGGATTCGCAGTGATAGAGATCTGCGGGCTGATCATGACGTTGTTTTTTTGATCGTATCTGATCGCAAATGAGATCTCACAGTGAACCATCTTTTTGCTGCTGTCTAAAAATATTAAGAGAGTGAACATCATCTGGGGAAAATATGTGGGATTTGCCTTAGTGCTATTTTTACTACGGATTGTCTTGAGTGCTGCATTCGCGGGAGTAGGAGCATTGTATCATATACCACGAAATCCGCTCTATCCGTTAGTGCTGGTTGGTATTTTGTTTTCCCGGTTATTAACCTTGGCCGTGGTCGTCTTCTTTTCAACGTTTGTCTCGCCGTTTGTTGCGTTATTTGCCACGCTGATCATCTATCTGCTCGGGCATATGATGAGCTTTGTCGTCTACTATGTGACCACGCTGAAGGCAACGGTCTTTGCACCCGCATTTGGTTTCCTGGTAAAGTGAATTTACTATGTCATCCCAAACTATACCATTATTAGCTTGCAGGAGTTTCTCGATGTGCCCAATATCTCTCAGGTCGCCGGCGCACAATTTCTCAGCGCAATAGGTGTCACCTGTGTCTACATTGTATTGTTGTTGACTTTGGGAGCGCTTATCTTTAGAAAAAAGGAACTTTAATAGCTCACCGAGGACCGATGAAAATTTTCTCTAATTTCGACACGCGCGCCCCGCTTGAAGCTTACCAGAAAGCTCTTGCCGAGTATGGTGCAGATCAGATCATGTTCTTTCGCAGATACAGGATCTATCTGATATTTTTCGTCGTGCTCCCGGCGCTCGCGACTATTCTGGGAATCATTGGTTCTATACTGCTTTGGCAGATGCTCTTTGCGAACAGCAGCGTCTCTGCCGGTTCCACCTTCGGTGTTGTGCTGATCATATTCATTACACTGATCGTTATCATGGTTGGTATAACCATTCTCTTCAGCTATATTAACTACCTGCTTGACTACACTATCGTGACGCCACATCTTATCACCTCGTGGAATCAAAAATGACTTTTCAGTAGAGAGATCAAAACACTCGATACCGATAAAATAAAGGCGATCACCGCAAGCGCCAGTACTATCCTGCAAAGTTTATTTAACTACGGGTCTATTATCTTTCTTTCTGAAGGAGATGAAGAGGATCACGGCGATATTCGCTTACACTATCTGCACGACGTAGCGGATCTAAAAGATGAAGTGGTTCGTATCGTAAATATGGCAAGGGACTCGTAAACTACATTAAAAATGCATAATAAATTTTATATTTTAGATTACAGTATGACAGGCGTTCAGATACCTATGGATGTGTATGAGTCTCCAAGAGAGATCGTGATTATTATCCCGCTCGGTGGAGTACAGAAGAAAAGTGTGGAGATGTATTTTGAAGATTATAAATTAATTATCACCGGTAAGAGAACTCAGCCGAAGATCAAGGAGGATCTGCTTCCGCTGCAGCAGGATTGCTACCGGGGCGACTTCCAGCAGGAGGTGCAACTTCCGCCACATATCTATTTTGATCGCATCCAGTCGTCGATCTCGACAGAAAACATATTGCAAATCATTGTGCCGAAATCTTTGATACCGGAGAAGATGAAGGTGAATGTAGATTATTAATTTCTTATGATGAAAAAGACATTTGCGATAGAGACAAGTTGTGATGATACATCGGTGGGAATCATCTCCTATGCCGATGGTGTTTTTTCAGTGGAGAAATTGGTCGCGTACTCGCAGGTGCAGGATCATCAGAAGTTCGGGGGAGTTGTTCCAGAAATTGCATATAGATTGCACTCGGAGAAGATTATTCGCTTGATCGAAGAGGTCGGACTTGAGTCGATTTCTGCAGCTGATCAAATATGCGTTACTGTGAACCCAGGACTCGGCGGATCGCTCTTAGTGGGGAAGACGGCTGCACACATGCTCGGCGACCATCTCCAGAAAAAAGTCCTAGGTGTGAACCACATTTACGGGCATATTTTTTCCATATTACTGGAGAGAAACGTTGCTGAACTTCCATTTCCGCGGGTTGTGCTGACTGCATCGGGGGGACATAATGAAATATACCTAATAAATAACAAGTCAGTTGCGAATGACGAGTTACTAATTACGAATGGGCCGAAACTGGAAGACATGGAAATTACGAAGCTGGGTCAGACGTTGGACGATGCAGCCGGGGAGTGTTTCGATAAAGTTGCACGTATGCTTGGGTGACCATACCCCGGCGGCGTACGAGTCGGGCAAAAAGCACTGCTATGAAAACCAAATGAGAGAGTACAGTTCAAGCGTATCTTTCTCGATCACGACAAATACGAGTTCTCATTTTCAGGGATGAAATCTCAGGTGCATTACTTATTAAGTAGCTTAGAAAAAGAAGGCACTCCATTAGACGAACAACTGATCTGCGACATAGCGTATGAGTTCCAGGAGGCCGTTGTCGAGGTGCTCGCGAAGAAACTCATCCAGGCTGCGCACCAGCATGGTGCAAAGTCTATCGGTATCGTCGGCTGAGTCTCGGCCAATGACAGACTCTTCGAATACGCCGGCGAGTTCGCACAAAAAAGATTTTCAGCTAAGGAACTCATGAAGACGAACGAAAACTCAGTCATCATTTCAGAAGCCTTTGATAGGCAATCTATCCCGCTCGTGCGCCCTATGAAAAAGGTCTATTCGACCGATAATGCAGCGATGATAGGGGTTGTGGGACTGATGTCGTAATATGTATCTCAATGTTTTTTTATTCGCCGATTTTTTTGTCGAATATATGGCGTGGAAATATCGAGTCTGTCCTTGATAGTTTATAATACCGTTAGCATCGACACTGGGCCCCACGTGTGGGTGTGGAGATGCTTCGTAGACGCATAAAGAATGTCTATATATACGGAACGCTATATTCGGCTAGCCGTTTTTGGTTACTTTTTGAGGCGATGACCAAAAAGTAACCCCTAGCGGGGAGCGTAAAAGAAAACGTTAGATGAATCATTTATAAAGAGAAAAAGCATATTATCTCACCTTCGTCGTCACATTAAATTTCTTCATTGGCTTGCCAAGCATCAATGCAATTTGTGTATGGAGTGCGGGAACTCATGAGAAGAAGAGCAGCGTTGGGCCGACTAATATCGCGAATGCGAAGAGGAGTTTGAAAAGCTCTCGCACTTTTCTTGGTCGTGATTTGAGTTGCTTTCGCGGGCAGAAGACGATCTGGAAAGCGATGATCAGGATCATCAGGACCATAGAGAACTTTGCGAAGAGTGAGATAGCGGCTCCGAGACTGACGTAGTTACTGAGCTGGATATCTTTGAAAAAGGTGAAGAAGAGTCCAGCGAGGAGAACAACGTGGAATGTTGATCGGAGTACTATCGATTCAAACAGTCTGATACACTCAAAAAGAGTCGTTCATCTGGGAATCGTTTTCCGCTGATCGGCCATCTGACAAAAGCTATACGCGACGTCCTCAGCTCCATGCGACCATCTTCTCATCTGCTTGTATTGCGCATCAGCAGTTTTTGCTACTGAGGTGTTCAGATTACAATCCTGGTAGACTTTTGCGTAGACAGGCACACATTCGTATCTTCCTTTCATTGCAAAATAACTTCTCCGGTATTGGTGACCATCTTCTACTATTGTCTGCTTCGACCGGAAATGCGTCTCTATCAAGCCATCCAGAGGCTGGGCATGGGTTGAGAAATTTCTCGTTCAGCGAGTCTTCGTGAAATTAAAGAGGATCCAAAAACTATTAAACAGACTGATGATCTTTGAGAAAAAAGGTGCCTGCCAAAAATTATTAAAGAAGAAAATAATAGGCTGATAGGCTTTGTGTTTTCTGTCGGGCGTTATCAAATACGTATAGGTAAGAACCGAGAAATACTCTTTGTCGACGTTGGTGTCCGCGTCGAGTGTGGTGACCAAGATGTTGTCCGGAGTTGTCTTGAAATGAGTGAGAATTTTTTGGTAAAGTTTTTCTGCTGCAGTAGTGATATTGGCTCATTTGCCTATCATCTCGTCGGCTGCAAGTTCGTGCAGGGTATAATCAAAATATCAAAATATTCATCCAAACTTCTTTTCCAATTTTTCCCGGACAGCGAGAAAGTGTTCTTTTTTTGCAGCTTCCCCATTGACGGTGATGGCAAGTTTCCCGGGGTTATAATTGCTTTTTGTAAGCGCATATAGAGTGTCGTGGAGGATCTCATAACTTTCGTTAACCATCGGGATCATACATCGATGAATCACATCCTCTGCGTTTTTGTCTTTTGGAAGTGCCTGTTTCAATCTTTTATCTTTTTGAGAAAGTCATTGCGGAGCGAAGAGTACGTTATGGTAGTTGTGGTTGTTGGCTTGATGGAGTTGGAAGACGGCGATGATCATAAAAGTCGCATACTCAAATCATCTGATAAGCCATCGTATATAGTAGACGAGTATGAAGGTTGCTATAACGAATGATGTGGTCTCATGCTTTGCAGCGTCACCGAAAATGAAAAGAGAGTAACCGAAAATGATGATGCAGATGATCAGTAGAGCCAGGATGCCCGGCAGGACAGTTAAAAGCTTATAGGAAAACGGATGCTTTCTCTTTGTTTCATTTATTTCAATATGTCGCATATCGTTCAATGAAAAATTAGCAATGTAAGAATTGATAATTATACGAGAATCGGACTAAAATACGATCGCAAAATCAGAACTGCTATCGTTTTCTATCACTGGCTTATTGAGCCTGATATGGACGTTATACTCGCCGATCTTTGATGAGGCATCGATGCGGAAGTATCTGTCAGAGACAGGAATGTTACAGGCAACTCATGTTTCACATATTTTGATCTGATATTCGAGGAACGGGAAGACCTGGTCGATTGTCGATGAGAGTTTATTGACGAGATTGAAACTGAGTGTTGGTTCTCCCAGATTGCTGTCATTGAGAATGATGCTGAATCCTGTTGTCGAGTCGATTACCGTATTTTGTGCAGGGATGGCATTGTGTCAGGTAACAAGTGACATCGCGATCGTAGGTTGCGTGATCACATTAAACTCATAGTCGCCGCTAGGATCTCCAATGAAAAAATTTGGTGTATTTGTTCCGACAGAGTCACTTACATTGTTTATATGGCTTTCTCTGATAGCGTTTTCAAAATCGTAGATAGGTTGTTCGATATCATAATCTACTTTGATGTGGGGGATAATAGATCGTCATTGATTTAGTGCAATATTTTTGCCCTGAAATCATCGATTGACCATAATATCATCTTTGACGTTGTCGCCATCTTCGTCATTGCTGGTGTCGAGCTTGTAGAGTCCCCCTCATCCAAATCCGCCTAGTACTTTTGGTGGTAGTCTGAGTGTTGTTTCTATGTATATGCCATTAGTTGCTGTGATCGTAGCAACATTCCCATCGGTGTATCTTTCGGTAGGAAGCAGAGAGCTATCAAGATAAAGAGGAATTCTTGTAAGACCGTCGTATCAGAGCATGTTGAAATCACTGCTTCATGTGCCCTCGAGTAGTGCCTCGACATTCCCTCCTGATCATGCGGGGATGGTACCGTTGGTGAGAGAGGTGACAGCTCGTTTCATGCCATTCGTTCATCTTGTCGCTATGCCAAAACCACCAGTAATTAAGTCCGTGATCACACCGGAGATCGCGTCTGCTCAACTGAATCCACCTCGTCACTCGTATCATGCCTTATGATGCCTGAGCGAAACTAGAGCCCTTTCTGTGCTTCCGATAGCGCCGTAATATGCGATATTGTAATTCGCTGTATCGCTGACGATCGAAAAAAATGGAATGATCGACGAATAGAGCGCTCCCACTATGAGGGCGCCTGTCACGATGATTGTAATGATGATAATCAGCAGCATGAAAATCAGAGTAATGATTTATCCGCTATTCGCAAATAGAAATTAATATCCTCTCGTGGTATCTCGCGGTCTCATATCAAGGCTGTCCTTTATCTGTGCCGTCGTTGCGGTGTCAGCCTGCAGATACTTTTTATTGAATAATTTTTCCATGAAAAGAAATTTTTTCTTTAGCTCGCTATCTTTCGTGGAAAGAAGAGCAAACACATTATGATGATTGAGATACATATTGAAACTTTCCGCAAAATCTTCAAACGGATCGCTCATCGCATAACCTCCGACAAATCCCATCGCTGTCGCACTGGCTTTTCTGGTAGTGTTGTCGAGCCGGCTTATGTCATAAAATCTGAGCGAAGCATCATCAATCGCGAAGAGACGACGATCGGTACTCCGAAATGCTCTTTGATTGACATATCTGCTTCCCTTCAGTATTCCTAAGTCAACAATATGCCCGAGCTCATGGGTGATGATCTCTATCAGTTCCTGTTGTGAGGGAATATTCCCAAGATAGAGCGTGATCGTCGAACTGCCTGCTCGTCATCTGCGACTTCATTTGGAAGAGTCGAGCGTGATAGAGTAGAGCACGTCCGTAAGAGTAGTCGATCTATCAAGAGCAGCATCAATATCTTTTATAAGTTTTATGATGAGTGCCTGATGCTTTCTTTTGTCAGCAGCGGAAAATGTTCAAACGAATTTTATCTTATCGCAGAGTACTCTCTCCGCATCGCAGGTATTGTTCGTCGGAAGGCGATATGCTGGACGAGGAGTTACTTTGGGGGTAGTCAGCTGATTTTTAGTGACTGGACTCTGTTGCCTTGAAGGTATGAGCGTACCTGTCATGATAGAAACAGGAATGTCGAGCGGTGTTGTCGCTGATCATTGTATGTCGACTGCTATATAAGCGCTGTTATTCGATCAGAAGTCTGCCTCCTTCCCAACTATAGGGATGTTTCGTTGATAGATGAAAGCTGCTACGACCAGTAAGGAAAGTAGGTAAACGAAGGAAATTTTGTTACGAAATACTGGTAGCGCCATAATAGAGCAGATCGGCAGAAATAATATGTTGCAATGGTCCATTTATACACAAAGTATAAACTTTGTCAATTGCTATTTTCTGTGAAATACATTGCAGAAAAAAATCATATCAGCCGAGAATGATGTTATAAGGTGATCCTTTTATCGCAAAGATGTTTTTCCCCTTCCCTCCCGTGATGTTTTCTCCATGTACTTTATGCTTTAGGGGCTTGTGACTATGGAGCCAAACAAGCACCTCCTGCGACATCTGTTTATTGTTCGAAAATATGTAGATATTCTTGTGTTCGTAGTCGATCTTCTCTTTGCCTGGCCGGTCAGAGATCTCAGGAATTCTCATTCAGGTCGGATCAACGGGCGCAGGCAGAGCCGGCCAGTCTTTTTTGAGAACAGAAAAGAAGATAGTCTGATATGTATCAAACAACTGCTGGAATTCGCTGTAGTCAAGAAAGCTGTGAAGCGGTCTGACTACGAAATGAACTTCTTCGCCCTGTAGCTTTGTTGCGATCGAAGAGGAATTACTCACGATCTGTATAAATCTGTTCCGCTTCTCTTCAAGTAGAGCGAAATCGTCGTGCTCAGTTTCTGATTTGAGAGCCTGTAGAGCATCGGTGATCTGCGTAATCAAGAGCGCTGACTTATAAAAGTAGGTGTTATCTACGATGCTGTCTACTTCTACATTGCTATTGCTGACATCTTTAAGCAGAGCAGCAACTTCTGTTTGCCGTACACCGATAAAGATCACAAGCTTTGTATGGAATGCCTCCCATGGAGACGTTTTTTTTGGATTGAGTAGACCGTCTCTATAGATCAATGAGTCAGTAATCTGTAACAGCGAGTAAAGATCGAAAGGTTTTTGTTCTCGCTTCATGTGAGTGTCGTACCATCGATCCTGGTCGAAGAAAAAAATAGTTGTATATGGCATGATCGACTGGTCGCGCATCTTTTCATAGAGGTATTCGTGTGTCAAAATCTCTGCTGACTTTGTTGTTGCTTTTTGCGTCTCTTTGAGTGCGTGATAGATCTTTCGATCTCACTGACTGTTGAGATCTACTGTGCTGTGTCACATCGTTGCATGAAAATAATATTTCAGTGCAAAGTAGAGTTCGTATTGTTCAAAGTTTGTTTTTGCGAAGAACGAATCTAAAAGTTTCTTGTCGAAGATGTAATGTCAACCTATGTCTATGTGTGTCAATCCGATCTCATGTAGAAGATTTTTTGCGAGTTGCGTTTTGTGTCTTTGTGAGAATACATACATAACATTTTCTTTGGGCAGCGCTTTCAAAACTGACTTCAATGATTTATCTCCGATGAAATATTTTCCTTTATCAGCAAACTCATCTTTATCAAGTTCGCTTTCTGAAATTAATTTCTTGTCGCTTGTGTAAACCTTCGTAAGGATAGGAGTAGTGGTTCTTAATATATGCTCTGATGAACCAGTATCAATTATTTTTGCCAGGGGAGCTTCACTTTGAGAAAGATAGATCATCACCTCAGGATACTTTTTTACGATAGTCGTCAGACGATCGATACAACCGAAGAATAACCTTTGCGTCGCATAAGCGTCGTAGAGAGCGTCGTGATGCGAAGTGACTTTGGTGCTGCTCTCTGCTGTGGTAGTCTCGGTTGCTGGCTTCGCATTCTTGCTATTCGCAGCGGTGAGAGACTTGTCGAGCACCTCCAGCGCGTAACTTGGAGTAAAAGGGATCAGCGCTTGCGCTAATGGGAACGTGTCTATCACGCTATAGGGCTGGACGTCCATATGCTGTTTCAATACACGCATATCGAACTGCACATTGTGTCAGACGACGACGGTCTTCTCGTGGAAGAACGGGCGGACTGATGCGGCGATCTCAGCAAAGTACGGAGCGGCCAGCAGATTGTCTATGCTGAGGCCGGTGACGACGCGCACCATATCTTTGAGCTCATTAAGAGATTTCTGAGGCTTTATGTAACTTGAAAAAGTGTCGATCGTTTTTCCGGTATGATCAAAAGAGACGATACCGATCTGGATCGCTTCATCGTGTTCGGCATCGAGACCTGTCGTTTCAAAGTCTATACACACATATGTCAAATCGGGACGTAACATCAAAAGGGGGTTTCTACAAGACAAAATATGCTATTTTGGGCGTCTACCGACTATAGTCATGCACTGTTGCAAATCAAATCAAGTTTCATTATATTACCTTTATCTATTTGTTTTCTCATTTTTGGCATGGCGATACTGCTATGGCTTTTTCTTCTATTTGCCTCTCTCTATCATGTGCTTGTAACGGTATTGGTCTATGGCACAGGCCGACTACACCCGGAAACGGTTGTTATTTTGAGGGACGGAATACGGCTTGTATTACTTCTCGTTTTCGCGCTCATAAATCGGAGGCAGATTGTGCCGTATCTGAAACGTACGCGAATTTTACGGGTAGTCTTCATTGTTATCTGCGCCGTAGGCGTAGTGGTTTCCCAGGTGAATGGGAAATCAATGAGTGACATGCTCGTCGGTGCCAAGTATGGGCTCCAGTTTTGTTCGCTCTTTTTGACCGCGATATTTGTTGGTAGTGTGTTTGCGCGTTATCCGAATTATAAGTTACAGAAGTTATTGCGTTGGCTATTTTGGTTGCTTGTATCGATTGTTATCTTCGGATTGATCCGACAGGTGGCGAAGATGGCTTGGCCAGATATTTTTTACACTATAGGCTACGGCCCTTTTGGTGATCGGATGTTTGGACGTAATCCGCCCCTGTACTATCTTACTGGCCCTGGTGGCTATGCGAGACTCAGCGGTATTTTCTCAGGGCCCAATAATTATGGCTACCTGTTCGTAGGACTATTTGGATTTTGGCGGTGGTATAGCAGAAATTATATTCGTCGTCCGTGGGTGAAAACGCTATTACGAATTGTCTTTACAGTGAGTGTGTTACGGACCTTATCGAGAGGAGCGATCCTCGGAATTTTCTTACAACTGATCGCACTCGCGTTCGTTCTTTTCCATGCGAAGCGTAAATATATCCGGTGATTAATAATTGGTGGAGTAGTTGTCGTCTGAGCGCTGAGTTTATTTAAGCGGTGATCGACGCTTGCGCATGTCAGTGCAAAATTTGGCAGCCTTTCATATGTCATAGCTAACCCGCTCTGATATTGACTTGGCTCAGCAGGACCAAGCATCCACACCTGACATGGAACGATTCTGCCGGAAAATTTCTTCGTCGAGATACTTATCGACATAGGCATACCGGGCATGATTCTACGGCTTCTTTTCCGATACCTTGTCCTGAGAAACGTCCGAAAAAATAACTCTATCCGTGATCATGGATCGCCTTACAAGGTGCTGCTGGTCTGTCTCTCATTTGGTTTTCTTGGCCTTCTTCTTGAATGAATGTTTTTGCATGTCTTTGAAGATAGCATGGTGAACTACTGGTTCTTCGCGCTGCGGGGTATCGTTTATGGGTATGTATTATCAAAAAATGAGCACCCATCGACGGGTACTCACTCTCATATGAAATAAGGAGATGCTTTCTTACTGTAAAACCACAAAGTTAGTCACCACATATGCGGTACCGATGATCAGGATACCGATGATGATATACATGAAATTTCTTTTGATCTTTTCGATCTGCTTCTCATCGGTTGGGTTTCTAAGGAGATCAACAGCTTCGATGATGATGAGGACAAGGATAACAAAACCTGCGATTCCCATCACCCGGTTGAGCACGACGTAGAGCCAGCCAAATGACTTGTCAGCAAGGATTCCTGTACCTATGTCTGCAAGCGATGTCGCACTCGGATTGATCACATCTTCCTGCTTTCCATAAATGGTCTCGGCAAGCCCTTTTGCAAAAATGATCGTCAGGATACCGATGGCATTCCATATCATGATAGTCTTTGCATGCTGCTTAATCTTCTCATCCGGATTCATCAAAAACCTATACATATGGAGGATCAAAATCAGAAAGAGTACACCGATCACGACGAACATAATCATCTTTAGGAATGGGAAAATGATCGTACTGTAGAGCTTCCGCGCAGCCGTATTTCCCTGGAACGCGCTGAAGTCCAACACACCTCATGATCATACGAGTCTGTTCGCGATGAACGAGGCTGAAAGCATGATAAGGATACCAACTACACCCCACAATATATAACGAAATCCCTTTTTCTGGTCGTCTTCTTTTTCCGAACTCATGATCTCATAAAACCCTACAATTGCCATCAAAACACCGATAATAATAATCGCGGGCACGATCACTTTGCTAACCAACGTGATGATGGTATCTCTTACTCACTCCGTACCTCACGCTGCACCGGCGAAGCCGGCACCTTCCAGGTGTTGCTGAATAGGCTGTGTTGCCTGGAGTATCGAACTGTCAAAACGACCTGTCGCAGAAACTACTCATAACGCTCCGGTCATAGCTCCTAACAGTAACAGTGATGCAACAATCTTTTTCATACGCTTCATGGAAGTGAACGAGTAGATATTAAATGGTAGTTGTAATATTATTTGTTGGGTTGCTTGCTTTATCTTTTTTACCAAAGAGGAGTGTATAAACAATCGGAATTCTTGGTAGCGTTCCGCTTGGTAAAGTCATCAGTGTCTTGCCTACCCGTAAGATTTGCGGCAGGAGGGCAAGGCTTACGCCAAGTGTCGGTCAGCTTGCAAGCCGGGTCACATAGCTCCGATAGCCGACGGTGCCGAGCACCATAAGATACGAGATAATCGTGCGTGGGTTTGATATCTTGTCGAGATGTGAGTAGGTGAGTTTTCGTGAGTCAACTTCATTATGTAATCATTGTCATCTCCCAAACAGTGTCTTGATCGCATTCAGGATGAATCCTAATGGGTAAGCGATAAGTTCTTCGATGTTGCGATAGAAGATCTTATTGATAGTGTTTTTTCCCTTAGTTCCTAAGAGATCAAGCCCGACAGCAAGCATGATACATCTGGCGATGATGATGAAGAGGCCAAGGAAAATAGCGATCGTGTTAGGTCGTATGCTTATGACAATAAGATAGAGTGACCAGAGGAGTACGCTTTCTTTAAGTATTCAATTGTTCTCGTCCGACTCGTTGTACCAAAGATAATAATTGTAAAGTGGAATGAAATAACTTATAGCTGATAGGTCGGAACTCATAGATTCAGTGTTGGTCGTAGCGATAGAGCTTAATGTTCTGTTATTAATGATAGAAAAGACTCCAAAGATAATCATCGCAAGAACGAGACCAAGTAGTCAGTAATTTATCCGATAGAGGACGCTGAGAGGAAAGAAAAAATTGTATGCGCCTCGTACCAGTAAGGCGAGGAGTAAGGTGAAAAGCACATAGTAGCCGTAACGGATATAGCTTTTGACATATGACTCCTCCTCAGTGGTAATGTCGATGCTTTTTTCTTTCAGCATGAAACCCACTGCAGGAGCGAGAAGCATGATAGCTGCGAGAGAGGCGAGGTGTTTGTCGGTGAATGTTTGATTATTTTGCATTTCTTTTAAATTTTTCATCTAAATAGTTCATATCCCATGGCTGCTTTTGGGATCCTTTTAGGTATTTTCGTTCATTAGGGTCTGAAGAGAATATATTGTAATAAGGATACTCATGGTACTTTCGAAGATGCTTAATGCTCTTTTTGTGTTTTATAAAGCTTATTAATTTTTCGCATTTAGCTGATATCTGCTTTAACGTCTCCCAGTCTTCGTGGCAGTATGCAATAAGTGCCTCAACATATTCTTCGCCTACCTCTTTGTTTCATTGAAGGGATATGAGTATGGGTAGGGCAATATCACTTCTTTCATATATGAGGTTAATTTTAGCTTTATCTAATAGAATAGTGTTTCTTTCTTTTTCTGAATGAACTTGCTGTAATATCGCCGTATACCCTTCCATCTCAAACTCATAAAGCTCCTTTGCATTTTCATAGTTGAAAGTAGTATTGTTGGGTTGACCGTTAAGGGCATCTGTTAAATCCTTCTGAATGGAATTATTCTCAGAGCTTTTCTCAGAGTTGCTTTCATTGTCGTCAATCTTAAAGAGATTATTCAATGTCATATTTATTTTACGTCAGTAGTGATAAACTCTTTTTCAAATGGTGATGCAACGATCTTGATAGCAACGTGCTGGTTTCCTGCGAAGAGGACTCACTCACCGATGCTGGCCGCAACGAGTCTTTGTTTCTCTGCGTCGGAAAGGCCGAGAACGTTATTGAGCTCTTTGATCGAAGCTGTTGATTGCTTGAGAAGAAGTTGTAACGCAGAGTTGGTGATGATCGGCTTACCAAACTTTGACTTCACAAAGTCTTCGATATCTTGCGTGATAGTTGTGATTCCAAGACCGTATTTTCTGGCTCTCTTTACCATTCCATAGAGGAAGTTTGCAGAGGTGTCATTTTGCATCATGATCCATGCCTCGTCAACGACGAGTAATCTCTTTTCTTTCTTTGACCTTACCTTTGTTCGGATGAAATTAAGGATGTTGTACATCGCAGGAGTCTTCAGCGCTTCGTCGAGATCTCTAATAGAGAAGGCAGTAAGTCCGGTGTTGAAGTCGACATTTGTATAGTTGTTGAAAAGTTTTCCGAACGTTCCGGTTACGTATTTGCTGAGTCTAACTGAGATGCTGTTTCCGCCATCCATTCCTTCAAGTACGTGGAGGAGGTCTTCCATGATCGGAGGTTGTTTCCCTGTATAGTCATCCTGATCGAGAGTAATCTCTTTCAGTGCGTAGGTCGATTGTAATGCACGGTCGAGGAGTGCTTCTTCTTCAGGAGTCACGCCGCCGATGAGGACGGTGACCAGACCAAGTAGTGCCATAATCTGCGATCTGAGCAGGTCTCCCTTGCCGTATTCGACGTCTTCAACTCTTGGAGGAAGGTCGAACGGATTGACACATTGCTGTGAGTTGATGGCGATATTTACGTAGGTTCCACCAACCTTTTCACAGAGCGCTTTGTACTCGTTTTCGGGATCGATCACGATAGTCGGGATACCAAGCAGTAGGTATCTCATGATCTCGAGTTTCACACTGAATGATTTACCGGCACCGGATGTCGCGAGTACGACGCTGTTCGCATTTTGCAGTTTCTTGCTGAAACGATCGAAAATAACGAGCGATCCTGTTTGCATATTTGCGCCGTAGAGAATTCCTGTCTGCTCTATAAGGTCGTTTGAAATGAATGGAAAACTTCCTGCGAGCGAGCTTGTCACCATAGATCTCGTGATGCCGAGATCGTCAAGGGCGAGAGGCATCGTTGCGTTGAGACCCTCATCCATTCTTTGAATAGCTGGCTTTACTCTGATACCATAACCGGCAATTTTCTGTTCGAGTTTCTTGCTTTCTTCCGCAAGCTTTTCTTCACTCTTATCATAAAGGGAAATATAACATGATGTTTCAAAATATCTTTCTTCACGGGTTGCGAGTTTTTGTCTGATGTCTTCCACATCGCGATACTGGAGTTCTACCTCGGTGTCGATGGTGATTCCTTTTGAAGAGGACTCATTCATCTCAGCTCTGAGCTGCGTTGAACGTCTCTTGAGCATAGACTGAATATCAGCATCTTCTTCAGGATAGATAAACCATGACATATCCCACTTGTCGTAGAAGTTCATCATGTCTCTTGTCCAAAGAAAGTCGATATATGACGGATAGTTGTGCGCATAGTAGGTCTTTCCAAAAAGCCCTGAAATATTCACTCCTGATGGTTTGATCTCCCAGAAACTTGGAGCCATATGTGACTTATAATCCGCAAGCGACGTTACGTACTCCTTCTCAACCTTCTGGATATGTTTTCTCAGCTCAGACGTAAGGAGCTTGTCGTTGTACTTTTCGTCAGGCATCTCGATAAGCTGCTTGATCTGCTCAGTGAGAGGGTCGTCCTGATGGTCCATATCAACCTTCACCTGTTCAGCGATCTTCGTTGCTTCGTCCTGTTTTGCTTTTTTCGGATTTCCGAAGATCCACTGAAAGAACTGGTCGAAGAAGCCAGGCTTCTTCACTTTCACTTTCTCGCCGAGGATCCCATTCGAAGCAGCACTCGCATCAGCCGAGCCTCCATTTGCCGGAGCAGCGACCTTAGCAGTAACATCTGCAGCTATAGCCTCTTTCGGCTCAAGAATCTTCTCGTCAAAGTACGGAAAACCGCCCTGAGGAAGGAGCTGTGTGTAGCTGGTGTCGTAAACAACGTTCAACATGTTTTGGAAAGTTTTTGTTTTAAATCTTCTACTATTATAGGGAAACCCCGATAAAGCAGCAATTTTGGGCTTGAAAGTGCGGTTTTGGGGGAGAAAATGAGATTGACATAAATCTTTAATTGTATATCATCTGTGAATAAATAAAAACCATTAACGCAAACGCAAAATATCTGTTATGAATACACAAAACGATTTTGTAACGCATGTGATGCGGTTGGCTCACATGTTACCAGGCCCAGGTTTCTTTTCCTCGACTACATTCATCTCGAAAGTAGGGGACATCTACTACAATGGAGGCTCTTCTGCCCATCCTATTTCGTCTGTTCAGGTAGAGGAGTTGGAAGCAGAGGGCAAAGCAATTCCCATCCCTGGGGGACATGAGCTGGCGTTGGACCACGCTCTTTGCATAAACGGCATCGGAGGAGTATATGACGCTCCGATTAATGACTTCCAGAATCCTACGACAAGAACGCTTATCTTCACGAACAAAGCGGTTCTGTGCCCTGCCAGTAAACTAGTCTAAGTAATTTATTATTCTTAAACGTCCCGGATTTCCGGGATTTTTTCTTTGTGAATAATGGTTGACAATATCTGGTTATTGTGTAATATATGTTCTGTAAACAAATTTCGTAAACACAAATATTCGCTATATGACAATCGAAAAAAAACAATCTTACAAAGAAATCCCAGTAGACTTATATGCGCTACTCGGTAGCTCATTAAAAAGTTATAGTACGTCTGCATCGAAGGTAGAGTCCTATACACTGCTTATTACCATTGATAAAAAGCCGGTTGTCATTTGTAAAACAGATTATGGCTTTGGTGGTCCTCCTTACCCTTATACAAAACTGGAGATTTGTAACTATGAACCTTCTGAAGACGAGCTTGATAAAATGAAAGGAAATGACCCGTCATTTCCCGCAATAGAAGAGCTCCGTAAAACAGTTGTGTTCGTTGTTGAGTCGATAAGAGTGTGGGACAATAGAGCTATGTGGGAGCAGATTTATAGTCTGTTTGTAGAGGAGAATGTAGCTATAACGCGCAGGCCTGAAGTACAGCAAATTTGTACTATGGTGAATGATCATTTATCAGAGTGCTTGGCAAAGTATGGTTCCTTCCAAATGTATAGGGATTTTTACTCCTACGAAGAGGCGAAAGATCTGTACCATTCTAAGGAGTGGGTGGATGTTTATAACTCCGACTCTACTTACTATGACCAGAAACTCTCCCTACTAAAAGCACTCGCAGAGACCAGGGATAAAAATAGATTTCACCAGATGATTCCTCAGTTCAGCCTGCTAAAACCTGTTTCAGAGTAACTACTACAAATTTCTTCTTTTTTCTAAATAGTGCGGATATCGTCCGTGCTTTTTTCTTTTTAGAGTAAGTTTTCAATGGTAAATCCATTGCAATTACAGGCCAAATCCCTATACATTCCCGTACTGCTTTACCCGCTTTGTGTCTCGAGTTATGACAGTTACAGACAAGGAGTTGGATCATCTTGCGAAGCTTGCTGCGCTCCATTTGGGGAAGGAAGAAAAGGCGACGCTTGGAAAGCAGGTAAACACCATTATTGATTTCGTGGGTAAACTTCAGGAGGTTGATGTTGAAGGTATTGAACCATTGGCGCGTCCTATCGAAGGAATGAAGGTCCCGCTTTTTACGGAAGGTGAGGTCTATCCTGACCCTGACGCATTGCTTGTAAACACCAAACATCAGCTGAAAGATCGTGGGATCGTCATGAAATCTGCGATAACAAACGAAAATTAAGAGAGCAGAAGTCAATGTAGCCTGGATGACACAATGATAGAAGGTTAAAATATCGCTTTGTATCATTATGTCATTTTAGTTTTATTATCATACAATTTGTAACAATGGCTGAATCTAAACCCTTACATCTCGTCAGAAACGTAGGTATTATCGCGCATATCGATGCTGGTAAAACAACTACGACTGAGCGTATTCTTTATTACACAGGTAAGAACCACAAGATCGGTGAAGTACATGAAGGTGCTGCAACGATGGACTGGATGGAACAGGAGCAGGAAAGAGGTATTACTATTACCTCTGCTGCGACAACATGTTTCTGGAGAGACAATCAAATTAATATTATTGACACTCCGGGTCACGTGGACTTTACGATCGAGGTAGAGCGTTCATTGCTCGTTCTTGACGGTGCTGTGTGTGTACTTTCTTCATCTGACGCGGTTCAGCCTCAGACAGAGACTGTATGGAGACAGGCTGATAAGTACGAGGTTCCTCGTATGTGTTTCGTGAATAAGATCGACAAGATTGGAGCTGACTTCAAGATGTGTATTGATGATATCAGAGACAGACTTTCTACAAAGGCGGTTGCGATCCAGCTTCCATATGGTGAGTCATCAGAGTTCAAGGGTATCGTGAATCTTGTTGATATGAGATATTACACGTTTGAAGGTGAGAACGGTGAAAAACAGGTAGAGCACGACATCCCTGAAGATTTCAAAGCTGAGTGTGTATCTCGCAGAGAGCTTCTTCTCGATGCTGCTACATCATTTGATGATGAGCTTGCTGAGAAATTTCTCGGTGGTGAAGAGATCTCTATTGATCTTCTCAAGAGAGCTATCAGAAAGGGTGTGGTATCAGGAAATATGTACCCGGTACTCGTTGGTTCAGCCCTCAGAAATGCAGGTGTCCAGCTTATGCTCGATGCTGTGGTTGATTTCCTTCCATCTCCACTCGACATCGGAGCAGTTCACGGAACTGACATTGATGATCCGGAGAAGGCTATGGAAAGAGCTCCAACTGACGACGCTCCAGCTTCAGCGCTTGCGTTCAAGATCATGACTGATCCGTTCGTAGGTACTCTTACATTCGTAAGAATTTACTCGGGAGTAGTAAGATCTGGTGACGCGCTTCTCAATACGAGAACAGGAAACAAAGAACGTATCGGACGTTTGCTGTTGATGCATGCAAATAAGAGAGAAGAAATTTCAGAAATTCACGCAGGTCATATCGCTGCCTTTCTCGGACTCAAAGACGTGAAGACAGGAGACACACTCTGTGACATCAAAGATCCTATCGTTCTCGAGCGTATGGAATTTCCTGAGCCGGTTATCTCGATCGCTGTTGAACCAGCATCGAAAAAAGACCAGGAAAAAATGGGTCTTGGACTTGGAAAACTCGCATATGAAGATCCTTCATTCCGCTTCTATACAGACGAGGAAACAGGACAGACGATCATCGCAGGTATGGGAGAACTCCACCTTGAAATTATCGTTGACCGTTTGAAAAGAGAGCAC
Source organism: Patescibacteria group bacterium (assembly GCA_017992195.1). Lineage (GTDB taxonomy): Bacteria > Patescibacteriota > Gracilibacteria > Absconditabacterales > Absconditicoccaceae > JAGOPC01. Next base: position 71,209 of record JAGOPC010000002.1, read on the forward strand.
AAAGTAGAGGTAGTAACTGGTAAACCACAGGTTGCGTACAGAGAAGCTATCTCTAAAAATGCAGATGGTGAAGGAAAGTTCGTTCGTCAGTCTGGTGGACGTGGACAATACGGACACGTACTTATCCATCTTGAAAAGCTTGAAGAAGAAGGAAAGATCTACGAGTTCCGTGATGACGTTTCAGGAGGTACGATCCCTAAGGAGTTCATCCCAGCTATCGACAAGGGAGCTCAGGAGGTTATCAAACAAGGACCTATCGCCGGTTATCCAGTGATCGGTGTAAGAGTTGCTCCATACGATGGTTCATACCACGATGTCGACTCATCTGAAGTAGCGTTTAAGGTCGCAACATACAGAGCGTTCAAGGACGCATTCTCTAAAGCAGGACCAATGCTTCTCGAGCCGGTTATGAGCGTAGAAGTAGTGACTCCGGATGAGTACATGGGTGATGTGATGGGAGACCTTTCATCAAGAAGAGGACTTATCACAGGACAAGACCAGAGAGGAAAAGCTCTTATCATCAAAGCAAGAGTACCATTATCTGAAATGTTCGGTTACTCAACTCAGGTTCGTTCTATGACTCAAGGTAGAGCGTCATACTCTATGGAGTTCTCAGCATACGAGAAGGTTCCAAACAACGTTGCTGACAAGATTATCGAAGAAAGAAAAGGAAAAGTGAAGGGACTCGACGACGAATAAATCTCCTCAAACTTATCCATCTAACATACAAGAAATCCCTCCGAGCGGGGGATTTTTTTTGGTTATTGATTTGAGCTGTCTATTGGCTACAATATGAGAGATGTATTTACATCTCATTCGATGCCTTTATATTGAAATTCCCCCTAGTTGGTTCTCCAAGACTAGTGCTAGCATCTCTTGGGGATGCACAAGAGTCCCTGTATGCTTGTGTAAAAAAGAAAGCAGGTTGTGTCGGGTTCAACATCTCAGTCGACAAGATTATAAAAGAGAGTGTTTTATGATACTATACACAGTAATGCGTGGATGGGTGTAGTTTTGCAAGAGGGAACCGGTTTTGGTACGTGTCAATAATCCTGGGCCCTGTAGGTATAAAGAAGTATCGAATGTCATTTGTTAAAAACCTTCTGTGTTCTACAGAAGGTTTTTTTTTATTTTTATATTATTCTTTTTCATCCCCTCATTGACAAGATCCATAGCGTCTTGTATGGTCTCTTCGGGATCAAAGACTCACTGTATGGCAGGTATCAATTGGTTCTTGTCGAGCATCTCTATGATTTGAGACTTTGTTTTCATCGTCCAAGTATCGTTTGAGTCTTCTATGCTATAATTATGCAGATGTTCGTTCAAGAAACTGTGCAGCGATCCATAGAAAGGGACCTTATTGGCCTTCGCTAACTTCCATGCTTTACCGACTGCTTCGCTGGTTTTATGGTCTGCGTAGATGGCTACGGGATTGATCTCTACGGGCTGGTAGCTAAATACTTCATTGGTCTGAAACTTATCAATCCGGTCGGCAGAAAGCGGCTTATAACCACTTTTTTCTCTTATAGTATTCACGAGATGCATCATCGCTTCCTGTATAGTGAACGGTTTTTTGTGCTCCTTTTCCAGCTGAAACTTATCATTGCCGGCTCTAAAGAGCACTTCGGCCATACTTCTGTGTCTTTGCCAGTCGAGTATCGTAGGCTCTATTAATACGTTATTATAGACCTGATGAAGTGAGGACAGATTTTGTGCTGAACTACTTTCAAACATCTCATAGTTCTTCACGAGAGCGAGAAGATCATGACCAAAGTACCTCATGTCTGAGTTCTTTTTCCTTAGCGTGAAAATGATTCCTTGTGGCCTAAATGCTGTAGGGTAAAGTGTGGAGAGAACGCTAAAACAAATTCTTGTATCCAGTCAAAAAGAGTCTACATTTGGCTGTAGCTGCATTGTTTTCAGTATATCTTCCACCGTCTGTCCTACAACCGGCTTGTTATGACTATCAGTTCCGCGGTAGATACCTTCAAAGCCCTTCGGTATAGACTTGATAAAATAGGTTTTCTTTTGCATATTCTAAGTATAAACAGAGTGGTTATATTGTCAAAAAACAGCATTTTTTGATGATTGATTTTACCTTATAGAAGTATATGCTATAAACATTTAGTAGTTATCTGATAGATATGAACTCCCCAGTACTTCAGCCGGTTGTTCAGGCTTTTAATGCTAATAAATATGTCTCTCCAAAGGATGTTGTTACTGCTACGGTTCAGTTACTCGATCTATTTAATATAGTGTTAGATAGTGAAACTTCCAAGGAACTTATTGGTCTTACTAAGATGAAAATAGAAGAGAGTATGGTCGGCAAAACAGGAGTAATAGTAAGTTCTACTCTCGGCTCTGTGCCTTTGTATAAAGAGAATGACAGAACTAAAATAGCAATCTTTAAGATTAGAAATAATCTTGTTGCGGTTATGATGGGGGAGCTTGCAGATAGTGCTGCCGATCATGAGCAAATGGTAAAAACTCTTGATCTCCCACGTCATACAAGTGTAAAGGCGCCAGATAGAGATGGTATATATAGCGCAGCAGCATAGATAACTTATTATTTCTAACAGCAAAAAAGACCCCATGATCGGGGTCTTTTTTGACTATGAATACTATTGTTAGCAGCTTGAGGGAATGTTATTCCTCAAACAGTCCTTGTTTCAAGTGGTTTGCGAAGTCCTCTTTGTCGTCGTCTTCGGTGCTGTGGATGTTCACCATGTTGGCTCTGCCGATGTGGCGTGCCTGGCTGAAAACTTGTCGGAGGGTGTAGATGATTCCTATGAGCAATAAGAGAGAGATCAGGTAGTATCGGTTCGTCAGTGATACAGTATATGTGAAATTGTTTTTGACGAGAAATGTGATATCACCGATAGCTACGAATGCCGTGGTCATCATCATGATCATCGCGAGCGAGAAGAGCATATCGTTCTCTTTGAAGCCGATCACCTGGTTAAGGAATCCCTTAAATCTGAAACTCAGTGACCATCCTACGAGAATCGCATATGATAAGAATATGATAATGTCAGACTTGATGAAATAGGTGTTAATAAGCCCGAAAACCTTCGCCGGTTCGTCAGCAATAGGGGAGATAGTGATAATAGGCATAAAGATGAGGCACACGCCTAAAATTATCGCATAGATGATGAAGATTTTCTCGGTTTTTGAGTATCTTCCCCACTTATGACTGAAGACCGCGCTGGCGTTTTTATAAGCTCCCATGACTGAGTTATAAGTTTATACGATTAAAAGGTACAATAATCTTTGTTCGTGATATTATTTGCCGAAATTTTGTATGTACTCGAGAACCTCTTTTGGGTGTCCGAGTGGGGTGACGTTTTCCCACTTATACAAAACTGTTCACTTATTGTCAAGAAGATACGTGTTTCTCAGGGTGCCAATGTACTCTTTTCCCATAAATTTCTTTGGCCCTTGCGCTTTAAAGATATCATGTAATATCTTGTCTTTGTCGGATATCAATCAAATATTCAACTCATGGTTCTGCTGAAACTTACAATGCGACTTTCCCGTATCCTTGCTGACCCCAATGATCTGGCTTTTCACCTTTATAAAATCTTTCACATGCTGAGAAAATTCCTTGGCTTCTATCGTGCAGCCAGGAGTATTATCTTTCGGATAAAAATAAAGCACGGTATAATCAGCCTGATTCAGGAGGTCTTTCATACCTATTTCCTCGGTCACACACTGAGGGTTTGTATAAGAGACAACTGTATCAAGGAGATCTACCATGCCATTGCGTTGGAAATGATAAATAATGTTAGATGGATTTTTTTAGAGACTTCCACTTGGAGAGTAATCATTGTCCAGAGGAGAGCTGTTGTTGTTGAAGAGACTAGCGGTGCCTTCAGTACCCATACCCATGATCTTTTTGATAATCAGTCACGCTCTGTCGAAAATGTTTTGCGCGGTATAGTACTTGTAGCCCGTCACTTTCATCTGCTTGAAGAGGATCGGAAAGACGAATAGGAGCACGAGTGTTACGATAATACCCATGATCGTAAATCTGATATTCTTGATAGCCTTTTGGATCACATCGTCTTTACCGTCAGAAAAAATGAACTGGAAAATAGCGCGAAAGAGCGAGTAGATTGCTCCTGCGAAAATAACGATGATAAGTATCGCAAGTACCGTAAGGATGATATCTTGCATAGTGGTGTATGTACCGTTCATCAGTAAATGAGAAAATAAAGTATTATTTCTCTACTATGAGGTTACCAGCTCCAATTTCAGACTATTTCTCTTCTTTCTTCGGTTTTCTGTTCTTTGTCTTGAGGGTGAAATATTTCTGGAAGAGCGCATCTTTCGTATGCGTGTGAAGAAGCTTTGCAAGTCTTTCTGATGGTTTTGCACCAAGAGCGATAAGCTCTTTTGCTCTGTCAGCGTTTACCTCCATCTTGTGATTGAGAGGATTGTACCATCCAAGAACTTCCTTGTAACCTGCCTTTACTGGCTTCGTATGCTCAGTGAGGACGATTCTGAAGAAAGGACTTTTCGTTCTACCTGCTCTTGCTAGTCTGAGTGTTAACATGATTTACAGTGTGTGATAACAAATAAAGATACAAATTACTTGAGCTTTTCTTTAGACTTGTGAACGGTGTGGGTTCTGCACTGATTACAGAATTTCTTGAGCTCCAACTTTGGGTCGTTGACCTTATTTACCATAACAACATAGTTTTGCTTGCCGCATGTTGTACAGATCATCGCAACGTTGATTCTTGCTCCTTTTTTCTTTTTTCCTGCCATGAGGTTATAATAACAAATAATTAAATAGACGACGTCTTCATTTTATGTTATGTCTTGTGTTTTTTGCTTTCAACATTACTAGATTGAATTGGCTTTGGGTGGACTTGAACCACCGACCCCGTCCTTATGAGAGACGTGCTCTAACCAGCTGAGCTACAAAGCCGCTTGTTATACAATGAATTGGTTCGGTGAGGGCGGGATTCGAACCCGCGGTACCTTTCGGTACGACTCGTTAGCAGTGAGCTGACTTCGACCACTCATCCACCTCACCATCTTTTTCAGACAAAAAAATGCACGTCTAGGTGCTAATTTTATTTTTACCTGCTCACGCAGAGAGAGCGTACGTCAGCATTGACTGCTCGCTGCACGAATATATAAAGATTTTGGGTTGTAATGCAAGCGAAAGTTCATAAAAATATTGCTAATATGCTGGTAGCATACAGATTTACCCTACTATAATTCTTTTCAACGACGATGACAGAAACATTTGTGCCGTGATCTATAGAAACCTGAGCCAATGTGAACACCCTTGGCGAGGCGACCGAGCAGGATATGGTTAGAGTGAACGAGAGTATGCAAAAGGCGAAGCAGATGGGTCAGCAGATACAGGGCGATCAAAAGAAAAATGCTCACCTTGCGCAGTTTTTGACCTATCTTTTCAGTGCGGTCAACGATGATGAGATTCGGTCGACAACTGTCGAACTATTTTCTAGGCCAGATCAGAGTAATATGTGAATGAGTCTGGCTATATTTGAAATGTTAGCTTTATTCCTGCCATTTTACGCCTCTAAAGCACAGGAGACCGGCATCGATGCTTCGTTTGATACGTTGCGCTATGAGATCTCGTTAAATGGCGAAAGCTATCTTGGTTATGTACAGCTTTTGTACCGCATCTATCCGTTCTATAGTCAGTTAGATAAGGACACATTGAGTTCGCTCATTGCAAGCTTGCTTTTGTACCATGGCCTGGCTGTGATCGAAGAGGGCAAAACGTTCGAAGATTTTGTTCGCCAGATTCGCCCGGCATTGGGGTAGTATAGAGACAGATTAAAATGTTAAAATAGAGGAAGAGATTAAGAAAAGATATTGCATATTTTTTAGATGATTTTTTGTCCGGATTTATGGAAATAATTCGCATAGCGTGACTCCAAAAAACCTTTCAAAAATGGGGGAAGAAGACACATGTGTTGCAGGGTGTCGATATCGTTGTGAATGCAGGTGAAATCTATGGTTTTCTGGGTGCAAACGGAGTGGGAAAGACTACGCTGCTGAAGTGTATTTTTCACTATCTGAAACATGATGCGGGCGACATTCAACTGTTCGGGACGAGTGACTATCATGATCAGACATACTTTGCCCGCATCGGCTATGCGCCGGAGGTGACAAATTTGTATCCTTTTCTTCGCGGGATAGAGCTCTTGCGTTACATGGGAAAACTGGCTGGGATGCATCCGACGCTTATCGAAGAGAGAGCGAAGATGCTGCTCGAAAAGCTGGGCTTGAGCTTTGCCGAGGATCGCTTGATTAGCGCTTATTCGAAGGGTATGAAACAGAGATTGTCTTTAGCGGCTTCGCTGATCAATGATCCGGAGCTGATTTTCCGGGATGAACCGATGTCAGGACTTGATCCGTTGGGTCGTATCATTGTCAAAGATCTGATGAAGGAACTTAAAAAAGAAGGAAAAACGCTGTTTTTTAACACACATATTTTATCCGACGTGCAAGAGATTGCCGACAGATTTGGTATCCTCCACAAATGAACGATCGTTCATGAGGATGCGCCAAGCGCAATTCAGGGGTCGTTAGAGGAGTTTTTCACCAAAACGGTCAGGGGAATCGACGCCCAGGTGAGGGTTGAATAGTGATTGGGTAATGTTTTCAGGAAAAGTCTATGTAAAGTTCGGGTATATATAGAAGGGAGGGTGGTGGATTTTGTCCGTCACTTTTTTTTGATTACACTCTAGAGTAGTAGATTTTAATACTTTTTGGAATACCATGGGTAACGTATTTGAGTTCAAGCTCCAATTGCCGGGCAGTAACTTGGTAGATAAGATCAGCACGTCAGAGATGGCGAAAGATTTCTCGGAGCTTGTAGACAAGTTCAAGCAGGAGTTTGCTGATGTGAAAGAGAAGGTTGAAAACAGCAAGGTCTACAAGGAGGCGAAGAACGCCGTGAAGAAATTTCCATTGCTCTATGCAGATCCGGCAAAGCTGACTTTGACTGTAGGTGAGACGTCGTTTCAGGCAAAAGACGACAAAGAATTTGCTAAGTACGAGAAGATGCTCAATCAGACCCTTGGTGATGCCAATGAGGAGCTTGCGAATTCAGAGCACCTCAAGACCCTAGAAGAAGAGGAGGCGCTGAAGAAGGCAAGAAAGGAGAGCGAGACCGTGAAGGATGACGTGACAGAGACGACAAAGAAGGCGGACAAGGATGTCGAGAAGAGCGAGGGTGAGACATATGAGACATTTTCTAAGAGCTCTCAGCTTGAAGCAAGATATAAAGCAGCGCAAGCAGCACCTTCTGACGATGCAGAGTTTAACATGACCAGAGAAGAAGAGAGATTACAGAGACTTACAGAGAAGCTCCAGGCATCGACATCAGAGGCTCAAAGGGAGAGAATTTCAAAAAGAATCGATAAGCTTTCAAGAAAAATCGCTCACAGAAGAGCAAGAACTACAGACCATATGGCCAATGCTGCTGACAATTACGTCCGCGGTGAGAAGATGGAGCATCAGATGTGGTACTACAACGACATCATCAATGCGTTAACGAAGGACAAGAAGAGCAATAGAGTACACTACTTTGACGACTATATTCTTATCGATACCTACCATCCGCTCTTTAAGAACAAGGACAATTCCAATGGTACTATCAAGCTTACCGGTGAAAGTGTAGACGCCTATATGGAGCATACACCCGACGGGAAGAGATATACCGCTGAGATGCAGAAATATTACAATGTCCATCCTGAAGATAGAAACCAGATCGAAAACAAGGGTGGTATGTTGGGATTATTGAGTAACAAGATGGTAGAATATACTAATATGTCTCCTAAGTCGGCTGCAGCTATGAAATCAGTTGCAAAGATCGGTTTGATCATCGGAGGAGGAATCCTTGCATGGAAGACGATTAAACACATTTTCAATATCGGTGGTGTCAACAAAGACGACAAATACGCTGGATGGAAGCGAGGACTTGGAGCCGCAGCGGTGCTTTTCGGAGTGCCTATGCTGACTGGTCAGAGTATTGATCAGCTTCTTATTAGCGGAGACGCGAAGAAGGCATGGAAAGACATGAAAAAACTTCTTCACTTAGAAGGTGTTTCAGATTTCATATCAGATAACTTTGCAGACCTTAATAATCGTGTCATCTATGGAGGCCTTGGGAATATCATGTATGAGGATGTGAGTGCTGAACAGATGCGTAAATTCACCGTCTTTGATGAAGAGACAGAGAAGACGACGCTGAAGACGAAAGAGTTCAAGACATATAGACAGAAACAACTTAAAGACGCGGTAGACGCTGATGACGCTGGCACAGCGCAGAAGATCCAACAGAAGATAGAACTTCTTGATGAAGCGATAAAAACTCATCAGGAGCATGAGATTACCCACAGTTATAGAAAGAGTACTCATTATGATACAGTAGAAAACAAGAGTAAACTCTGTGGAGAGCTCTATAAGGACTTCCTCAACGCTCAGGAAGCTGCAGGGAAATTGCTTGCAGATAACCAGAATCTTAAGATCGAGGATCAGGCAGAGCTTGATAGATATATCGCTGATCAGATCATGAACAAAGGTAAGAAGCCATCAGAAATCAAACTTAAGGATCTTATCGGCCATGGTGTTATAGTTGTTGTGACCGCTAGTCCAGATGCAGCGCCAGACGCGACAAAAAAAGATAAAGCTGATGACGATAAGGCTGATAAAAAAGAAGGAAAGAAGGAGCAAAAAGACGAAGAAAAAAAGGACAAGAAAGAGAAGAAAGATGAGATACAGCCTGAAGCAAAAAAAGAGAACGCAGACCCATTAGTAGATCGGGAAAAAGTAGAGACATGGACTAAGGATAAGTGGGAGAAGTTCCGTGATGGGGTGAAGTCAGTAAGTATTACAGTCGCTGAGTTTTCAGCAAGTGTCTTCACTGGTGAGATCTTCCATAGAAATGACTCAGAAAAACTTAAGCAAGCGAGAGGTACATTAAAGTTCGCAAAAGAGCTTCTTAAGGATCTTACAAAGAGAAAGGAGTTGCAGGAAAAGACTAATATTACTGAAGCGGAGATTCACACGGTCGAGATAGAGATCGAAGAGCTTGAGTTGCAGGCTATTCAAATGGCTGAGATGATGCAGGATGCTATCGACCCAGTTCTTACTAGCATGGAATGACTCACCGATGAGCAGAAGAAAGAGCTTAGTCGTGGTATCAGAAAACTGAACTTTGAGCTAAAATTTAAGTCAGCGAATGATATCGTAAAATTCAAAGTGGAAAAGAACGAACTCTTCGTTGAAAGTGCTGGAGATAAGACGCTTATCAGATATGAGGATGGTAACTACTATATGGATAAATATATGGTGCCATTTAAGGATGCGGAAAGCGTTATACGCTTAGCAAATCTTACCAACTTTGCCAAAGTGAACTTTGCGAACAGGGCGACTACTAATGTAGAAAAAGCTTGGTTCATCGCAAACGATGGCGATCTTACCTTCGATCCGAAAACGACTTGGGATGCTTTCCGAAAGGGAGATGTCAGAGGTATGCTTTCTAATATCACTATTCTTGATGGAGAAGACGGCTACAAGTCAGCGATAAAGAAACTTGGATGAGATGTGCTTGAATCACAAAAGGCTCAGTATGCAGACTATCTCAATGCTCTTCAGGATGCAAACGGGAAAAATCTGTGGGTATTGAAGGCAGACAAAGGACTGACTAAGAAAGAGCTTTCAACTATGGAAACAGCCTTCACAAAACCATTAGATCTTATTAAGAGCGGAAACCTTTGAAAGATTGATCGTCCGCCTACCTATGAAGGCAAGGAAGTTATCAATGACCCAAAGGCTACATTAACAACAGAGGTAGGATATCTCACCCTTAAGAGTCATGGTAAGAGTATCCAGATTCGTCCCGGTCTGAAAAATCCTCAAAAATACGCGATATGATATGTGAATGCCGATGAGAAAGATGGCTCACTGGGAGGAGATTGCTTAGATATTGATTTTGCGACACCAGAAGAGGCTATCAAGGTAGCAAATCTCGTGAACTTCTATAAAGCAGTTTATTCAGGATATGGTAGTAAATGGAGTAAGGCGTTTAATATTTCAAGCGTTCAAGATGGATTGGAGTTTGCAAAAAACGGCTTTGGCCCAAGCAAATGGTTTGATCTGAATGCTTTAGGAAATAAGACTGCCGTTGATATCTACTCACCGGAGCTCAATGCTCAAGGGCTCGAGATATTTAAAGACTGGCTAAATAGCTTACAGGATCGATAGTATAATCTGATTACATAGACACACATGGCACCCGGAGACGACAAGATCGATAAGCTGAATACAACGAATGAGACGCAGGAGAACTCTCCTGACGTTTCTGTCGATAATAAAAACGAGAACAATAAGAAACAGAAGGAACAGGAGGAAGATATGACAACGAAAAACACACAAACCAATCTTGTAGAACTACAAAAAAAGATCGAAATCATCAAAACATCAAAACAATATACTCAAGAGATCAAAGATCAGGCTACACAAATCGAAAGCGATCTTACCGGCGCTCAGATTGATCAAACAACTATTACTACTAAGGCAAAGGAGATTGCGGAGTTGGAGAAACAAAAAACTCCGCAGACCTTTCCTGAAAAGGTTTGGAACTGGTTTAAGAAGACCTCTTTCGGTACGGCGGTCACAAGTCTATTGAAAAAATGGGGACTTGGTGATATCTTTGGAGATACCGAAAGTCCAATTATAGCGCCTAAGAAAAACGCTCCGTCAGCAGCTCCACGTGCGACTCAAAATACGGCAGTCGAAACTACTGAGACGTCTGAAAATTCAGATGAGGAATCGCCGCAGGTGGATGGAGAAGCTATCGATGACGCTATCATACCGAATGCAGAACCCGAGGTGAAAGAAGAGAAAAAACCGGAGATGAGTAAAGTAGATATCGAGCGTGAAGTGAAAGTAAGTATGGATAATTTTTGGGAGGTCGTAAAGTCGATAGATAGTGGCTTTAGTATGTTCACGAAAAACGATAAGGATATTAAGGATGATGGTATAAAGCTTGATGCGGCATATCAGAAGGTGCTTGATCAGCTGAAAAATATTTCGGAATTTTTTCCGAATGATGAGTCGATGAAGGAGCTTATGAGAAAGACAATGAGTGAGCTTTCTTCGTTCTATAGAGATAAAGCAGAAACAGACAATGACCATCATGTTGACCCGATAAAGGCTGTACAGTTGCTTATTCCTACGGTTTCAGAGATAGAAGATGTTATGGGGCAGAAGGCAGATCTTCTTCCTATGCCGACGCAGGAAAAACTTATTGAGGAGTTAAAGAAAACTTCTGAAGGAATGAAGATCGCAGATAAGATTGCGGTTCTTGTGGTAAAATGATTGTCTATGGAACAGATATTGGAAGATAAGGAGATCCAAAAAGTGTGGAACGATAACTATAAGAAGTTGTTTGATGCTTGGGAGAAAAAATTTGATCACAAATTAGAGTTTATCTATGGCAGATATAAGGCGGGTAAGTGTCCTGGTTTAACGCCGTATCAAATCAAGTCGCTGGAAGCTTTGAAAGACCTTCAGGGTGTTTCTGATCGGTGGGATCGGAAAGATAGAAATGCTTCTATGGCAAAGAATGTTGCTGGAGGCGTGGGTGCTATCGCCGCAGGTATTGCTGTGACAGTCTTTACTGCAGGAGCTGGTTCTGCTGGGGGTGTCGCTGGTGTTTCGCTTGGTTCCACTCTTTTAGCAGCTGCAGTGTGAGGGACAGTCACTACTGTTGGTTTATGGGCAAATGAAAATAAGTGGATGGGTGGTACAGAGTTGGCAGGCAATTTCGTTCTGAATGCGGCACCATTTGGTGTAGGTAAAGTGTTTAGTATGTTAAGAGGTAGTGCTGTTTCCGCAACTATTATCGCAAGGTCACTGAAGGTATGAAGTTATGTTGCAGAGTGAGCGGTTGATGTGGCTCTTATGAGTTGAGTGCAGACGATGCATGGTGACTCGTTTGTAAAGTCGGTCGAGGATAATATCGCCTGGGCTATTTTCCCGTTGCTTCTTCATAAAGGAGCGCCGGCTCTTAAGGGAGTTAAAAGCGCTTTAGTAGAAAAACTTTTTGCAAGAAAAGATCTTGCAAATGAGACGCTGACTGAGCTTAACAGAGCGAAGATATTAGCGCAGCTTGGTAAGAAACAGTTGTCGCAGGAGATCCTTGATAAGCTCAATGCAAAGTTGAGTACATTGAAATGGAACGAGACACTTGCTGTCCTTGAAGAGCAGACGGCATTGACGAAGAAAAAGCAGACATTGCTTGATGATATCACAGCGTATATTCAGGAGAACAGAGTAGGAGTTAAAGCTAAGCTACCTATCAAGTGAGTGTCGTCAGGATTTATTGATAACTTTAATCAGATAGGTGATAAACTTATCGTAGTGAACTCTCAATGAGTGAGGAAAGAAGTTACACTTATTAAGTTCGCTGGCAAAGACTCTATCGTAAGTATTGATGGCGCAGCTCCTGTGAGAGCAAATCTGACAGGTGGAAAACTTAATGTAAAAGATCCTGCCTTCAGGGGTGATAAGATCACTGGTAGTTATCTTGCAAAACATAAGAATCCGCGCGGAGTCGATGTGAATGCTATGATGGTGGATCTGCAGACGGCGAAGAGAGATCTCGTAAATGTAAAAGCGCTTAGTGCGACCTTTGAAGCCTTTGGACCACAGATGAATGATATAGCAAAGATCTATCCACAGATGCAAAGAGACCTGAGAAACCTTCGCAAAGGAGGAAAGGAGATCGAAGATTTTATGGGCTATAGGGTAAAGAAGACAGACGGTGGTTTTGAAGTGACTGACGTTGCCACAGGAAATGCGACAACTATGAAGAACAGCGGAGAGGTGCTGAATTACGTACTCCCGCAAGCAGAAAAATCAGGAACAAAAATACTTACCTATAAGCTTCAGCATCTGTACGATAATATGGATGCAGCCAAATTGGAGAAGATCCTCCAAAGAGGTAAGGGCGTAAAGAAGATCAACGGCAAGATGCCTGCCTATGAGGTCAGCGTTGATGGTGTGGCATATCAGGTGGAATTCAACTCCGCGATATGAGCGGCTGAAAAGGTGATCTTCAAGGATTTGCAAGGCAACATCATTACTGATGCGAGTCCGCTGATGCGTTCCCTTGAATCTAAGGTCTTTGTAGATATCACTAACAAGTACAGAGTATTTACAAGACAGTGTAAAGATATCAAGACGCCGCTGGGGAAATTGATCCCGGATGCGATGAAACCGAAAATCTTACAGGCATTAGCAGATAAACTTCATAAACCACTAGTAGTTATTGAAAACATGACTATATGACCGGTGTTGGAGGCATGTGAAAAATTCGCAGATCTACCAACGTTTAGAAACTTTACGCGTATAGTTACCGGTGGTAACACATGGAACTCGTTGCTTCTCACTGGTATACTTATGGCGGACGCAACCCAGAATAATCGAACTGATATAGGTCCCGACTATATTAAATACGTACTTGGCTGAACGCTTGCCCCTCTTGTCGGCATAGCGAACGGAGAAATAAGCAAAAAAATCGATAACTATAAATGAAGTCAAACGCCCGGCGAAAAATTTACCAAAAATTAACTACCCATCCACATGACAGCAGAGATAAAAGACACCTATGAGGCATTCTATGAGACACAGACTGATGCGACTACTAAGCATAAGCTTTCTAAGTTGGAAACAGATATCCAGGCTCATATTTCCACTTCAGCCCGGGATAAACTTGAGAACGCCATCACTGGTAGCGAAAAAGATGTGAAGATTAACCCATCGGAACTTATCAGATCTATCTACTCGCAGAGAATGACGAGAGATATCATGATGAAACATCTTGGTGCTGGAAAAACACAAAAACTTTCTTTGGGAGATAAGATCCGACAAAAGATAAAAGACCGGGGAGCAGATATTCTATTAAAGCAGAAAAATAGTTATGACGCAGTTTTAACGCAGATGGAAGCCCCAGTAATTGAGCAGTTCAAAGCAGAGTTAGATGACCTGAAGAAAAGTATTGTCGTGGCACCTGCTGCCACGGACGAGAATACGACAGCAACCAATGAAACCTCGACAGGAACAAACGAAAATGAGTGATATGCAGAAAAATCTCACTATACTGATGAAGAAAAGAAACAAATAGACGCTGTTATCGCAGAAGCAAGAAAGTTCGAAGGAACGACATACGCCTATGGAGGAACGACGAAGAAAGGAATTGACTGCTCGTGACTGCGATCCATGGCTTTCAAGGAACAATATAAAGATGAAGGTGCAACATTTGGTCGTCTTACCGCAGCTCTTTTTGACTCTAAGGCTCCAGACATTAAGACAGCCGATGTAGAAAAAGGTGACTGGATGTTCCGGGAAGACCCAAAAGGAGTAAGTAAGGGTGGTAAGAACGAAAAGTGAATGAAGATTTATCATATCGAAATGGCCCTTTGAAAACCTTTTGAAAAGGATGGAAAACGATATGTAAAAACATATGGTTCGTCTAGCGATAAAGAGGTGACAGATGGAAAAGGTAAGCCGCTCAAGAGCGAAAATGGTGGTACAGGCTACAGAATAAGAGAGATCAGAGATAATCATCACTTTGCAAAACCTACGTATTATGAAAAGCTTGTTGCTATGAAGAAAAACAATGAGTCAGAGTACAAAAACGTCGCATAATACACACATTATTATACTAACTATTTAGCATTTATCTCCCCGATGGGCTTCAAAGACAAGGGTTTGGAAATCTTCCGTAAGGTGGTTGACCAGACAAAAGAAGACAAGGAAGTTGACCAGAAGCTTGCGCTCGAACAGACCAAGCATGATTTGCAGGAGCTCAAAGAAAATGTCTCCTATATGACGGCTGTTTTAGAGGAGCTCAAGAAAACTGGTCGGGTCGACGAGCAGAAATTTCAGGCTATAAGCGCCAAGCTCCGTGCTCCGGAGAGTACTGCCGAGGCGAACCAGGAGATCATAGCCGTTGTTGAGGATATTTATGCGAGATACGACACGCTGCAAACAGACCAGAAGGAAAAGATAAGGACGCTGACCGACGCACTAAAAAAGACCAAGCAATCTCTCTCGGTACTGAAAGAAGAAATTTCTCAAAACACTAATATCAATTATGAGACCATCGAGAATGAACTTATCGCTGGTGCGACTGCAAAACTTGACGAACATCGATATACTTCATGGCTTACGGAGTGATATAAAAAACATATTCATGAAAAGGTAGAAGAGTTGAAAACGGGTAAAAAGAAAGAGGAAAAGGGGAATCGGGCGAAGTTTACAGCGTCGTTACATGATTGGTTTTATGGATTGATCGGAACGATGTTTGTTGGGAAAAAAGTAGTTGATATCGTTGCTGAAAAGATAAGTAAGTATAAAGATGTCGTGGTGAAGAAGGCCGAGGATATCAAAAAAAACGTAGTGGAAACCGCTCAGGAGGCTAAAGATAAGATTGAAAAATTAAAGAAGCGGAGTCCCGAAGAGATGAAGAAGGATCTATTGATATCAAAAAAATATATTAAAGATTTTACGAAGAAGTACGGTAAGAAAGAGTTGACTGATGCGCAGCTTGAAAGAATTTCTACGAAGCTCAATCTTAAGGGAGAGTTGAACGATGGAACAAGTCAGTGGCAGGAGATTATTAAGAAAAATCAGGGTAACTATCTGGATGCCACATTTCAGGCAGTGATTCTACCAGGGAAAGTTTCAATTGAGTTGATCGGTATCTTAGAGGAGGAAGGGATCATAGATATGAAGGAGATCGGAATGAATATCGTGGGTAACACTGTAGAATATGGGCTGAAATGATTTGAACTCTTTGGCTCAGGGCTAGCAGTAGTGATGGGGAAAATGGATATCAAAGAGCTGCATGGACATCTTGCACATCTCTATGAGAAGTCGCCGATGGCAGCGAAATATTTGCTGTTTGGACTGGTCTATAGAAGTATGGATGGGCCACTGATGAGACTAGTGATGAACACCGGTGAGTTTATGGCAAAGTCTGTCGTCTGGCCGTTGTTCCAAGCAAAGGATGACGTTGGTACACTCAAAGATATTTTCTCGGATGCCGCGAAAGGAAATATGAATACATCTATAACGCAGATGAAAGAAACACAGGAACTTATGGCGAAGTTCGGTGTCAAAGATAAGTGGCTCGCTGATCTCGTAAAAGAGACGGGTGTGGCGACAGAGACGTTTGAGAAGTATAATAAGATACTTTTAAAGGTTCGTTCGTTACCAGACAACGCATCTTTTGTAAACGAAGCAAAAAATCTCTTTCCTGGAGATGCTAAAATACAGTCGCTCTTGGGAGGTTATTCTAAAGGTGGGACCAAAAAAGAGTTTCTCAGCCGGCTTGGATGAGAGCGGGAAAAAAGTTCAATGCAGATAAGTCAGACCTTTAAAGATAGCGGTACAAGACGATGAGTTGAGTTTAAGAATCGGTGATCAAAGATGCTTATTGGTGATAATTCGGCGCGCCATGTGATTGTTGATTTTGCTCACAACATCGAAGCTCAAGGTAAGATGGCGCGTAACCTGCTTTCAAATATGAACCTCTTCGGCGATATGTCTGATAAGCTGTATATAAAGAGAATGAAGTCGATCCGTGAAGTAATGCATGGAAATGAGATAAAAGACAAAGCGGTACGGAAGTTCAATAATGTGGAGGAGTTAGAAGATTTTACAGAGAATGCGAAGTTGTTAGCGAGAAAAGCCCCTGGTACGATCAAATTTCTGATTGGTAAGTCGCCGATATTTATCGTCGGAGGGCTTGCTCTGAGTGAAGGGGAGACGATGAGTGAAAAGATGCACTCGCTATGGCAAGGAATGATGGGGCTGGTGCCTTTTGTTGGACCGATGCTGATCTTACGTGATGGAATGCGAGCAGGAGAAAAACAGAACTTTGGAGAAGCAGCGGTAGGAGCTGCATTGATAGGGGTCGATACCGTACATCTGATCAAGGCTGCGCGTTCATCACAACGAGCAACTGAATTGATACATATGTTTACAAGACCCGTTATAGACATGGTTGAGATCGGCAGATTTGTGGGACAGACAACAAAGAATAGTTATAAGATGGTGAGGGATGGCGTGAAGCTTGCTCGCGAAGGAAAGATGGCAGGTCTAGGTGAAAAGATACTTGCGTCGGTAAGAGAGACGCCAAGCAAAAAGCGAGCCGTGATGGCCGCAGTTGCCGCATTGGCAAGCCGGGGAATATACGAATTGATGCCTGAGGGCATGGACAAGGAGGCTGAGGTGCTTTTCACCAAATATAAGAATGATCCGAATGGACTTGATAAGGCTCTGGCTGAAAATTGGCATACATTTGATCAGGATACGAAAAATGATTGTATCAAGTATGCTCTCATGGCAAGACTTTCGCTGAGACCTGAAGATGCAGACAATATGAAGGTCGAATACACGAACGGTACCTATGTGATTGGGGTTCCAGTTATGATCGAAAAGCAACAAGGCAACGCCATCTTAGCGGCATTTAAAGATAATATCGCGAGAGTTGAGCCGGATGCGAAGATAGAGATGGAAGTGTCGGGATTAGTAGCATATAATTTTAGAAAAAATCTTGCTGAAAAACTCAAGAACGAAGGTGTAAAGCCGGAAGAGATAGAGCGTACAGTGGAGGAACATGTGATTGCTTTGGGATACGACGCAGGCATAGGAAAGGAGACAAACACATAAAAGCCTACTAAATACATTTTCTTGTATAAGTAAACACAAAAAGTATCATTTAAGAGTCCCTTGAGGCTCTTTTTTGATGTTTGGAAGAGCGCCGAATATACTAGTAAAAAGAACATTTTATACATTCAAGAAACCCATGAGTACTGCGGGACCTAAAGATCAGATCGGACAAGGAATTGACGGGGCGAGAACAATACTCGACTTCAATAATTCCGCGACCTCTGCAACGAAAGACAGACTTTTTTGAGCGCTGGAGTGAGCAGACGGCTCAGTCTACTTAAGAAATATTGCAACGACTGTCTTGCATCAGCTTGCAAATGGAACAACTACTCCTGCGTATAATCGAAGAGAGATGAACAAACTTACTAGTCTAAGAGAGAGAGTTGCGTATGTTGTTGGTCATAGATATGGATTTTCTGTAAATGCTGCCGGAACATTAGTTACATCTGTGAACAAGTACGATGAAAATATACTGAGAGCTGAGCTTGATGAAGTGATAAGTGAGCTTCAGGATCGTCTTATGGCTGAACAGGATTTTGACGAGTCAACGATGCTTCGTTACGCTGCGGTCAACAGATTTGAAACAAAGCTGAATACAAAAGAGAGAACAGCGTTGACGCAACTTGCAGGATCACTGCAAAAAATTGCAGAGACAGAAGGCTACGATGTACTTGCGGAGTCTATGAACTTTAAACAGGAATCGGATGCTCAGAGACTGATGAAAATTTCAGAGGGTATTACCATGCTGACAAATGCCGGCGTGACTATTGATCCAAAAATACTTGATCAGGCTGACGTGACACTTGAGAAAATCAAACCACTTAAAGATCTTGATAAGCAATATAAGCACCTCAATAACGTGCTCAATATGATTCATAGAATCGGTAAGGAGTATCCTTCGATGATCAGCGCGGGAGAACAGAAGAAGGTTGTTGCTGTACTAAAGGACCTTGGCATAGATGAGGTTTCACAGATCCTTGATGCTTCTAAGACTATCGGTGCGCAGGATGGCTATCTCGAGAAACAGCTTTATGCTCTTAAACATAAGGATCCTGCTAAGTTCACAGAAGCTCTCAGAAAGAACAACATCAACGATAGAGAGTTCCAGGGACGATACGTTTCATATTTCGGTTACAAGAGCGTCGAGAGGGCGAAGCAAGATCTTGACGGAGCGAAAGCTACTGCCTTTGGACACAGATTGCCGGACTTTGAAAAAGATGTCAACAACTGGAGAGGTAATGCAAGAAATAGAATTCTTGCAACACATGCGCGTATGACTATGGTCGGTGGCGCGCTTGCGTTTGGTCCTGGCGACTTAGATTTTGCCAACAGTTACTTTGATAAGTTCAAAGATATTTTCTATGCTGTCGAAGAGGATGCGTATGGAGCAAACGGTGGACACTACCAACAGATGCTCGATATCGTTTCTGCTATCGTGAGAGCAAGAGTACCTTCTCTTACCGCAGCCAATCCAAGAAGATTTGGACACGGTATCCGCAGAGCGATGCAAAGGATCAAAAACCCACAGCTCCAGAGCTTCATGAACAGATGGCATCAAGCAGACGACGCACAGCTTCTCGCTATGGTCATCATGTCACAAAACGGAGCAACTAATATGATGTTCTACGGTGACAAGGATCCATTTAAGAAGACAGAGTCAAGAATGGACAGGCTTGCACAACTTGTCGGTAGAGCTGAAGTAGGGAGAAATGCTGTAAGAGAGAAAATTAAAAAACCAGTCAAAACTGTTGGTACTATCGCAGAATGGGCTTTGAGAAAAGGAGCAAAAATAACAAATAAAGTTGTGTCTAATACGGGAAGAGCTCTTACACGGGCTCCTGCAGGTATTCTCGGTACACTCAATAGAGCTATGGAAAGAAGAACCATGGAAAACGGTAAAGATAAGATGCATATTAAGCGATATGCAGCACCATTATGGGCGGTGACTCGTTTGATGGAAGAGTCATTCGTGGCTGCGAATAAGGGATTCAACTACACAAACACAAATGGAAATAAAATCATGCATGATGCACGTGCAAAAACCATCGAGATGCTTCAGGATGGATTTAACGACAAAAATATTACTAATATATTCCAGGGATTCACGCACACACTTGATGGCGCTACAAAATTTCTTGCCGAAGGTGTGGCAAGCGGAGGAAACGCTGTCTATGATATAAGAGATGCGGCACAGAAAAGATCTGTTCTCAGTGCGTTTTTTGAAGCAGCCTCAGAAGAGCACGATCTTGCAGAACTCATGGGTTCATGCGATATCGCAAACATGCTCAATCTCAAAGTAAGATGACCGCATCTCTTCAACGAAGATGGCAGAGGTATGAACCTTGATAAGGTAGAAAAATATCCTGATAACGATGCGGGTAGCAATGCGCTTACATCTGATACTTTCGCGAAGTGGCATGAAGATCTGCAAAAGCAGTTCAAAGCTCACTTTGATGGAATCAAAGGGAAATATGATGACGCTGATGCACAACTAGACACAATAATGCCTTCACATAAGGATTATGATGAGATCAAAAATAAACTTAGTAGCATAGGAGTCACGCTCGATACGCTCAATGATAAGCAGAGTCAGATTAATCAACTTATGCTGCTTTTGGCAAACATGGGATCATCGTCTACGAAGGATTTTGACAAGCTTGCGAAGGATATAAAGATCGTCGTAGATGGTATGAAGAAAAATATTACCGACGGTGAAAAAGTGATCGATAATGCAGGAGTTCCGCTTGGTTATAAGCAACAATTGAAAAAGAAAGATGATGAGATCACTGCTGCAAAAGCGAAGTTAGAAACAATTGATAGAAAGCTTGGTTCTACTGTGAAGAAGGGAGATGAAGCAACAAGTAAACTGAAAGACGCAAGAAAGAAAAAACAAGAAGAATCAAATAAACTTGAGATTAGTTTAGTAGACTTTGAAGACGAGGTCCTGAAGCAAGATGGAAAAATCAGAGGATATGAAGATGGAAACAAGACTCTAAAAGATAAGAATGCAGAACTTGTGAGAAATAAGACGGAAGTCACAAGAAAAAGAGCACTGCTTCCTAAAAACGAAAAAGAGATTGGACTGATCAATGATAAGATTTCTTCTGTCGCTGCAGACCAAAAGTTGGCGATTGAGATTCCTGGGCAGATAACGCAGCTCAACAGAGAGTTGGATACTATCAAAAAATGAGACTCTAGAAAGAAACTTGAGGAACTTAACAACAGAAAAACTTCGATCAATGATGAAATAAGAAAAAAGAGCAAAGATATTAGGTTCGTCGCTGAAGTAACTTCGTTGAGAGATGAGTTGAAACAGATCGAGCAAGATATAAGTGACGTGAAGGCAGGGAAAGGAGTGGTCGATCCTGCGGTTGCCAAAGATATTGACGATAAGATCGCAGATCTTACTGTTCAACTCCGCGGTCTAAAAGACAGAAACTATTACAATAGAGAGCTTGAAAGACTCAATAGTCAATTGAATCATCTGGAGGCAGATAGGCGCGCTGATGAGAAATATGTATTCGAATCAAAAGATCCTAAGGTTCTGATCAAGGAACTTGAAGATCAGATCGTAGATAATGAAAAACAGATCTTATCTAATATTACTGAAATTAAAAAAGCAGAGAAAGCCCGTTCTGACGCAAAAAAGAAAGCAGCAGACACACAACTCAAAATCAAAGAAATCACTAACGAGATTCGTGATCTTGATCAACAAATCTCATCTAAGTCTTCGGACGATAAGAGTTGGGTGGACTATAACAGCGAAAAAGTAAAGCTCGAAGCTATTGTTGCGAAAGCAACGCGTGAAAAAGTATCTCTCGAAGGTAAAATCAAGAAACAAGAAGAGAAAAATAAAGTACACCGCACTATCCGAAAATGGGGTAATAGAGTCCAGGCTACCGCTACGCAATTGCAGGCAGTGCAGATGGGGCCTCTTACTGCTGAAGCTAAACGTAAAGAGATTATGAAACTGATGAAGACATTAGATTTGTCATTTACTAAAGCCCCAGAAAGCAAAGGAAAGTTTGACTTTAATAGTCTGACTGATGCTCAGAAAGCACAAATAGCAGCGATTCTGAATCCTACTGCATAAAAAATCTTTAATTACCTCTCATGAATGGCGATGGTAGACATTATCCCTATAGACGAAGAACCAGAACTTATCCCAGAAGAGAACGAGCCAACACCTCGTGCCCCTAGGATAAGTCTTTCTGATCGCATCAAAAATGCGAGTAGTAATCTCTACCATGCTCTCGGAGGATCGCGTGCGAGCGCCGCTTTGAAACAAGTAGCAGAAAACAACAAGATGAAAGCTGCGAGAAGTCGTGTGCAGGCCAGTAGTAAAGCGCTCGATGGAGAAATGTACAAAGCTATTGATCAGTATTTTAAAGATCATACGTCATTGAAACCAGATGATGTGACAGCATTTATGGCTGGTAGAGAATATGATGAAGATTTCTCTCCTGCTCACAAACAATATTTCCTTACCTTAGCGAAGAAAACACTCGCTATCAACGAGCTTATCGAAAAGACTTTTCAGGAAGAAGTAAATAAAATACAGGCTTTGAGGGGTCGTAATGATAGACAGGTGCAATTAGAAAAAGAAAAAGATGATGAGAGAAGGAGGTATGCAAATAATATGCGTAGGGCGGCTGAGCAATATCAGGAAGCTATACAGCAAGTTATAGATGACGCTAATGAGCATATTGTGGATCAAGAATATAGAGAGGCGCTCAATAAAGCCAGAGAGGGCAAGCAACTCCTGAAATCAGAGAAGTATAGCGCATATGATGTGTGCCTTAAAGCATTTGCAAAAGTTGCACAAGGTACCGCTGGAACAAGTGGTGAGTTCAGAAGATTTCACGATGCGATGATGCAATCATACTATGAACAGCTTGATTATATTACAAAAAGAGCAGAAGCGGGGATTAAGCATGAAACAAGAAGACTTATCGGTCAGACTGATGAGATTCCTGAGAATGTCATCTGGAGAAATCTCTATAGGGGGAAGTTACTCGTAGGTTTTCATGTGCCTGATGCTCCTGGTATCACCTATAATTTAGAGATAGAGAGAAGATTCGTCTCGGTCCAGAACCCAAAGAATGATGTTATGCTTGTAAAGCAATCAAAGCCCATTGATGGCAAACAATTGAAGGCCTTTATGGTGAGAACAGGCTCAACATTGACAACCGTAGGAGACGAATGGGTGATCATGGATCCTCCGGGCTTTTTCCAGGGTATAGACATTGATCCTATGCCAGATCCTGGTCAAGGTCAGCAGCTCCCGCCTGATGTGATCACATTGTCGGATGGTTTCTATAAGATCATGATTCAAAAGCAAAAGAATGGACCAGCAGTGAATATTAGGACTCTTCTCCCGACGAATCAAAATCCTACGCCTAGAGTCATAGGTAATACTGGTGTAAACCCATAATCTATATATTGACTTCTGTTATTTATCGACTATAATATCTTTCTATTTATTCCTGCTACTATCTCATGGCAAAAGAACTCAAATTTGAGCGCAAAGATCATAAAGAAAAAGAGATTAAAGATCCGAAAGGAGGATCTGAGAAAATTGTCGAAGAGACAAAAAAAGTTGTGGCTGAAAATTTATGAGATATTAAAGAGCTCAAAAAGCAGGAGCAGGCTTTAGAAAAAGAGGAGAAACAGGTCGCTGCTATAGAAAAGAACGCAGCAGCATTAGATAAAGAGATTCAGGCTCAGATAGAGGAAAAGAAGAGAGAGCTTGCAAATCCGGAAGTTGTGGTAGAGAAGAAAGTGACAAAAGAGGAAAAAATTGAGAATAAGACAGAAAAAAAGGAGAAAAAATGGGACCTCAATCCGCTCAACTGGGCAAGACATATTGGTACAAGAGCGCTTGCGGGAATCGCGGGGTTACCTTCAAGAGTCGCCGCTAAGGCTCATCATATTATAGCGAAGCCACAGCAGATTTTGGATAAGGAGTTCTGGAAAGATCTTGGGAAAAATATTATGAAAACTCCTAAGGCAATCTGGAAGACCATTTCGGGTGCGGTATACAGACCGGATCGCGGGAAAGAGAAACTTGAAGATAATTTTAAAGATTATGGTAAGACCTGGGGACCTGACGCTGATGATAAGAATGGATTCGTAAGAAATGCAAAGAAAGCTACATGGTATGCTGGTAAAGTAGCGGCGCCTATTACAGGCTGAGTTTCGCTATTGCCTAAGTTCGTTGCAAATGTTAATAGGGGTATCAACCACTTTATTCATGAGGCGTTTGAAGGTGTCAGAGATTCGAAGTTTAAACGAAACCCCATGAAGTGGAATCTCAAGTCGTGGAAGTTCTCTAAGACAAAAGAGGCCTTTACGAAGGCGTTCTCATGGAATAAGAAGGGCATTCCTGCTCACGGAAAGAGTGTGGATATTACTCATTTCTCTCATAAAGAGGAGCACAAGAAAGCCGCATAATAACCATACTTTCATTGAAAATACAAAGCTGATCGCTATAGTTAATGCGTTCAGTTTTTTGTTATAATCAATGTCAGATGAGTGAGTTTTCAGGCTTGGTACAAGCATATTATCAAAACCCAGTGAATAATCGCACGATGAATGACGCGACAATTTCTCGCCACGAGGGAAACGAACTATGCGGAGATGATTTGACTGTCTATTTAAAGATTGAAAATAATATAATTACTGACTGGTCGTATGACGGTATGCCCTCTATGATCACCCAGGCCGCAGCAAGTTTCTTTTCAGAGTTAATTAGAGGAAAAACATTGGATGAAGTTTTTTGCATGAATGAACAGACGATGAAAGACAACGATTTCATCGTTTCACCAAGACGCAGAAGAGCGTCGATTATTGCTATTCTGGCAACGAGAAATGCAGTGCATGAGTATCTGAAGGATGGGAAAATGGAGATGTTTGAGGAGTTGTTGATTGAGGAGTAAAAAAAGTCACCAGAACCTGGTGACTCATGTACTCGTGTAACACAATGAAATCATATTAATCATCTACTAACTGTTCCAGAGAATTATTGATCATCTTCTCTGCATCCTGATTTATCCCTTCTACCTCGGTAAAATACTTGCCAGCAGCAGCTTGTAGCTTGTCTCTTTGCTTCACGGCAATTTTGCTTTCTATTTCGCTTTTTGAAGAGGGATAGATCTTTACCTTAAACTGCTGGTCGGAAGGATCTATAATAGATGTGAAATAGCCTTCTGTGTCAGCGGATGTTCTGTAGCAGGCTTTGAATGATTTACAGTCGTCATAGATGGGTATGATCACTATCTCCATTGCAGCACATTTCTCAGTTTTGATGACATCTTTGATCCGATCATGTTGTAACCATGGTGGTAATCGTTCTGCGTCGGTAGCCTCAAAGTGAGTAATTGCTTTTACGATGCCATACATAGTGACACCTGATGCGTCCACCAGTTTGATGAACTTGTTAGCCATTAAGTTGGCAAGGTCGATGATATAAGATTTGTTCATAACGATAAGACCTGCATTATTGTTTTTACGCAGCCCGCATATTATACGCAATAAGTAATTAGTGTCAATGTATCTTTCTTTCTCTTTATATTGCAATAAACCCGCTTCTTAACTATATATATTCTACTATTTACGTTTTTTGATAATAACTATGTCATTTGAGCCCCAACAGTCGAAACCGAATCTCTATGAACTTGATCAGCTTATTATCAAAGGATGGAAAGATAATAATATTTTTCAGAGATCAATTAGCGAAAGGCCAGCGGACAAGCCATATAGTTTTTACGATGGACCTCCGTTCATTACTGGGTTGCCACACTACGGACATCTTGCAGCGTCGATCGCAAAGGATGCAATTCCTAGGTTCTGGACGATGAAGGGAAAGAGAGTAGAACGTGTATGGGGATGGGACTGTCATGGGATACCTATCGAGCAGAAAGTACAAGCAAAGCTTGGACTCGAATCAAATCTTGATATTGAGAATGTTGGTATCGAACGTTTTATCGAGGAATGTTATTCGTATACACGCAGCGTGTCGGCAGACTGGAATTATTATATTGAAAATATTGGTCGTTGGGTAGATATGGACAATGCCTATCGCACGATGGATAATAGCTATATGGAGTCGACTCGGTGGGTATTTAAGACGCTCTGGGAGAAGGGTCTGATCTATAAGGGCAAGCGTGTTTCGATGTATTCGACTAAGCTCGAGACTCCTATCTCAAGCTTTGAAGTGGCTATGGATGACACATATAGTGATGTGAACGATCCGACTGTTACGGTGATGTTTGACCTCTCCGTGAACGGAGACGAGCGAAAAGATACTTATGCACTTGGTTGGACGACAACGCCCTGGACGATACCAGTGAATATAGCGCTCGCGCTCAACAAAGAGTTAAACTACGCAAAAGTTGTGTGCGATGCGAGCACGTTTATCCTCGCTGAAAAAAGAGTAGAAGAAATATTTAAATGAAGAGTATATCAAATAGTGGAGACCTTCACATGAGAGAAACTCGTAGGGCTCTCATACAAACCACCATTCGATTATCTCTATGGAAAAACCAATAATGATAAAGATCATAAAATCTATCATGCAGATTTTGTTACTGATGCAGATGGTACAGGTATCGCTCATGAAGCACCTGAGTTCGGTGATGTGGACTTCCAGCTTGCACAGCAGATTGGATTAACGATCACCGAAGCTATGGACAATAGTTGACACTACACGACATTACTCGGAGATATGACAGGAATGTTCTATCGCGATGCAAATCCAGTAGCGATAGAAAGAATGCAAACTATGTGAAGACTATTCGCAAAGGGTAGTATCACACATCGCGTTCCATTTTGTCCAAGATCAAATACGCCCCTAGTATACAAAGCTCAGGACAGTTGGTTTATCAATGTACAATCCTTGAAACCAAAGTTGATAGAAAAGAATGAAGAGATCAACTGGTATCCTGAACACTTTAAACATGGACGTTTTCAGAAGTCTATCGAGTCTGCGCCAGATCGATGTATCTCTCGTACAAGATATTGGGGAACACCTATGCCTATCTACGTGGATGAGGAGGCGTCAAAACGCGGAAGCGTTAAAACAGATGACATGATCATTATCTGATCGAGAGAAGAGCTGTATGAGTTGAGCAAAGAAGGAAGTAAGAATGTTGAGAAGAGAGATGTTGATGGAAAAGTTGTTTATTGGAATACGACAAGAAATGCTGAGCTTGATATGCATCGTCCGTACATTGATGATGTGCGACTTATGAAGGATGGAAAGAAATATGTCCGTATCCCTGAGGTGTTAGACTGTCGGGTGGAGTCTGCAAGTATGCCGTATGCGCAGGTTCATTATCCGTTTGAAAATAAAGAGAAATTTGAAGGACAATTTCCTGCTGATTATATCGTCGAATATACAGGACAGATCCGTGCATGGTTCTATGTGATGCATGTGTTGGGCGTAGCATTGTTTGATAAACCTGCTTTCCGTAATGTGAATGTATCAGGAGTGCTCGCAGGAAATGACTGACGCAAGATGTCTAAGTCGTATGGTAACTACCCAGATCCAAGGCTCTCATTAGAGAACTATGGAGGAGATGCGATCAGAATGTTTATGTTGGCGTCACCGCTTTTTGCGGGAGGAGATCCAAGTGTGTCGGAAGAGAACTTTGGCGAGTCGATGAGAAATTATATCCTGCCATTGTGGAACGCATTCTACTTCTTCATTACCTATGCAAACATTGATAAGCGGGAAGGACAAAATGAGATATATGATGTATCGAAGATTTCTCATCCGCTTGATAAGTTCTTGTATGCGAAAGTACAAGAATTAGTAACGACAGTAAACGATGGAATGGAGTGATATGACTTGATGCGTTCGTCTCGTGCGCTTGGAGGTTTCTTAGATGATCTGACCAACTGGTATATACGCAGAAGTAGAAGAAGATTTTGGAAAGAAGAGAGCGATCAGGATAAAAAAGATGCGTATGCAACGCTCTATTATGCTCTTGTCAACTTCTGTCAAGTTGCCGCGCCGTTCATGCCATTTATAACAGAGTATATTTACAAAGTATTGACGAAAGCAGAGTCTGTTCATTTGACAAACTGGCCAGAGGCGCATCTGCAAGCCAGCGATAAAGCGCTGCTTGAAAAGACAAAACAGGCGCAGGATATTATCTCTATCGTACTTGCTGCACGTTCAAGAAAAAATATTCGTGTGCGTCAGCCATTACAATTAATTACTATCGGAGTAGAAGTAGACAGCTACTTTAATGATATTATTTCAGACGAGTGTAACGCGAAAGAGGTTAAAATAGATACGTCGATCAACTCGCTTGTGACAAAAATATGCAAGCCCGATGGTAAATATGTTGGTGAAACTTTTGGTTCGAAGACGAAAGAAATTTTTGCTTCCGCAAAGTCAGGGGACTTTAAGGAAAATGCAGATGCTAGTATTACTGTCGCAGGTGAAATACTTCCTGCAGGTACGTATGAGATAAGTTATGTGAAGAGTGACGCAGCGCAAGATATAGATGTCGATAACGGAATCGTTGTCAAAGTTGATTGGTCGATCACGCCTGAGCTTGAGCTTGAGGGGTATGCGAGAGATCTCGTCAGATTTATTCAGGATGGACGTAAAGAGGCTGATTATCATCTTGCGGATAGAATCAAGCTGAGTATCACTGGTGACCATCTGGCTGTCTCGCTGAACGAGCAGTTCAAAGAGTATATCCAGGATGAGACCTTGTCGACGCTTGTTGAGCTAATAGAAAAACCCGATCTCTCAAAGGAGGTCGAGCTGGATGGACAGACGATCATATTTAGCATAAAGAGATAATAATTCATCTATAAAAAAAAGACCTGCTTTGTGCAGGCCCTTTTTGCGCATTCATTATTTTACGGTTACATACATTGGCATCTCAGTCAGCTTAATGTATGTTCTGTCCTCATAGCTGGGTCATTTTAAGCCAAGTGGATCAGTTATGATGAGTGTTCACCGTGGTCTTTCGACGTAGAGATTTTGTTCCTCCATGCCTATATCTGCCAGGTGCCAGATCATTCCTTGTGTTCCGGTGATGTTTAGTACGTTATGGAATCATGCCTTGAGTTGTCCTATCAGGTCGTCATTCGTTACCGTCGAACCGCTTTGTTGCATCATCTGCTCGAACATCGCTATCCAGAATGCATTGAAGTAGCTGGCGTAGTTTCCTGATCGTACGGTGATGACAAAACAAGACTCGTCGTTTCCTACCATACAAGCATGGCTTACTTTTGTGCCTTTTACTTCGCCGGCTCTGTCGGCATAGGTTGTGATAAATCACTGGCCGGTAAATGCCCGTTTATAAGATCTGTTTAGAAATGAACCAGGAGAGTGGATGGAAACAGTCTCGGTTTTATAGGTCATTATCCCTATAAGAGCAACGATCGCGATAAGGATAACTACTACGTATCGTTTTTTCATGGAGTATGATTGGGAGGTAAAATTCTCCCACAATGTAGTTAAATATAAGCACAATACAAAGAAATATGCATATATAGCTTCTCTATTCATATCTTGTCAACCGCATTTTTTGCTCCGTTTTGCTCCAAAGGGTATAATAATAGTGTATTTAATTTGGCGCCAGAAAGAGCAAAGAGATGCGAGCATTCCTTGCGGGACTATGAATATTTCTTTTAGGAATCAAACTCATGGAGGAGACCCTCATGCATGGGTCTATTGCTACGCTTAAAAGAATTCTCAAGTCATATACAAATACCATGTGGAAGGCGATTATCTCCGGTACCGTCGTTTCAACAATAGCACAAAGCAGCACCATCGTCTCTGTGATGACCGTGGCGTTCGTCTGAGCCGGCGTTATCTCGCTCGCAAGCGGTGTCTGAGTGATTATCGGAGCTAATATCGGTTCGACTGCTCTAGGTCTTGTGCTTGGTAGTGCACTTGGTGCTGCGCTCAAGCTTTCGACTTTTGCTTTGCCTATGCTTGCGGTCGGTGGTATTGGTGAGCTTTTTCTCAAAAAGAAAAGAACAATCTATTTGATCACAAGATTTATCCTGGCGTTGGGTCTCGTCTTGTATGGTATCGGTATTTTGAATGACGCTGTTTCCGTATACGCATATAGCATCGATCTTACGATCTTTGATAACATGGGTATCATGGGATACTTTCTTATAGGCGTGCTGCTAACGGCACTTATGCATTCCAGTGATGCGATGCTGATCTTAGCGCTGACATTTCTTGCCCAAGGTGTGATAGGCTTTCCTGAAGCAATTGCCATCGTTATCGGTGCAAATCTTGGTACTACTATCAGCGCGATCGAAGCGTCGGCTTCGGGTAGTGCGGAGCAGAAGCAGATAGCCCTGAGTCATTTCCTCTTCAACCTGATCTGTGCTGTTGCTGCTCTTCCGCTTTTATATCCGAGCGTGAGGATGATGGGGTGGCTCTTTGATCTACCAAAGCACAATCTTATGGCCCTCGTAGTGTACGACGTTATTTATAATGTTGTCGGTGCTATTCTTTTCTATCCGTTCATGCACAAGTTCGTTCTCTTACTCAAGCGCCTTGTCCGCCAGAAGGAGTCTGATTTCGTACTTCATAGCGCTCATGTGACAACTGTCCATGTCGAGAAAGTGATTTCAGCGCTGACAGAGGATGTTATCATGCTGCTCAAGAAAGTCTACGAGTATAATGCGAAAAATCTTGGTATTGATACTGCTGCACTGCTTGATTCTCATAATTCTCTTGAGACAAAATATGCCGCTACCGTACGCATTCACAATGATAACCTTGAGCAGGAATATAAGGTGATTTCAACGATTGAAGAAAACCTTATGCAGTCTATTATTAGACTAGTACAAAAACATAAAGACGCTGCCAGCCATTATCGTACCACTCTTTTCCTATTGCGTGAGGCTATAGAGCGTATTGTCTACAGCGCGAAAACCCTCAATGACAGTAAGGAAAGTATCGATGAACTTCACGATGTGAAGATGTCTCTGATCGACCAATACCTCCGTCAATTCAAAGAGGAAATGGTGATATTGTATATAAAGATTAACACATATCTTACCGGGAAAGACACTCCTGAAGTAAGAAAACATATCCAAAAATATTTCAATCAACTTACTAATGCCGACGAACACTTCCTCAATCTCATCGGTGAAAAACTACCACAGGAAGCGCTATCTAACCGTCAAGTTTCTATCTTGCTCCACGTGTCGCAAGCGCTCAATAGATCACACAAAGCGATGCTACATACGATAGATATTCTCTATCCGGAGAAGAGATAATAAAAATTATTTTGCAAGAAATTCATAGACCATATCGAAGACCTGTTGTTCTTTGTCTTCAATCACTTTCCACTCAGCTTTGCTGAACTTGTCTAATACGTGATCAGAGACCTGATCCTTCGTTCCCGGATGTCAGACGCCAATTCTAACGCGTGAAAACGTGTTTGTGCCCAGATGAGCAATCATGCTTTTCAAGCCATTATGGCCTGCATGTCAGCCTCAAATCTTGAGCTTAATGTCGCCGTTTGGCAGGTCGATTTCGTCCTGTAATACGAGAATATCCTCAGGCTTGATCTTATAGAACTTCGCAGTTTTACCTACTGACTCACCGGAGTTATTCATGTAGGTGAGTGGCTTACAGAAAACAACTTCTTGTTCATTAATTGTTCACTTTGCGATCTCCGCATTCCGCTCCTTATTCTTACTTCGCTTCAATTTCTCCCACTTCGCAAAAGCATCTATCAGCAAAAATCCCGCATTGTGGCGGGTGTTTTCATATTTCGTTCATGGGTTTCCAAGTCAGATGATGAGTTTCATGGGTTATGTATATTTTTTTAGATGCTTATTAAAAGTCTTCATTGACTTGCTTCCCTGCGTAAGATCAAACTCTGCATCAAACATTCGGCCGATATGCTTTCGACACTCTCGTCATTCTTTAAAAGAACAGAGGTCAAGTATATCCTGAGCTTTCATTATCTTTGCTGTTATCAGTTTACTGATCTTGTGTCTTTCGCAATATTGTGCTTTTAGCACCTGGACTTTAACGCTTCTGTTGAGTCAATTATATCCGAGCAGTGGTCCTACAATATAGCCAAATTCTGCTCTGTCGTCACTTCTTGAGCATTTAGAGGTAAGCATTTTATATCAGAGTTTTTGCGCTATTCTTATTTGAGCAGCGAAGCACCTTGTTCTGATTCATTGGTTTTGTAATCTTTGGGGTAGAAAGAAACCGTCAGTAAATAATTCCAATCAATTTTTACAGAAGATATAAATCATAACGATATTATTTGGTTCTTTCTTTCCATTCCTCATTTTTATGACAACCCCTTCTGGCGCATCCTCTTTAATCCAAAGAGCAAGTTTTTCCTCTTCAATAAATTTCTTTCATCAGAAAATGTCATAGAAGTCTTGCTTCGACAACTTTAGTCTCTTGAGGGTCTTTTCATGTTCTTTCGTAAACATACTTAGTTTACTGATTAAAGAAATTACTCCATAACATAAAACTCTAATATATCTCCTTCTACCACTTTCTTTCCGACCTTGATTTTCATACCACACTCGTAACCGACGGCGACTTTGTCGACGTTGTCCTGGTCGCGTTTGAGAGAGGTAATTCTACCTTGTGTGTAGATCTCTTCTGCTTCGCCTTCACCGCGTTTTA
>JAGOPC010000033.1:0-2600 GCA_017992195.1 Patescibacteria group bacterium
TCTCGCTGGAGAGCTTTGCGGGGGAGGGCCGAAAGCTGATCGCCGAGACGAGAGATCTGCATAGTTCGCCTTTACTGGCTGATCATATGGGGATAATCACCGACTACGAGCAACTGGCTCTGGATCAGGGGAAAACGATCTGTTATGGGGTACGGAGTAAGTCGTAAAATTTCTTGTATAAAAAAAGCCCGGTAAACCGGGCGTTACATTCATTATGCGCTTAGCTGTAACATGACTGATGAGCGAGGTCGCACATCGCAATAGCTTTTTTAAAGTCGAATTTATTGTGCGGGTCTCTGAGTCCTGTTTCTGCATCCGTCCAAATGGAGCCTTGCTCGCCTACGACAGCGGCAATTTTCAGTAACTCCTTTTTATAGTTGTCCGGATCCAGTTTCCCTGCGTAACCACATGGGTTGCCGATAGGATTGGGCCAGACGTCTGGCGTACGACCCTGACCGAAGGAACTGTCATGAAATATCACATGGCCAGCAGGCAGTCTGCCTCTATATTGGTCAATAAACTCTGCAGAGTATTCACTCCGCGGAAAAATAAGCTGTTTCCCTTCGAAGCAGGGGAGGCCTACTGCTTGGAGTAAGCCTTCTACCTTGTCCTTAAACTTCATGGGCTGAATAGTCGGATCGGTGAAGAACTTGTAATAGTTGAATTGTATTCGTTGCAGACTTGACCATATATCAGGTCCAAGCTCATCAACTACCGTTGTTTTTCCTAAAAAAAGATCTTTCATCCACGCCCGACATATATGCCCAGCTAACTGGAGCTTTTTGTCATGCCTACAGAGTAGCTCTATGTACTTTCTGGTAGGGTAACGAGACTCCCCATGTTCTATGTTTTTTTGGGATAACAGTATGCCAATTTCTACTTTTGGAAATTGCTTACTGAGCTGGATAAGGCCTGGAATAGACGTGTTATCGTCGACACCGCTGAGTGTAATAGTATGTATTTTCATGGCTGATTATTTTGTTTTGTATGCAATTATAATAGATTTAAGAGCCATTAAGTCAATATCTATATCATTATTCGCGATAAATGGGATGAAAGTGGAGGAGTGGAGCCGTGTGTGGATGGTCTTTTTTGTTATTTTGTTTTTATAGTTATATAATAAGTATGTTATTATTTATCACCGAAACGAGATTGCATAAACGATGCTTATCAAAGTAACAGACCTTACACGATGATATCAGGGGCAGCAGCCACTTTTTGAGAACCTCAACTTTGAACTCAATAAAGGAGATTTCTGTTTTGTGATGTGACCTTCAGGAGCCGGAAAGACAACGCTTATCAAGATCTTGACCAGACAGATCACCGCACCACGTAAGACCGTGATCTATAAGGAAGAGGACCTTTCGAGATTGAGCGACCAGGAGGTACAGAAGTATAGAAGATGAATTGGTACGATCTATCAGGACTACAAACTTATCGCAGATAAGACGGTAGAGGAGAATGTGCTCTATCCATTGGAAATGAATCATGTTGATCATAAGATAGCGCAGGCAAAGGTAGCAGAGGTGTTAGAGCGTGTTCATATGAGTCACAAGAGGCATGAGAAAGTACATACATTGAGTGGTGGTGAGAAGCAGAAGATCGCTATCGCGCGTGCTCTCATCAGTAACCCTGAGTTTATCATAGCAGATGAACCCACCGGTAACCTTGATCGGGAAGCGTCGGCCATGATAGCAGACTTATTGATCGAAGCGCATAAAGCATGAAACACGATACTGTTTATTACGCATAGTACTCAGCTCGTAGAATATGTGAAAGCAAAGCATAATGTTCGTCTTTTTACTATGTAGTAGCCAACATCTTACTCCCATGACCGAAATCCAGCAATCAGCTCAGCTCAGAGACGAACTTAACCTCAAGGTGGCACATCTTGATATTGCATGATACCTGAAAAGTGAATGTGAATACTTCCTCAAGCATCTCAATAGTTATAAGCTCGAAAACCTCAAAGCAAATTTTGTGTTGTTTAAGAAATATTTGTTATTGCTCGATCATCAGCAGACGATGCAGGTGAAGCTGGCACTGGCAAAGACCGGTCTGACCAATGGCAGGATCGAAAATATTGATTTCTTCTTCTCGCGTAGAGGACAGCGTGTCTTGGGTGATAAGGCGAGAGCAATTGCTGCATACTCACTGGTCGTGCAAAAAATCATGCAAAAGATCAAAGCTATTTTCCTTTTTCAGGCGACCGAATTCGTCCATGGCTCAGAACTCCGCATGAAAATCGTTGATTTCAAGCGCATCCAGGAGATGATCGTGAAAAAGTGCAAGGTGGTGGCTTAGCTAATAAATATTAAGCTCTAAATCAATCATTACATGCTCTAATCCCCTCGGGGATTTTTTCTTTTTTTACGAAGACAATTCCATATTCTTTCCATCATGTACAAACTTTCCGACTACCAATACTCGCTTCCGGAGTCGCTGATTGCACAAACACCCGCGAATCCAGTGGATTCCTCAAAATTACTAGCCGCTTCAGCGGCTTCATTTCATGATTATCATTTTTACGATATATTGACATTACTTACTCCGAAGGATGTGCTATTTTTCAATGATACTAAAGTGATCAAAGCTCGCGT
>JAGOPC010000033.1:2700-8243 GCA_017992195.1 Patescibacteria group bacterium
AAAAATTATCTGTCAGACAAAAATATTCATCTATCCGGGATTTGAACGGAAGATAGTAGATGGGTTAGTTACCAATTTTCACCTGCCAGGTTCGACATTGTTGATGTTAGTTGCTTCGTTCGTTGGTTATGAAAATATTATGAAAATGTATGAGTACGCGATAGAGCACCATTATAGATTTTTTTCATTTGGTGATGCGATGTTTTTGAGAAAATAGTTAGGCCATTCTCTTGATGGTAAGAAAAATTACGGTGCCACGAAAAACCCCTGAGAGGTGAGTGAGTAAGCGACATCTCCGCCTATCTCTCCCTTCATGGTCGTGATAAGGCGTGCTGCTTCGAGTAGGCGAGCCATGTCTCATCTGGTGACAGGTTTATCAAGGTATGAGAAACTATCGAGAAGAGACCCTTGTGTCAAACCATACGATTGAGCTTTTTGTCGGTAGATTTTTGCCCGATGCTCTTTATTCGTTTCATCTTTTGGTCCTGAGATGATTCTGATGAGGACGGTCAGAGCTTCTCCGTTCGTGAGCGAATTTGTCGGGTAGAACATTCCATCCTTGCCTTTGAAGATCCCCATCTTGCACGCGGAGATCATATTTGCCTGGAGATCTGAATGTCAGCTGCCGATATCTTGAAACGAACAGGTTTTTGTCGCGTCTTCCGTTTTATGCATGGTGGTACGTGCAAAGACGGAGAAGAACTTTGCTGCTTCGTCTCTTCTGAGGGTCGCCTCTGTGTTAAAACTTTCAGCGGTGCTATACTTTGTAAGCTTTTCATCGTACATATAGCTTATCGCATCCTGGATATCTTTGGTCAAAATGCCTCCATTGAGCCTGGCATTCAGACCCTTGGACGTAAGGCTGAATCCATCATTAGTCTTGAGGAAAATAGTTCCGATCAACCCATTAGTCGTATCAACGATAGGCGTTTCTAAGTTGCTTCCCGTTGTGATCGAAGGCGGCACATCGTTCTCAATCTGTTGCAAAATGCTTGCAGCGAGAGCGCTTACTTCAGCGTCATAGTTGGCTGTCACGAAAGAGCCAGCTAGTCCGATAGTAAAAAGGGTACTTATTGTAAACAGACGAGAATATCTGGACTTTTTCATGGGAAAGTAACCGTAATAACAAAACAAAAGCGGCTTCATCCCTTGTATACCAAAACTAGAAAGAATGTAAACGAAAAAACGTCGAAAACTCCTTGCGAAATGAGTGGAATATGATGCAATATTCCCCCCTTACTTTACCCCCGTTTTTTTGCATTTTCAGCCTTTTTCCATATACTAAGAGGGTAGATAAAACCCTCACTTTTCACCATCCGGATGCTTGATAGAATACTTGATTTAGCGGAGTCACTTGGAAGACAGATTGCCCAGAAGCCTGGACAGTCTGTTTCTGGCGTTACAAAGCCAGTTATGGCTTCTTCTATAGCCTCTTCCACGGCTGCCCAGCAAGCTATCCCAGCTGTTATGGCGACCGGAACTGCTGTTGCTACCGCGACAAAGACCATTTTCTACCGTATCAAGACCTTCAAGGACAATGAGCTTGGAACCGGCTACTGGCAGGGCTTTCTCAAGTCATTTTCTGATATTACCGACCCTATCAGTTTCGTTATCACCGGTAACAATAACGCTCTTGGGCTGTTCGTGAAGATTCCTGCGAATATTCAATTCTACTTCGAAAATGTCTTCTATGCCAGTTTTCCGACATCGGAGCTTATCATGGTTGATTCGATCCCTATGGTCGCGGTAAACAACTATGTCTGCTATGGAGAGAAGGATGTGCTTGCGACCGATAAGGACTTTACGAAAGATGGTACATATCTCGATCCTATGAAGGATCTTTTCTCGGTTTATGAGACCGTCGATCAGATGAATAATATCACGATGCAGTTCACCTACGGGTTTAAGAAAAAAGTTGATTCACGGCAAAAATATGTGGATGCGATGAAGAAGTTTTTAAAAATGTTTGTAAAGAAAGAAGAGAAGAAAGAAGGAGAAGCCAAAAAAGAGTCCCCAGAGGATGATGCTATCAAGTTCAGTCTCAAGATCGCCTTTGGTACAAGTATCACTGAGGCGGGAAAGCTGCAGGGCGTGAAGATGGCGATGAAGTCGATGTTTAACAAGTTCGTGCAGAAAGGATCTGCATCGATTGAGCCTGAACCGAAATCAGTTAAACTTACTATACCACAAATCGTTAATTTTTTCCATCTACCAACGAACGACTACTTTATCAAATCGCTCGACTACTCGATCTACAGAAAACTTCCATTCCCTTCAAATCTTCCGACTCCGGAGAATTCAGAAAAAAATGCGCTTACCTTGATCGGTAAGACCGACTATCGCGGTCAGGAGTCACGCTTTGGTATCAGAGACGAAGACTCGTTCAGACACTTGTATATCGTTGGTAAGACCGGTACCGGTAAGTCAACGTTCATGTCAAATATGATCAAGTCCCATATGTACACAGGCAAAGGTCTGTGTCTGATCGATCCGCACGGAGACTTGGTGGATACAGTCATGGAACATATTCCATCATGGCGTACAAATGACGTGATCCTCTTTGACGTCTCCGACAGCCAGAACCCTATTGGTTTCAATCTGCTCCAGTACTCGACTGAGGACGAAAAAAATATCGTCGTCTCAGGTGTGGTAGCAACCTTCAAAAAACTTTTCGGTACAAGCTGGGGACCAAGACTCGAGTACGTTCTGCGTAATGTGATGCTTTCGGTTGTTGAATATCCGAACGCGACGATGATGCATATCATGCGTGTGCTTACTGATAAGAACTTCCGTGAGGAGGTGCTTGAGTATCTGCAGGATCCGATCGTGCTGAAGTTCTGGCGTACAGAGTTTGATAAGTGGTCAGATACGCAGAGAAATGAAGCGATCGCACCTATTACCAATAAGGTTGGTCAGTTTCTTTCATCATCGATCGTGAGAAATATTTTCTCTCAGCCGATGTCTAAGTTGAACATGAGAAAGGTGATGGACGAAGGAAAGATCCTTCTCATTAATTTGTCAAAGGGTAAGATCGGTGAAGACAATACGGAGATGAT
The DNA here is from genome assembly GCA_017992195.1 of Patescibacteria group bacterium. Classification (GTDB taxonomy): domain Bacteria; phylum Patescibacteriota; class Gracilibacteria; order Absconditabacterales; family Absconditicoccaceae; genus JAGOPC01. Next base: position 5,757 of record JAGOPC010000033.1, read on the forward strand.
TGGTTCATTTATCGTAACAAAACTGCAGATCGATGCGATGTCGCGTGCAAATATTCCGGAGAAGGACAGACGTCCGTTCTATCTGCATATTGATGAGTTCCAGAATTTTGCGACTGATTCGTTCGCTGTGATTCTTTCCGAAGCTCGTAAATACCGCTTAGCGCTTATCGTTGCTAACCAGTATACATCACAGCTCTCTGAAACGATCCGTAACGCGATCTTCGGTAACGTCTGATCTATCGTCTCATTTAACGTCGGTTATGACGATGCGGTTGATATCGCGCAACAGTTTAAGTGATTGCTTACAGCGAACGACTTAATTTCGATTCCTAAGTTCCGTGCTTATATAAGACTGATGGTTGACGGTATCATGTCTGACGTATTCTCTATGTCGACGCTGCCGCTGTCACAACCTGAGCAATCAGCTGAGATCAAAGACAAGATCCGTTCACAGTCTCGTCAGCGTTATGCGACAGAGCGTACAAAGCTCGAAGAACTTATTAAGATCCGGTCAAATAAGACCTTCTCTCCGGTAGAGAAAGCTATGCAAAAAGCGATGGAAGCCGCGGAAAATGAGTGAGGGCCCGCTGCACCTGCAGCGATAGACAATAAAGCTGCCATACCTGATGCAGATGATATGGAAAGACGAAAGCAGGAACAAGCTAAGGTAGTATCGCCTACAGCTACAGCTTCTTCTTCTACTTCCGCTCCTGTTTCTGCGCCTCGTCCTCAGCCTTCTCAGGTCTCTCAACCTCCTCAACCTGCACAGCCTCAAACCTCAGGCTTTGATAGTTCGATGCAGATCAATGAGGTAGGTGTGCCAATGACGAAAAAAACAACATTCACGATCGCTGACATTCAGATCGGTGAGTGGTATGATGGTTTTGTGAAGCTCAAGTATAATTACTGATTATTCGTAACTGTAAAATGAGTCGAAGGACTTCTTCATAAAAATTTCGTCAAAGCGCCAGACGGTATCAACCGAAAGGATATCTACAACATCGGCGACAAGATCCGCGTGAAAGCCGTAGAGTTTAAAGACATCAATGGTGAAAAGAGGGTAGTGTGGAGTCAACATTAGGAGTATTTTAGAATAACAGAAAATGGTGTAGTAACGCTGTTGCTAAGCCATTTTTTAATATATTGCAATTCCCTATCTCTTTGAATATCATAACGCGATAAAATCAAATATGGATAATTTGTACGCAAACAAAAGAAGTAATCCTTTATAGTGCGACAAATGAAACTCATGAGGCAAGTAATCGAGCATCATAGGGAGTATCATCAATTTGATAGAAAGCGTAAATATGCTAACCGTACGTATGAACGGAAGAAGCAATTTTATGGTCAGGAGAAGCCGGATGAGTATGATTTGCTGGTAAAACATTACAGACGCGCGATTCTGGAAGCTATTAATCAGATCCCAAATCATAAAAGAAAAATTCTTCAAGATAAATATTTTGTAGTAACATATGACACGAAAAGTAGAGTGTTTGAAATACTGGGGCTAAAGAATGCTCAAGTGCACCGTGATAAAGACCATAGAGGTCGTTTACAGGAAATTTCTTCGAAGAAAAACTACTTGCACAATAGATTGAAATTTCGAAATACCGCCATGTTGGAAGAGTTTTGATATGAGCTTCAAAAGTATGCTTTTCAGGTACAAGAGGCAGAACTGGCATTGGAAAATGCGATGGTAGATAGTCTGGAAGATGTTCTTGCCCTACTATTATACAATGTTGCTTTCCTTCCAGTGTGAACTTCTAGGAAAGGACGTATAGACAGATCACTAGAAATAAAATCTGCTGATCTGGCTCATACCACATGGCTTGATGCAAAAGGTGGTGTTTCTATGGAGTGATTTACGGAATCCCTATTGAAAGATTCTCTTAAGAATGGCCTAGCAACAATAGGTTATGCTGTTCATGAAAGTGAATATGGCGATGGGTGATCAATAGACCAACATGATAATCTAAAAACGGCAATACAAGAGTTTATTACAAGATATACATCTTCTTCGGCATATTTTAATGAGAAGAAAATGAAACACCAAGCTATGGAAAGACATTTATATAAACCAAATACAGAGCTCCAGGATAAATTTCATATGTATGTAGATAAAAGAAACGTACGACTACTTCTTGTTACTATAGATGAAATACTCAATGAAAGAGATGCTGCTCAAGTAAACAAAGGAGATTCTCTGACAGATATCGATCCGATGAAAAGAAATTTTTATGGGGTGTTTATGCCCAAGACCATGAGTGTCTCTATCTTAGATGAGGGAGAATCGCAAAAAAACAATATGCCTGTTGATCTAGATCAGGAATTGCCATTCTAAGAAATATAATACGTATACAACTTATCTCTCGTTAATTTCTTCGCAACATTTTTCAGGTCGTCCATCGACACTTTTTTGTACTCATCGAGGATCTCTTCAAGTGTCTGAGCGCTTCATTTAAGAAGTTGCTGAGCGCCGAGAAAATC
>JAGOPC010000034.1 GCA_017992195.1 Patescibacteria group bacterium
GGTTTCATCACAGAGCTGACATCTTGATGTTGTGCTATGTGTACAAAGCGATGATTGCCAATGAAATCCTTTACCAAACAACATCTCAATATAAGTGCGTTTTTCATAGGGCTTTTGTTTTGGTCTATAGAGATTTTATAGTTCGCAGAGATTTTATCAATAATAAAAAAAGCCCGGCAATATGCCGGGTTTTATATAGTTTCACAATAGGTTATTTGTTTTTCAGGTAGTCTCTTATAAAAGTCGCTTTTTTCAGGGTATCATCTTCGTTCATGTCTTTCTCGGTAAGTTCCGATAAGTAATCAGTGAGCTTCTCCTTCGCAAACTCATTAATACGGTCTTTGAGGTCACCCAATGATATCTCAGATAAAAGTAATTCGTCTTTTTCTCTTCCTGCGGTAATTCCTTGGGGAGCTAAGAGAGTTATCAATCTGTTGTCTGCGACAACGCGTATTTCTCTGAGAAGCTCCTTGCATTCCTCGTTAAGTCTTGTTGCCAGTAGTTCGTCGTCGATACTCCAAAGGGCGGACTCTATCAGAGTATACTTGCCATTTCCTTGTAGTTTCTCATAAATAAAAAACTTCATTTCCTGTATTAATGTAATATCAGGAATATTAGAAACTTTTTTGCGAACCATGGCAGCGATGATAGTCACCATAGCTTCGAACGATTCAACGGGCGTATAGTTAGCCCACTCGTTTCGGAAGTCTATATCTTCGTCGCCTCCTAGTGTAGCACTTTTATTTTCAAATTCATCTTCCTGTTGTCCACTATCATACTCCGGATGTTGTTCGATAGGGAGGGCTTGGATATTAATTTTAATCCATCCCTTAGGGCATGTGGTTACAACTTTGTAGGGTATCGCCATTTCTTTATTTACCGAATATTCTTCGCTATCTTTTATAATTCTGACCAAAAATATCTCTGTTTGGTCTTCAATAGCAAATCCATAGGGATCGATAAATAACATGGTTTTTGTTTGATTCGTATAGATGGAGATGCATGCTATGAAGTAAGGCAAACCATCTGGTATTTCCCATATAAATCGTGGGAGGTATGCTATCTGTCTCTTTTTCATAGGTTATTATGTTTTTGATTCTTGAATATTGTAAGATTCATAGGAAAGATGTCAACTATAATCAAAAAGAGCTTACAGATTGCTATTCCAGGGTAAAACCATACAAAAGAAGAGACAAATTTACACATTGTAGCAAGGCAATCTATGAAAGATCCGAAACTTACCAAATCCCTTTTCGTCGAATTTACTACGAACCCGCACATCGCGTGGTGGCATCTGCATGATCCTAAGGGAGTCTATGAAAAGATAAATGAGAAACTCTACGGGGAGATGGACGGATTGGCGGTAGGAAAAGCCGCAGAGGATCAGGTGCTATTACAATTACAATGAAAAAATATTATTAACATAGAGAAAATTCAACGTAAACATCCGGACCGATATCAATGATTTCATAACAACACGATCGAGGCAATTGAGAAAAGTCCTGACGTGATTTATCAACCCGCATTTCTGTTTGGTAATCTTTTCGTGAAGTGTGATTTTCTGGTAAAGAATGATGAGTGAACCTATGATTTGCGAGAGGTAAAATCAAAAAATGGAATAAGAAAAAAATCGAAGGCTGCCGATCTGCTCGACGATTTGCAAGCGGACGTGAGTTTTCAGAACTATATGATGAAAAAAGTTTTGAAAGAAAAATATTCTGGAAGAGTATTTATGGTCTATTTGAATAAGGAGTATGTGAAGAATGGCCCAATTAACCCTCATGAACTCTTGCTGCGCGAAGAAGTAACTAATGAGTTGAAAAAAGATGAGGCTGTTGAAAATATCGTGAAGTCGATGAGTGAGAGACTGAAGCTAGAGAGAGAGGAGTTCATCAAGCTCTATCCGTACGATGGTGATGATCATCTGATGTTTTTTGGAAAGGAGTCGGAGAAGGGATCGATCTGGCGTATACCGCAGATTAGAAATAGAACCAAAGAGTTCTACGAGCTCGGAAAGATCTTGATCGATCATTTTACAGAAGATGAAAGAGCGGTCCTGTTTGCTGCAAATGGTGAAGAGACCAAATCGAGCCAGTATGTATCGCTCCGACAGCAGTGAGAGAAGGTCGTGAACAAAGAGGGGATTAGGACGAAAATGGAGCAGATTGCTTTTCCGATCTTTTTCTATGATTACGAAACGATTTGCTGGCCGGTGCCGCTGATCGAAGGGACATCGCCGCGACAGCAGGTGGTGGTGCAGTATTCGGTCCACAGGATGGATGCTGATGGCACGATCTCGCACAGAGAGGCTATCATTGGTTCATGAGCAACGACAAATAAGACGATCGTTGATGAGTTAGTCAAAGATTTAGACTGAGGCAACGGGACCTTTGTCGTTCGGTTTAAATGATTCGAAAATTCGAGGAACGATGAGATGGGACAGGTCTATCCGGAGCATGCGGAGATCTTTGCTAAGATCAATGAGAACACCTTTGACCTCATGGAAATCTTTAGCGAACAGTTATATTTTCATCGTGGCTTTCAGGGCTCGTCGTCGCTGAAGAAAGTATTGCCGATCATGACTGATTTAAGCTACGAACATCTTGCCGTGCCTCATGGTTCGCTTGCGGCAGAACTATTAAAATGAATCGTCACTGGCGAACACCCGCTTGACCTGTGCGACAAACATATAAAAAATCTGCTTGAGTACTGTAAGCAGGATACGCGGGCGATGGTGTGTATTTATCAGAAGGTGTTGGAGGAGATTAAGGCGTAATTTCTAAACTCTTAATTCACGATCCGCGAAAAAGAGGTCTCCTGGAAACAGAAGACCTTTTAAAATCCCAAAGGGGAAGTGTTGTCTCGTCGGCTTTTAGTGTTGGCAAAAAGTATTGCATCGTTACAGATTCATTTTTCCCTGATAGCTATGGCATCGTAGTAGGTGTTGGAGGCGCCGTTGGCTAATGCGGAGTTTAGAAAACGGCTATAGACGCATACTTTAGTTGTGCCGCTTGATGCAAGCGGGTCCTTGTAGTAGACGTAGCCATCGCCTGTGGTGCCAAAAACCTTGATTCCTATGACAACGACAAAATGCCCGACCCCTGTGGTATTGACGTAGTTTGGTCTGCCCGATTGATCGGTGCCGTCAATATCGTAGTTGGTCGAGCTGTTTTCTGTCGTGTAGCGGCTGTCATTTGTTCGTGATCCGCCGGAGATGCGGATCGGTACGATAACCGGATCACCATAGACAAGATTGTCTTCTAAGAAACTCTTGAAGCTATTTCGATTGGTTGTTACTATGCTGCTGGTTTGCAGATGTGTGTTATCGTACGCTGCAACAAAGTTACTGATCTGTGTCATCCCAATAGGCAAGGAACCGATTTTACTGATGATCCTATTGAGCTTTGTGATATTGCTGGGCATGAAACTCCAGCCGTTGGCGCCGGCTATCATATGAGCTGCCAGCATATAGGCGTCCGGGCCACATGCGTTACTACCATTGGTCGCACCGAGCTGGCAGGTGTGCACGTAATTACTTTCATACGAACTACCAACCCGGTACTCTACGGTGCTGCCGTTGACACTGACCCGGGCGCCGGTGATTGGAAGCGCTGATGTCTGATCTTCAGTATGTAAACTACTCACTTCAGGAGTGAGGGATGAGTCGCGAGTGCATGAGATCACGCTTAGCGTGACTATCAACATGCTGATGATTGTCTTTTTCATTGTTGTAGTTTTTGGTTTTTATTTTTGTTGTTAATGACCGACGAGATAACGATGGGCTTATACGCTGAATAAAAAAATTTACAAGAGGTGATTTTACCTTCATGCAAATAATATTACATGGCGCGATTATTTTCTCTTGAAATTATAAAATCTATTCTTATAGTACTATGTATTGCAAAGTACTATAATATTTATTTGTTACTTTATATCCCGCTATGGAATACGAAAAAGTAAGTACGCAGATGAAGAAAGGGGTGCTGGAGTATCTGATCCTAGCAATTATTGCCAGAGGAGAGGTCTATGCATCAGACATTCTTTCATCTTTGAAAGATCAGCGCTTGCTGATCGTGGAGGGAACAATGTATCCGCTGTTGTCTCGTTTGAAGGATGATAAACTTGTCTCGTATACCCGGGTAGAGTCACAACAGTGACCGCCGAGAAAGTATTACGTGCTCACGAAGAAAGGAGAAGAGATGCTTGGGCAAATGCGTGAGACGCGGGAGACCCTCGCAAGCGCGGTAAAAAAAATAGATCGTCAGAAATAATAGATTAATGAAAATATTTTATATTTCTTTTGTATGAACATGAAAAAATATACGCTTTTAGGTCACGTCTTTGAACTGGAGGAGAATGCGCATCATTTTCTTGCGAGGTATATTGAGCGCATAGAAAGCTATGCTGCGGCACATGGTATTTCACACGAGGTGATAGATGATATCAAGTATAGCATCATCGAGAAGCTCTATCGCTTTGAGACGCCTATTGCTGAAAGGCAGGTACTAGAGGTTGCTAATTCGCTTGGTGAGCCCGAGGTGATCTTTGATGAGGGTGATGAAAACGGCGCAGGAGACGAAAAAACATCGCTATGGAAAAGAACATTACTTATCGATAAAGAGAAGCCGATGATCCGGGGAGTGTGTTACCGATTGGCAAAATCGATGAACATCTCGGTAAGAATCATGCGTATCATTTTCATCATACTTGCATTGCTCAATGGTACAGGTTTAATCCTCTATGTGATCCTTGCGCTGTTCGTGCCGTTCAAAGATAAAAAGAAAACAACGGGGGTGATAGGAAGTATCCTCTTTGAAATCGTGCGCATTGCCTTCTGGCTGATTATTTTAAGCGCTATCGTACCGATCACGGTGGCGTCGATCGTAGTCACTGGTCTTATCTTCTTCACGCCAGTGATCGATAACCAGTCTATCGCGGCGCGGATTCCTCAATATATGTACGTCGTAGGTGTGCTGCTGAGTATCGTATTTATCTTGCTTTCAGTCGGAGCGATTGGATCACTCTTTAAGCAGAGATGGATCAATAAAGCGTTAGTGCTGCTTGCGACTATTATCATCATTGGTGGTGCAGTGGTGACTATCTGAACAGTATATAAAACAGTCATACTTGCGACATCACATCAAACGATAGTAGAAGAAAATCTTACATTGCCATCATCTAAGGTCTCAGGTGATCGCGTGACGATAGATCTTACGAAGATAAATAGTAATGGTGATTTCTGGGATTTCGGATTTGGAAATGCAGATATTGTATTGATCCGCACTACAGGAACTGATATGAAAGTTAAAGTGGAGACAAGTATCAAGGGAATGTCAGATGAACAGTTGGAGGATAGTGCATCAAAGTTACTTCCGCTTCTTATGACAGGTGATGCTAACACTATTATCGTTGGTCGTCAGCCCAATGCAAAACTTTTCTCTGAAGAGGTGCCGCTTTGAATGACTCAAAGACATATTACCATTTCAGTGCCCGCAGATAAGGAAGTCTACATCAATAAGAACCGAAGAGTAAACATGAGCGTACAAAACGATGCGTCTGATGTCAGAGTATCGTACTGTGAAGCAAAGGTCTATGTGTATAATAAAGATAAGAAAGAGTTCACATGCAAACAGCGCGTTTGGGACGATCCGGCGTATGACCGTATGGACATGGAAGGCATCATAGAAGATAGGATAAATGGTATTCCGCCGCTCTATCCGATCGAGTAACCAAGGGAGTGACACGAAAGTGTCATTTTTCTTTTTGTCACAAAAGTCAAGGTCGGTCGTATATACAGGTAGCTATATAACTATTCACTCGCTTCATGTTTCTGACGCCTGAAAATCCCTATTTTCTGAAAAGAGCTTAATGAATTATTACGCCAACGACATCACTTTAGTGATGAGGCATTACTTCGTAGAGAACTGTATATGAAAGAGTATATTGATCGTAAGATTGACGAAATCAGCTATTGGAAACAACAAGCGGGTGGGTGGTATATAAAAAGTTTATTAGTAAAAGAATAATATGAGATTCCAGTTTAAACTATTTTCATAGTACGAGTGCGATCATGCACTCATTTCGGATACGACAAGAGTGTCGTGATTTATTTTTCTATATATAAAATGAACAATGTTTACAAAGAATCCCTACATAGGGCTATTACGCCTTTATTGGCGCTTCGTCCCAAATAAAAAACTTGCTGTTCTCATGTGATCGTTCGAACTAATTGCAATACTCGTGAATCTTACTATTCCCTATTTTGTTGCGCAAATAATCAATACGATTCAACGCTGAGGTCCAACAACACGACACGATGTTCTTATTAATATCATCTGTCTCGTGTTAGTCCCTTTTATAAGCGTGTCATTTCATGGAACTGCGCGTATATGGGAACATACATTAAGGTTCAAAACAGAAAGAGCATATAAATTATACTTATTTCAGGCTGTTACAAGTTTTGAGCTTTCTTGGCACAATGATCACCATTCTGGTGAGACTATTGATAAAATAGAAAAAGCAATATGAGGACTGAAAGAGTTTGCATGAGCTATTTCAATGTACCTTGGAACATATGTGATCATGACATGAGCACTGATTGCGCTTATTCTTATTCGACCCATGATAGCAATTATATTGCCTATTGTTGGAACAATTATTTTTCTGGTAATTTGGCTTTTTGATTTACGTATTATGGAACTCATCAAAGAAAAAAATAAAAGAGATCATAAAGTGTCGGCGCTTTTCTATGACTATCTTTCTAATATTAAGACCATCATTACTCTTAGATTTATAGAGAAAACCTGGGATGTTATGAGAAGTAAAATAGATGATACATATCCTCCTTTTCGTAAACGCATAGTTATCGACGAATGGAAATGGACAATCGTGACCTTAGTGCTTGCTCTTTCTATCGGTTTGATGATAGGGCTTTATACCCACAATCATATAGTGTTGACATGAACGGTGCTTATAGGAAGCTTAACGATGATTATTCAATATATGCAACAAGTATCCGATATGTTTTATAACGTCGCGTGGCAATATTCAGCATCAGTGCAGAATTATACAAACACGTTGGCTGTAGAAGATATTATTTCGAAATATAAAAGTCTTCCAGAGACACTACGTCTTCCTCCATTAAAAAATCGAAAAACTATTGCTATTAACGAATTAAGCTTTACCTACAAAGATGCGCATAAACGTTCACATACATTGCAGAATATTGATCTTACATTACATGCAGGAGAGAAGATCGCTGTCGTAGGCGAGAGTGGAAGTGGCAAATCAACATTCCTATCACTCTTGCGCTGACTGTACGATGTTGATAGCGTGAAAGTAGAGATTGGTAATAAAAAATATAATCATCTCCATGTGCTTTCACACAATACGTCACTCATTCCTCAGGAACCTGAAATATTTGAAGATAGCATGCGTTACAACATTACTGTTGGCCTCGAAGTGGATAACGCAACGGTAGAAAAATTCTCACGTATGGCGTGCTTCCACGAGGTCGCACTGTCATTGCCTCATGAGTATGAAACCAGCATCAAAGAAAAAGGCGTCAATCTGTCCGGTGGTCAGAAACAACGCTTAGCGCTTGCTCGCTGATTGCTCGTCTCGCATGAGAGTGATATCTTACTGCTCGATGAGTCAACCAGTAGCGTTGACAGCATAAACGAAAGAAAAATCTATCAGAATATCTTCACAGAATATCCAGAAAAAACAATTGTCGCAGCGATTCATAAGTTACATCTGCTTCCGATGTTTGAAACCATCTACGTGTTCGACGAAGGAAAAATTATCGAATCATGAACGTTTGATGATCTTGTCGCGCAGTGAGGCAGATTTGCTCATATGCGGAAAGAGTATCAGATAGATATGAAAGAAGAAAACATATAAGAATATTCTAAAAAAGCTCCCTACGCAAGGGGGCTTTTTTTCTGCATCTCCAGATATTTCCCTATCAGAAAGTAGGGGATCGTATAAACTGGCTTTCCTTCAAGGTACTTCACACTACTCGTAGAAAGAGAAGTTTTAATATAATAGGGAGTATGTTCGCCATATATCCCATCGAAGCCAGCGAAGACCTTGGGAACGCTATCAGTATTTTTGTCGCCGATGACGATAGGTATGTTGGTGTGCGGGTCGGTGATGAGAAAATCGATCTCGGAACCATTTATTTTTTTGTAGGTGAAAATATTTTGTTCGGGCGAGATGTTTTTGTAGATCT
>JAGOPC010000010.1:0-7679 GCA_017992195.1 Patescibacteria group bacterium
GCGATCACGCCTGCGACGATCATGGCGCCACCACCTCTGATGTCGGTGCTGGTGACGTAGTTGCCGTGCAATGTTGTTGGTCAAATGACGACTACCTGATGCGGATTGAGGACTTCGACTTTTGCTCCAAGGTTTTCTAGCTCTGTCATATAGGCAAATCTACCCTCGAAAAGTGTCTCGAAGATCTTGCTGACTCATTGTGCTTGGGTAAGCAATGTCGCGAATACCGATTGTAAATCAGTAGGGAATCCAGGGAAGATCATCGTCTGGATTTTCGTTGCGTGATAGTTGGCGATGTTTTTACTGGTTACATGAAAAGTTTGGTGATCAATAATTTCGTAGTCTATGCCTATGTTTTTACATACTGCAAAGACAGATAAGAGATCTTTGATGTCGATTCCTGTGATAGTAATTTCGCTGCTTGGAGCCGTAGCGCCGATAGCAAGAAACATGCCGGCTTCAAGATAGTCGCCGGTGACGTGGAATGTTGGTTTTTTGATGTTTATAGATTGTGGTCTGATGGTAATGCTATGATCATAGTTTACTTCGATATCTGCGCCGATGTTTTTAAGAAAGTCGACAAGATTGAGCACGTGTGGTTCGATCGCTGCCTGGTGCACGTTATATTCGTTTCCATGCGCGTCAGTGAGAAATGCGAGGTAGGTAAGAATGGCCTCGGTAGCCGTAACACTGAACTCCTGCAGGACGATCTTTTCTTTTGGAAGTCAGGTTTTCTTGTAGATCTTTGTATTCTCTTTGTAGGAGAGTGAAACTCCGCATTGTGCAAGACCATCATCAAAAGTATCCAGCGATCTTTTGCCGAGTTTGCATCCGCCGACGCCGATGAAATGGACTTCACCGTAGCGGATAAGTCAGTAGGGAAGCATCAGTATAGAAGCTCTGAGTTTGAGACAGAGAGGATCAGTGAGGTCGAAATAGTTCTTTCATTCAGAGGTTTTCAGCGCGTTCTCTGCGATAGTATGCAGACGTTCAACATCAAGTATGTGAGGGACGTTTTCTAATTTCACTTTGCTGTCCGCAAGATAGTTTGCTGCCATGATAGGAAGGACCGCATTTTTGCTTCATGATATTTTCACGTTTCATTTCAGATGGGTCGAGTGCTTTATCACAAACATGCTAGATCTAAGATTCGCTGATAAAATAGATAATCATCTATTTTTAGTGATTGGTAGGGGAGTTTCAATAAAGAAAAAAGCCCACCGCAATGCGGGCAGGCTGTAAGGAGCGTTATTATAGCGCTGCTTATTCTTTACAAGATAAGTTGTTTGTTCTGCGCCTTGTTATCATACAAGATGCGTGTTGGATGGATAAGTTCCATGTATTTCTCCAGTGTGCATTTTGGAGGCATCGAGGCGCCGCCAGGGAGATGAAAAGGTTTTATAGCGCTTTCCATATCAACTATTTCCACCTCTTTTGTCTGCTTTTCTCCACCTACGATGAGAGGCATAAGCGAGAGAGTGACGCTATGCGTGCGTCGCTGAACTACAAGATGTACCCGTCCTCTTGCCGCTCCAAGCTGCATAAAGCACCAGTTACCGGGGTAGTATTGTATAAATGGCTCCGGTAAAACTACTATGAGCTGCTCTTTTTGTATGTGACGTGTTTCTACATACATTGCATTACGAACGACGCGAGTGATCTGATTCTGCTCTGTCAGTTCGCATACCAGGCAGTATTTCCCATCGAAAACATATCCGCGGGATTCTCGTGTACGAAGTACTGTTACCACTTTGTTATTTTCGTTGTAGTGTGTCATATCGTTGTGTTTGAGTGTGAATATATGATAACCATATACTGATCGATGTCAATGTACAAAAAAAGGCCCCTCCCATATGCTGTCAGAAAAGCATACTTCGTGGACCCGCCAGAGGGTAGAAAACCCCCCTGAGCAATTCTTAGTTCTAACACATTAACACCTTTCCTGCCTATGGGAAGAGATGCAGGGGTATGATAGTGTGTTGGTCTCTCTTTTTCAAGAGGAACAATCTTCTACTTTTCCTCAGCTTTGAGCTGTTCTGCCTGTGTCTCTACGACTAAGGCGTGGATGATGTCGTCGAAATCTCCCATCATGATGCCCGGGATGTTACCTCGTGACTGCTTGATACGGTGATCTGTTACGCGGTCTTGTGGGAAATTATAGGTTCTGATCTTCTCCGATCTATCGCCGCCACCGATCTGGTCGCCTCTCACCTTACGTTCTTCGTCAGTCTTTCTATCCATCTCTACCTGATAGAGTCTGGCTTTGAGGACTGATCGAGCCTTTTCCTTATTTTGCATCTGTGACTTACTGTCTCCGATATTCACCATAGTTCCTGTTGGTATATGATGCAGTCTCACTCCCGTCTGGTTCTTATTCGCGTTCTGGCCACCGGCTGAAGAGGCTGCGTAGGTGTCCATATGCACATCCTTCGGATCGATGTTGAACTCAACGTTTTCGACCTCCGGCATGATCGCTACGGTTATCGTCGACGTATGGACGCGTCCCTGAGACTCCGTCGCAGGAATACGCTGTACACGGTGGACTCCTGATTCAAATTTCATCTGACTATATACTTTTTCACCTGACATTTTCACCATGGCAAATTTAATTCATCCCACGTCATTATATACCTGTTCGATAATTTCTGTCTTCCGTCATTTCTTCTGCGCGAAGAGCATATAAGCTTTGAGAAGCTCGGCTGCAAAAATGCCGGCTTCGTCGCCTCCTGCTGCCGGTCTGATCTCCAGAAAAATATTCTTATCGTCATTTGGATCTTTCGGCAGCAGCGCTACTTTGAGCTGAGCTTCGAGTTCGCTGATCTTGTCGTTGGCTTCATTCAGCTGGTCTTTCGCCATCTCCATCATATCAGCGTCCGCCTCACCACTAGCATTCATGATCTCTTCGGCCTCTTTCTTCTGTCCCGCATATTTTTTATGTTCCTGAAAAAGATCATAGACCTCCTGTAAACTTTGCGCCTTCCTGTTGAGCTCGATAAGTTTTTGTTGGTCAGCATGAATATCAGGATCCATAAGCTGCTCCTGGATAGCATTATAATGTGATTCGATTTGTAGTAATTTATCCAACATGTTCATACACTGTATGAGTAAAGCTGATTATTGTATTTCCACTATGATGCGCATGATGATGGCAGTGATGAGAACGATGGCATTAAGTCCGACAAGGCCCATTGCTATTTTTCCTATCCGTGCGCTCTCTCCTGTTTTCTTGTGAAGCTTCTTTCGATAGAACCATCCTCGTAAGAGTCATGCAACCCATAAGACGAATGGGACGAAGAGAAGAAACAGACTAAGAAAAAGAAATCCATATCCATTATTTGCTCGGCTTATCCACATATTACCTGGTAGCATACATGAGCTTACGGCCATGTGACCTTCATCTCGCCCAATGCAGATACCACTTAGCGCGACGCTGATGATCAATGTGACGTATGAGCAGACGATTACCATCGCCATAACGCCTATATCTTTTAGTTTCGATATCATCCTCAAAGAAAAATATTAAAAGAATACCTGGCTCATCACCACGAAGAAAAAGTTGAATATCGCTTCTGATACGTTTGAAATATAATTGCCCACGATATTTCTTCCTGGCCCGAGTAACAAGAGCAATAATACGATAGTGATGATCTGGCCATGTTTTTCAAACCAATATCCGATGCGTGGCGAGATTATTTTTATGATTCTATAACCATCAAGCGGATAGATCGGGATCAGATTGAATACGGCAAGTCCGACGTTCACTATGCAAAATAATACCCAAAAACGAATAACGATGTCTCCCGTTGCAAATATTTCTACCGGCGAATGCATACCGATGATCACCGCATATATCCCCATAATTATCACTCCTATAAAGCAGAGTAATATGTTCGTCACCGGTCATGCCATAGCGACGAGAAAGTCATCCCTGACAGGATTGCGGAAATAACTGGGGTTGGTGTAGACCGGTTTTCACCAGCCAAATCCGATCAGAAAAATCATGATGAATCCGATATAGTCTATGTGGGCCAGCGGATTTGGCGTCAATCTTCACTGGAGGCGGGGAGTGGGATCCCCGAGCTTATTTGCACTCCATGCGTGAGCGTACTCATGCAGTCCGATAGAGACGATCAGAACAACTCATAGTAATATATAATTGAGTATCTCCATATGTTCCGGAACTTATAAAGAATTATTGGCTCTTATGTAGCTAAGTATCGCGTGATCGCGCGCAAGGATGAACATTCACTTTTCATATTCATGTGCCGCTTCCATGCAACGCTCGATGAGTTCGATCGCCGTATCAATACTTACTCGCACGATCTCATAGACATATGTTTTTTCATGGTCAGTGAGCGTGAGCTCTCATAGATCGTGTTCATACTGTGCAGTATAGACATTATGGTAGGTTGTTCTTCTATTGTATCATTTTACAGCTGTTACGAGTCCTATTTTCTCTCGATGCATGATAGTACATCCGACCTCTTCTTTAATCTCCCTTATTAGTGCATCTTCCTCGCTTTCTCCTTCATCGATTCCACCTCAAGGTAGTCCATAAAACTCTTCAAGGCTCTCAAATCTTTCCCTGCTTAACGCTATTGTACCATCTTTTTTATACACTACGACTCTGACACAATTCCTTGTAGCGTAATTATCTTGGCTTACTTCTTTATCAGAAGCGAATCAGAGTGATGAGCTAGTGAGAGTGACATCTAACATCGTCTATCAAGTTACTATCTAAGTTCAATCATATAACCTGTCAGTTGTCCTGCAAGTTTGATATTAGACGCAGCCTTACCGATCGCGAGTGGTTTCTGGTCATCTGGTAATATAACGATAGCTTTCTTGCCTTTGAGCTCTATCGATTCGATGCGCGCTGGCTTGAGACAGTCCGCGATAAGTTTAATATCGTCACCTTCGATCTGTTCGATGAAGTCGATCTTCTCACCGTCGAGAAGCGTAAGGATCGTGTTAATTCTTTCAGCACGTTGTCCTACGAATACTCCAACCGGATCGATCTTCTCATCGAGTGAGCCAACGATCATCTTTGTTCTCTTGCCCGGAACTCTTGCGATCTTTTTGATCTCCACTTTTCCTTCGTCAAGTTCAGGGACGATCTTTCTGAGGATTGCTTCGATAAAGTCGTTACTAGATTGTGTGATGTCGAGAACGATACCACCAGTTCCTTTTGAAATTTGTCTTAATAATACGAAGATTTCCTCACCCGGATGATAGAGTCTACCTGGGATCTGTCCCTCAGGTCAGAGAACTACTGTCGTTCCATCGATATCGAGTACGATGCTGTCTCCATTCACTCTCAGTACTTTTGCTCTGAGAAGTTCACCCTGCTTGTTCTGAAACTTCTCATAGAATCTTTCTCTTTCGATCCCTTTCAGTGACTGCTTAATAGTCTGCGCAGCAGCCTGTACAGCGATACGAGAAAACTCCAGTTTCTCCGGCGTGATATCCATAAGAACTGTTTCTCCTTCTTTGATGTCTTTTCTGTGCTTCTTCGCATCACCAAGCGACATCTGATACGTGTCGTCTTCTACTTCAGGTACTACTTCGTACTCTCTGAAGACACGGATGTTACCTTGCTTGTCGATAGTCACCTGTACCTGTGCCTTTTTATCATTTGGCAGATAGTCTTTCTTGAAAGCAGATTTGAGACCAAGCTTTACGATCTCCATCACCTGGTACGGATCGAACTTGTAATCTTCAATCAACTGCATGATCGAGGCCTGGATGGTTTTTCCGTCTAATTGCATTTTGTTCTGCTATATAATGAGGTAAATATAATCTACATTACTACTAGGGATTCCTAGTAAAAAAAATCGTTCCCCTAGCGGGAACAGATTCATATTATGCTATTCATAGCTAAATGCAAGAGGTTTTCCGTTGTTTCTCTGTATAAGATTTTGCATTGGTAGAAAGTTTTCTGCTGCAGTTTGCTTATTGCTGAAATTGACATTAAGAAAAAACGATTTAGAATACATCATTATGGATTTTTATTCATTCTGTCTTAATATACCATGCCCATTAAGTGATTAGATTTGTCTAACAGTATAGAAATTGATAGTATAGAAAAAGCTTGAACCATATTAGATTTCCTTACAAATCAGGAAAAAATCGTACTAATGCAAGCGCTGTCATGAGATGCTAAGGTTTCCTTTATGAATAAGAATATGTGGCAAAGGTATTCTATGATAGAGTTTAAAAGGACTTACCACGCATCTATGAAAAAGGCTGGTTATAATTTTGAAGAGAATGATTGTGAGGATTTTTTATGGTCCGTTTTGCCTTTCATCAATAGTTGTGAAGAAACTGATGAGTACATTAAGATAGGTCGTATTAAGATCTATAAGAGACAACTCTCTATAGACGACGTGCAGCCCAGAAGCGAAAAGCACCCTACAGATGTTTTTAGTTATCAAATGAAACATTATTCTTGATATCCCATTACCTGCGTTGGTATGACAGAGAATGTACTGAATAATAAAGACCATCATATGCATGGCCTCATAAAAGATGCGCTTAAAAAAGAGAAAAAAGATTGACGTAGACGAATGACAAAGGCAGACATTGATTACATCTTTTCGCAACTACCATGAATTGATGAATCACAAAAGATATGAGCTTTGCAATTAGCAACATGATGGGTTGGACCTTTAGTATTGGCTGATGTTATCTCTGATAGAGATAGTAGTAAGAAAAAAGATTGACTTGGGCGTCCAAGCAGGGAAAGGTGATTAGTTCGTCGTTATTTTATTGAACTTTGGGCTACAGGTCGTTTCGGGAGGATAAATAATGTATTATGTCTTAATAGAGTAGTAGACCCTGATTATGGTAATATTGCACTGGTAGAAGATAGTGAATAGAGTGATTATAATATGAGGTAGTTAAGATATGTATGAAAAAAGATTGTTTTTCTGTGTCGATTCGCTACGTTTAATGCGATGAGTTTACTAGTTACCGAGCAGCGTCCCTCGGCGGCAACGTTGCCGCAAAGTCCGCGAAAAAGATGGAAGATAAAGACAAGTCATATGAAGTATGGCCTCTTTTTCTTTATGATATTTATGATGATCACATCGATAAAGGTCTATCTCAACTACGCGAACATCCAGCAGAATATTACTGACGTGAAAGCAAAGATCGTACAGAGACAAAAAGATATGCTCTATCTGCACCTGCAGAATGCCTACTACCATTCTCCATATGCGGAGAAACTGACCGCTCATCAGGAAGGCATATTATTGCCGGGTGAACAGTTTATTTTGTTTGAGCACATAGATCCGAACGGCCCGATCGTAGCCACAGGAAGTAATACTGTTTCGACTGGTGTCGTCTCAACGATAATTACCGGATGATCATTGTCTCCTCTCGATTCGCGGCGAGACTATCTGCAGCAAAAAATAGACAAGATCCCATAAGCTCTTGCAAAAGAGAGAAAGAATGGATAAACATAATAGTATATTTTACTTTTTTCTCGTAGGCATGAATAACTCAAAAAAAGCAATTATATGGATTGTTATTGTTCTTGTATTAGCAGTGGTTGCATGGTTTTTATTTGGTAAAGGAGGGAAAGGAATGTTTAGCGCAGGTGTAAAAACAGGAGATACGGTAGCGGTAGATTACGTCGGTACATTTGAAGATGGTAAAGTTTTTGATACAAGTCTTGA
>JAGOPC010000010.1:7779-31285 GCA_017992195.1 Patescibacteria group bacterium
TTGCATGGTTTTTATTTGGTAAAGGAGGGAAAGGAATGTTTAGCGCAGGTGTAAAAACAGGAGATACGGTAGCGGTAGATTACGTCGGTACATTTGAAGATGGTAAAGTTTTTGATACAAGTCTTGAGCAGGTAGCTAAGGATAACGCATTATACTCTCCACAGAGATCATACGCTCCATTGCAGTTTACGGTAGGTTCAGGACAGATGATTCCTGGCTTCGAGAAGGCTGTTATGGGCATGAAAGTAGGAGATGAGAAAAAAGTGACGCTCGCTCCGGCTGATGCGTATGGTGAGACAAGAGAGGATCTTATCGTGGCTGTATCGGGTAGTCAGTTTACTGAGGCGGGACTTAATCCTGAGGTAGGTCAGACCTATCAGACTGCACAGGGTGTAAGCGCAACAGTGAAAGCGGTATCAGGTGATAGCGTTATCATGGATTACAATTCGCCTATGGCAGGAAAGACATTAGTGTTTGAGATTACATTGAAAGAGATTAAATAATTGTAAAATTATTACTTACTGATAAAGCTATGGTTGCAACGGCCATAGTTTTTTTTATAACTTGCGTATGCAGCTTTTTAAGCGTATATTGCTTTCGCTTTTTCCCGATGAGATCGTCAATCAGACGATCAATCCGGCCAGTATGTTCGTGTCGTTTATCAACGCGAAGCAATTTTTTTCGGTTGTGAACAGAAAGATCGTTGAGAACTATAAGCTTAATCTCTTCGATATATCACTCGATCCATTTGAGGTGAAGATCGGATTTGGTGAGACACCGACGATAAAGGTAAAGGATGTGGATTTTTACTATGGGTATGCCGCGAGTGCGAACTTTAACGGCTATAGATTTTTCTCGCCGTCTAACATCGCGACGAGTATCTCGCTGATTGCATCGCTCTATACGAAGCATGCATTTAAAGATAAGTCTCCTCAGCTCTTTCTCTATTTTCTCTTTACGATCTATTTACTGACCTTCCTTTTCCAGGCGAGATTAAAAGTATTTCCTTCGCACGATGAGAAGGAAAACTATAGTCGGTTTATTGATTTGTTTTTCTCGTTCTATAAGGTGGTCCTTGACCAGGCAGGGATCGAAATCGGGCTGATCGAACTTGACGGGCTTAAGCAAAAACTTCTGCAACATATCCAGGTATTTTTCATGCTCTTCTATGTCTACCAGAGTATCGGTACCTGTATCCAGCCATATGGTGTTTCAGAAAAAGAGTTCTATGGATGGCTCTTTTATGATGAGCTGAAAAAGGGCGAATATCAGCCTATCGTACAGGATCGGGTCGATCATTCAGCAGAGTATTCACGCACGACCACATTCAATACCACCGAGAGGAAGGTGATGCACTTGATATTGCCGGCCGATATCTTACTGAGATACCTTCTCGAGAGCGATGATATTTTTCTGGTGACCGATATCTTTGCAACGAACATCTATGACAAGGAAAAAGTTGATACGTATATGAGATCGTTTCTTACGTCGTGAGAAAAATTGAGTGACTTTCTAATGTATGTTACTGACTACACGCACTACAAGAAAAACTATTTTGGTGCACTGAAAAAATATGTGATCCGCACAGTGAAAAATACGCCCACTGATGATCCGACAGGACAGTATGAACACGATATTGATGAGCTTCTTTCGACCATCGGTGAGAACCCGAATATGGATAACATCAAGATCCCGCAGCGTCTCAAGAAAGAAGCTGAGATCATGGAGAAGATGATGAATTTTTATGTGACGTTCATAGGCGGATTCCGGATCGCGAGGGGAGACACATTCTATCACAGACTCTGTAAAAAAGAACTGATGCAGCTGGTCGCGCAGGAGCTCCCATCGTGAATCAAACAAGACGCGCTCTACTATTATGGCGGCTTGCTCTATCATTACAGCAAAAATGTTTTCTATTACAAATATGCGTTCGAAAATATCCGTGCATGAAAAGAAAAGTTTCATCTGCCGTTTCGTGCGACGTTCCGTGAGGTCTACTCAAATCTTTTCATCATCAAGCTATTTGATACGCATGCACTGGCAACGGTCATGCAGGATATCAATCCGAGAGACACAAAGATCTACGTAAAAAATAAACAGATCATCGAGCTTTTCAAAAACTACTTCTCGGAGGATATTTCGACGATGCTTCATAAAAAAGGGGAGTCACTTATCCACCAGTTCTATGCGCCGCTTGCTGCCTGCGTTTCGCAGATACCACACTTTATGGAGACGATCGAAAAAAGCATCTCGCCTACAGAAAAAGAGTATGTAAAGGAGAGCCTTTATACGGTCGATATGTGGCTTTTCCAGGAAACACTTAAACGTATTCAGGAAGGATGACTCACTCGATGAAATAAATACAGCGACTATAGCATCCTGGGAATTCTTGCATCGCTCAAGGACACACTACTAGGATTCATTCTCTACTATACCCACATGCTGGAAGAAGCAAGCAAACAAGGCAATATCTATATCGCTGAAGATCTTTTCATGAAAATTTATATTATCGACGTTCTCAATATTACCGAAGAGTACTACTCATTTTTCGCCGGACTTATAACCTACTTAGTCGATAAGCGAAGACCGCTTTGGAATATGCGGATCTGACTCGATGACAATAAAGAGTACTTTAAGATCGGCTTTGAAAACCGAAAACATTTTATTCTTCAGAAAACCTCAGAGGATATTATCACCGGTGTTGTCGGAGAAGACATTATATGGCTCAGAGGATACCTCAAAAACATCAGGTATTATAACATGAGATTCGTTGTACCACAAGGGTAATATCACTATGCCATCTTGCTCAAAATTTCTTCCACAGTGAGTGTAGGCGGATATGTGTTCTTCACGAATTTGATCGTTTGTAGGGTAAGGAAAAAACTCAGACCCAGGTAGAAGAATATGATAGAGAAAGAAAGTTGAATCGGGAGGGCAAGTATAATGATAAGATAGATATTGATAAGCATACTTACGACATTCGCGCTGATCCGGTAACTATAGTCTTCTTTTTGGAGGATCCCTCTTCTGATGGCAAAGTCAGAATAGAAAATCAATCATGCGCTGATAATGCTCCGGCCAATGCCGCAGAGTGCCATCGTTAATGTCTGGTAGCCGGCTGCGAGGGCGATTCCTAAGTAGACTGCAAAATGTACGATAAAGAAGACGCTGTATCTCTGGAGCTTGTAGTTGAAGCGGATTTTCTTCAGCAAGAGAAAGTTCACAAAAAAGACAACGATGCTGCATCGATAGAGGAGTTGCATGCCGATGCTTTCAGGATTGCCGACGGTAAAGAACGAGTAAATGATACAGAGGATAACGAGAATATTGAGCGCGCTAAGAGCAGTTCTGATCGAATGTGGTACACGTTGGATGAAGTCGTTGAAGTAGAGTAGTGTTTCGATCTTCAGCGGTTTTTTGCGTGAAAGGATAGTTCTTCCCGCTAAGATGTCACGTACGTTAGGTTCGGGCAGTTCAAAGGAGAGACGCGAGTACGACTGTACGAAGGAAATTGAAAAATAGAGGATCAACAAATAGATCTGAGACAACGCAAGCCCAACGAATAAATTATGTAAGAAAAATTGGATGAGAAACGAAATGATGGTGAGATGAAAGAGTAAGAAGGTCATAGACTCTCGCTCTTTTTCAATAGGTGCTCGTATTCTCAAGACAAAGACGATGAAACTATAGATTCAAAATGTGAAGATCGGCATCATCAGCAGCACTGCCAGAGTGGTGAGCCGCGACTGTGTCCCTGCCACATTCCAAAGTAGAATACCGAGCGACATATAGTAACCGATATGGAAAATATTTTTTCCGTCCTCATACTCTGACAGTAGCGAAATGATCCAGCCGGTGATGTTAATGACGATCAAGATCATCCCTATCAGATAGTAGTCCATGCCAGCAAAACTCATGATCCCATAGATGCCGAGCAGTATCAATCCCCATGCGATGAGAAAACTCTGTGAGCTGAAAAACTGTTTCAGCGTCCCGCTTGTATGCTTACCTGACACAACGTTGTACAAAAAGAGCATGCAAAAAAGGAGCGGCAAAAGTCCTACCAGCCACGCATTGATGGCGAAGAAATAGAAAATAAATGCGAGAGAGACCAGACCAAGGAGAAGTGCCATATGGATGAAAAAGTAATGACAAAGAATTACAGAGCGAAGTTTGTGATCAACAAATATCTAAGCACGAAGTACAAAACAACTCCTATGATAAATAACATCAGTATCTGAAAGGTATTACGTTTTTTTAATCTATTTATTGCCATCAAAATGAGCCCCATCAACCCAAAATCCACAAACGTAAAGAAAAATACCTCCTGCTTAAGAACGTAGTGCTGATAGAGGGATGTGATCGTCAGCCGGACAATACACATAAAGATAAATGTGATAAGATAGTCGATCCCTTTATAGAGGATCTCTCCTCGATTTTCTAGTTTTTTTCAAATATCTTTTCCTAAAAACCTTTGATACATACCGGTCTTCCCGAAGAAGATATAGTAGATATCGGATGGCGTCTTTTCGAGGTTACCCTTCTTCACTTTCTGAGCTTTTTCGTACTTTTCGTATTCGCGTATGAGATCGAGATGAGTGACGACAGAACTCTCGATAAGAGTTGCTTCTGCGGCTTTCTGCTGATCGAGATATTGCATCTCCATCTCTTCCATCATCTTGTAGGCGTCACTGACCAGTGAACGCATTTTTGGGATATTCGATCCCATCTTTGTTTTCTTGAGTTCCTCTTCAAGCTCCTTTAGATCGTTTACTTTCCTTAGTGCCATGCCGGTTACAGACTTTCCCCTGATCTCTTCTATATCAGTGATCGCCTGTGCTGCGATACGCTTCATCTTCTCTAGTTCCGGATCTTTCTGAAGGACCACATTGCTTGTACTCGTATTTGCGATACTTGTTTTTACCTTTGCTTTCTTATGCTCTTCCTCGTACTCAGTGTGCAGCTTCTGTAAGATCATCGCGACATCTTCGTCGCTCATCATATGATCTAAATTATTTATATATGTAATCTGCAAACCTGTATCGGTCACATACATATAAGCATCTTTTGCTTTCTCAAATGGTGTAATAATCTCAAAAGTAATTCATCCAAAAAGGACTTTCACTACAACTTTACCAAAATTTTGTTTGGGTTCTGTGTATGGTTTGAGCTCAAAAATAGCCATACTGTTTTTACCACAGAAATCTCTGAGGGTCGCCTCGTCAGGAGCGTCCACTACAAAAGAAAGGTTTTGCGGTTTGCCCTGGACCTGTCTAATTCATGTGATCTGAAATAGCATAAATAAGCCATTTTTAAATAAAATCTACTGCTTTATATTGATTTTTAGCGCATTATCAATATAAACAACTTCCTCTAAGATTCGCATAAAATCCTCAAGATATGCGACTCTCTTTTTTATAGATATCTTATCTGTATGGACTGATTTTCTCTAACGTGAAGCGTGCTCGATCAGTATTTTGCTGAATGAGTGATGTCAGTGCACTTCAAGGAAGGTGTACCTATTTTGAAGAAAAAGTGACGTCCCGGAGCTCGACAGGCAGAACTCAGTACTCAGGTGATCTCAAAAGAAGAG
The DNA here is from genome assembly GCA_017992195.1 of Patescibacteria group bacterium. Taxonomy (GTDB): domain Bacteria; phylum Patescibacteriota; class Gracilibacteria; order Absconditabacterales; family Absconditicoccaceae; genus JAGOPC01. Next base: position 13,373 of record JAGOPC010000010.1, read on the forward strand.
CTCGAAGCACTCATCCATAAGCTTTTCCTTGAAGCACAGTCAGGTAAAGACCAATTTCTCGAAATTGATAAACCACTTTCAAAAGTATTACAACTATGACCATATAGAGTTGTTATCGTCTATGCACCGCTTTCCGACTGACTGGAAATGACCGTCGTAAGGCCGGTCAAGAAACTCTCATTTGCTGATTACAATCTTGATGAGGCGCTTGCGGATCATCTCAGAAACAAAGCTAAGGGAATACTTATTTCTGGAGCACCAGGTGAAGGAAAGACCACTTTTGCGCAGGCACTTGCTGAGGTCTATAGCAATGACAATAAGATCGTCAAGACGCTGGAGTCACCTCGTGACCTTATGGTTCCTGATCAGGTCGTACAGTACTCGTTCACCTACGGTGGACACGATGAAGTGCGTGACATATTGCTTCTGTCTCGTCCTGACTGCGCATTCTATGACGAAGTCAGAAACAAACAGGATTTTGAACTGTTCGCAGACCTGAGATTGACAGGAATAGGATTGATAGGAGTAACGCATGCAACCAAGGCGGTCGACAGTATCCAGCGTTTCGTCGGTCACGTGGAACTTTGAATAATTCCCCAGGTTATTGATACAGTAATTTTCATTAAGGCAGGAAAGATAGATGAGGTATTGGTATTGGATCTCGTCGTCAAAGTGCCGCATGGTATGGCTTCGGAAGACCTTGCTCGTCCGGTTATCCAGATCTCATCATTTATGACGAAGAAAGCGACTCATGAAATTTACTCATTCGGAGAGCAGATCGTCGTGATGGAAACAGCAAAGGTCGATTCGATGAGAGCAGAGAAGTGAAACCCTATAGAAACATTCGCGACCTATTACTTACAAGAGTACTTCCAGAAGAAAGTAGGAGTCGAAGCAAAGATCGTCGTCAATGATATTGCAAGCATCACCGTCTATGTAGCTGAGAGTGAGAAGTGATCGATCATCGGAAAGGGCTGAGAAAAAATCCAGGCGCTCGAGAAGAAACTTGGCGTTGGTATCTCCCTCAGAGATTTCAGCGAAATGCCTGCTGAATGAGCTCCCGTCCAAGATGCTAACATCTACGAAGACGAAGGAGACGAGGAACGTGACAACTATGTTACATTGAGATGAGCGAGAGAAAAACCAAAGTTTGGTGGACCGAGAAGAGCGCCGAGAAGGAGAAGATAAAACAAATTTATATATCGCACATGAGCTTAATATCGATCTCGATCAGGCGTTTGCAAAGATGCTGGAGAGTGATAAACAGAAAATTGAAATAAGAAAGTAATATTTATTTTTAATTATCATTGAACAGATGAGTGGTGCACTTAAAGCTGGCATGCCAGACGGAGACACATTGGATCAGATGAGCAAAAATGTTAAAGCAGCAGTGAGTCCTAATAAAATGGGAAATTTTATTGGTAAAGTGGTTGTCAAACTCGCTTTAACATTAAAACTTACATCGAGAGAAAAACTTGGATTGAAAGAACATGAAAAACTATAGTTGCTATATCTCGTGAGTCTGCTCTTATTTATTATCTCGTAAATGCCATGTCTTCAATACAAGAAGTTTTATCGTTCTCGCAGTTTCTTCTGAAGTTTAGAGAAGTAGAGCGTAGTATTTTTTTCTCCCATGATCCTTCGAGAAGAGAAAATGATGCAGAGCATTGCTGGCAACTGGCAATGGTATCACGGTATGTGATTTCTACAAAGAATCTTCCATTGTCTCTCGAAAGGGTCCTGCAATACTGTATGGTCCATGATATACCGGAAATATACGCGTGAGACATAGAAGCACTGAGTAGAACTCCTGAACAGCAGAAAGCAAAAGAAGAAAGAGAAACTGAAGCGTTTGGTCGTATTAAGGCAGAGTTCCCTGAGTGACACGTATTATGGGAGTGGCTGGAAAAATATGAACATAGAGCAGACGATGAAGCAAAATTCGTCTATGCATTGGATAAGATACTACCCGTTATGAACCTGTATAATGATAATTGATATCGACGAAAACAAAGAAATGTTACATTGGAAATGGAGCTTCGTCCTGCTAAGGAAAACAAAGTCCAGGTTTCACCGCCTGTCGCAGCGATGCGGGATGAGCTCTACGAACTTCTTAAGTTACACGAAAAAGAGATCTTCTATAATCCAGATCAAAACTAATTCATTTAACCTTTAATATTCATCGTATCATAATGTCACAGTTCCATTACTCTAAAATAATTGCAACGGTTGGTCCTTCATTGGCTAAAGAGACTGTGCTTTCAAAGGTTATTAACTTTGTAGATGTGTTCCGTATCAATCTTTCACACGGATTTGACGATCAGAAAAAGAAGTATATCGATACGATCTTGAAACTTGATAATAGTAAGACGATTATTCTCGAGACGAAGGGTGCAGAGATCAGATCAAAGAACGTTGACAATGTCAAAGCAAAAAAAGGCGACCAACTTCGTATCGAATACTCAGAATATCAGGATGAAGAGAAGGGAAAGCTCTTTATCGACTATCCTGAGATTCACGATGTGTCGACTGGTGCAGAGATGGAATTTGATGACTCAGATGCAGTATTGAAGGTGCAGAAGAACGAAGGTGATCATCTGATCTGTAAGGTAGTGACGCCAGGCGTTATCCAGCCAAATAAGAGACTCACGTTCACAGGTTACAAGCCTATCCTTCCATTCATTACGGAGAAAGATAAGAAAGATATTATCCGGGGAATTCAGGCCGGCGTTAATATTCTCGTTGTCTCGTACGTAAAAGATGAAAATAATATTCTCGAGCTTCGTGAGTTTTTGTTTCAGCATCAGTGAAAAGATGTGAAGGTAATCTCAAAGATTGAGACGAAAGAGGCTATCGATAATATCGATCAAATCATCAACGCGTCTGATGGAATTCTTCTCAAGAAATGAGACATTGAAGATCTGACAACAAAGAAAAATATGACTGAGGAAAAAGTAGTAGGTCTGTGTAACAAGTACGGTAAGCCATTTATCCTCTCTGCAAATTTCGTCAAGAAAGAGGGAAAGAAAGACCCTGCGAGCGCACTTGCTCCTGATATGGTCAAGGATTACCTCGAATGCGGAGTAGACGCGTTCATGCTCGGTAGCGAAACGGCTATCGGTGACGACCCGATCGAAGCTATCACTGGCCTCTACAACGCGATCATCAAATATCAGTCTGAGATGAAAACGAATTTTTCGATGGACGACGTACATATCGGTTCGGAGAAGCAGATCACTGACTACATCATCTACAATGCATACAGAACTTCGAAAGAGCTCGACATCAAAGCGATCATCTGCTTTACGGACAATGGCTACTCGGTAGGAAGGATCTCAACGCTCAAACCAAGTATACCTATTATTGCATTCACGAAAACCGACGATACCTACAAATACCTCAATCTCCTGCGGGCGGTGAAGGGTTACAAAATTTCAAACACATTCGACTATGACAATGTCAAACGTATCGGAAAAGAGATCATCCGTATCATCTTCAAAGGAAACATCTCCCTCGACGACAAAATCCTCATCATGCACGCCAGCGACGTGATCGACCATGAAGGCAGCTCACATTTGATTAATGGTATAGAGCTATACAAGTTTAAGGATATCTAATATTGCATATATGCTAAAAAATAGTGGCTTTCATGGCCACTTTTTTTATACTGTAAAATATGGAAATGCAGTACACGCTCTCTAGCTTATTAGAGATAGCAGATAGATGATTTAAGACCTTGTTTGGAGGGTTTGATTTTTGGGGAACAGCAGAAGTTCTCAAATTGCAGCAGAAAGGAAAGTATGTCTATCTGGAGTTGGTGGAATATGATGGTGAGTGAAAAGTAGCGGCGAGAGTGAGAGCAAGTATATTTAATGAAGGAGTTTGTAAAAATTTTCTGAAAGAGACTAAATTGAAATCGATTAATGAACTTCAAGGCATGAAGATATTGTTTCATGGTAAGTTCTCTTTTCATAAGGAATATCATTTTGGCGTCATCATTGATGAATTGAGTGCAGAGTATACATTAGGTCAAATGCAGAAAAAGCAGGACGATATTCTCATGCAGCTTGAAAAGATGGGAATCCTGTTTCATAATAAGCAATTATCGCGGGGATTTCCGCCGTATACGATTGCACTGATTTCGGGTGAGACATCGGCAGGGTTGAAAGATTTTCTGAAGGTGGTAGAGCATAGTGGGTATAATATGAGCTACGAACAGTATTTCTGTGCGATCAATGGGAACAATGCGCAGGATGAGGTCTGTGAGCAGCTGAAATTGATCAGCGCTGATATTAAGTCTGGTAAAAAGATTGATGCTGTCGCTATCATCCGCGGAGGAGGGGGAACGAGTGACATGATCCGGCAGAATGATCTGGGGATCGCTACGGAGGTTTGTCGTATGCCGGTGCCGGTGATCGTGGCGATCGGACATACGCAGGACAGATTTATTCTTCAAGATCTTGCGTGGTACGGGGCGAAGACGCCGACTGATGCGGCGTATAAGCTCATTGAATTATTGTCTGAATGGGATAACGCATTGGAAATGCTCTATGAGGAGATCGTCGAAATGTGCGATGAAAAGATATCGGCTCTTAGGGAAAGCATAGATCTTCGATATGAGAATATTCAGTCGAAGGCAGGACAGTTTCTCAAAGATATCAGACAGCAGATCGATAGCCGATATAGCACTATCAGCGCTGTTTCTCCGGAAAAACTTCTGCAGCAGGGCTATGCGATCGTTTTGCACGATGGCAGCTATATTACCAAGGAGCAGGCGGACCTATTAAAGATAGGAGACATAATAAATGTGAAGCTCTACGATAAGGAGTTTACGGTAGAGATAAAGAAGAAGAAGTAGGGTAGAAAAGATTATATTTTTTCTATGATGACGTCATGCTTTGCTTCTCTATTATTAAATCTAGTTAACTCGTCTTTGGTAATTTTGTATCCATATCTTGGTAGTAGTTTTTGCATAATTGGGTAACTAGTACTTTCTCTAAGCTCTGCAACTATAGGGAGTTTTCAATAAGCAGATGTAATTTTTTGCATACAGTGCATAATTAATTTCAATCCATCTCATTTCCCTTTTTCATTCACCGCTAGGTCTTTTAAATAAATACATGGAGTAGGATCTTTTTTCTTCTCTATCACTCATTCGTATGCGATAAGATAGCCCGTTGGTGTTCATTTGTCATCGTAAGAGACAAAGCTGAGATTTTCTCTTTTTTTAAGAGCATTGTTAATAATACTCGCGGTAATTTCATGTTGAATGTTTCCCGCATGTTCCTTTATCCCTTCGGGATAGATAGATCCCTCTAAGTAGATAACAGTAAGGATGTCTTCTATACTCATCGGTTGTACGCCTTTTTTTAGTTCGGCTGTAGCTTGTTCTCAGGCATTGATGGGGATCTGTAGTGTTGATGATTGCATATTGTCGCTGTAGCTGTTGAGAAAGATTGGTAATGTCTTGTTTTCTTCTTGTTTCTCGAAGAGAGGAATTTTCCCATAAGTCATTCCACAGTTCATTTTCAATGTGTTGATAGGGATATTATTCGGTGAAAGAGGATTGTTTTGTATGTACTCCTGAAAAAATCTAGTGTAAATATCCTGGAGAATTTTTTTCTTTCCGGGTTCATTGGCTGCTTTCTCAGCAAAATTTGCGTCTGCTTCGATGTTATCGAGGGTAAGAATATACTCATGATGAGCTCATAACACTTCGTCGCTGAAAAGAGTGCGTGGATCTGAACCTTCTTTGAGTTTTTTTGAGATCTCTGCTATATTTTGTGATATCGGTGTGTTAAGGGTGACCCAGCTTGTGGCCAGCAAATTATCCACTTTATCGCTTTGCTCATCCTGATAGAGACAAAAGTCGGCGCAATATGGATTGAACATCATGACTACTTTTTTCCCATGGTTGAGACTAAGAGAATCGCAGTTGAATCCATTATACCAGTTTGAAACATCTGACTTTGGAGAGATCTGTGCAGTATATCTTTTTCGTTTTCCATCGAGTTGGTTCGCTACCCACGTTTGTTGATGTGAGGGGAGTGTGCTAAAATGTGATTTCAAAGTATTGAAACTCAACGTATCATTATGCTTCGTTTTCCCTTGTGTGTTGTTATAATCTTGTACGAGTTTTTTGAGTTTATTATTGTCGAGAGATGAAAAGTACGAGTCGTTGACGAACTCTCCCGACTTATCTATGTAAAACGTTTTTGAAAAAGGCTTGAAGTATGTAAGCTTGTCGTATACTCCTAATGGTAGAGCGCTAATAAGCTCTTTTGCTTCTAGGTCCATATGGGGAAATGCTTCAACCATATGTTGAGGTTTCTTGTCGTTATGGAGTTCTTTCGGAGCATGTGTATCGTCAAGTCCTAAGAATTCCTTTGGTTCTTTATACATAGCGAGCATCGCTTGGACATCTTTTTTCCTAGCCGATAATATTCCGGTAGTATAATACTCATAGAGTATCTTATCATCCTGCTTCCCAGAAATTAAAAGCTCATCTAATTGTCTTAAAGCGTCTTTCTGTGAAAGAAGATATGAAATATCTCCAATCTTGAAAAGATTTTCTCTTGATTTATATATTTTCTCGGTTCTATAAAGTTCCATGACATGCTCTGCGAGTTGCAAGAATTTAGGATTGCGTAATCCGTTCTCGTCCTCAAGTTCTGCTTGCAATGCCTTAAGCCAGCCCGGCTTATATAGTTTTAAGAATCCATTGAGAAGCTGATATCATGCTTCGCTCTTCCCGGTCTCTCTTAAAACTATGATCATAAACTGTTCTTTTCTTTTTTCTCAAAACTCTTCTTTATAGACTTTGATTAAGGAATCTATCTCTTGTACCGCATCATGAGGATCTCTTTGTCCGTTTCACAGGTACTCATAGATAGCCTTAGCTCAGAACTGGTAAATCAGTTCGTTTATTTTTGAATGTTCCACCGGAGGATATTGTAATCTTTCTACCAGCTCCCAAAGTGCTATCTTATCATGGTGAATAAACGCGTCTCTGATCTTAGTGTAGTTCGCCTCAATGTGCATCTTATGTTTATAATACTTTTCGTCTTTTTGTTCTAATAGATGAGGATATTTCGTGGTTAACTGCGTAAAATAATCGGTGTCAAAGTAGAATTTCTCAGAAATCTGGAGAGCTACATTAAGCTCGTCCTGATGCTTTCTGTCATAAGAAACGAGATCTTTGCTGTAGTCACCACATTTCAGTAAGATCTTTTTCTGGTGTGCTAAATTCCATAACGTAATGATGCGATCTCGGTGGGTTGCACATATGTCATCCTTCAATTCGCTCATAAATTTTACTATACGCTTTTGAGTCTCTTCTGGAGACCAAATCTGTAGTAAGATTCCTATCTGTAAGAGCTCAGAAGCAGTGCTGCTAAAGTGTGCCTCTTTTTTGGCGCCACTTAATTTATTCTCTATAGTACTTCTCCACTGTCATAATACATGATCTGAAGGAGCCTTATGGGCGATTCACATTCATTCAAGCTTAGAGATGGTTGAAAGTGGAATATGAGAATTACTGGAAGATCCTGTTGATGACATGTCTTTCATGCTATAACTGACCCAATCACGGTAAGGGAAGTAATCTTTAGGAAGCAATTTTAACTCAATACATTTTTGAAAATCATCCAATGCTATAGAGGCATAACTCTTGCGCATTTTTTCTTTAATAGCATCTCACCAAAAGCTTTCCTCAATTTTTTCTTCGCACTGAATTTCAGGATGTGTCTGGTAAAATTCCATGAGTTCAAGAGATGTATCTATATATTCCGCGTTGGTTATTATAGTTTCATATATGCACTTCCCTATAGATTTATCCAATGTCATTCAATTTTCTTCACATAACTTCAAAGAGGTAATCAGATGATTTGAATATTCACTATGCGCAATAGCCTGTAACTGATGAAGCAATGTTGCTGCTATCTCTTTCTGATCAACTACTTTTTCTGCAACTGCTTTGCAAATATAGGCTATGGTAGCAGCAGCTTCTTTAAAAGTAGGTTTTCTTGTGCGTTCTGTCTGAATCTTTTCTAAAACAGCCTTCTTGGAAGTTGTCTCAGGAGTAACATTAGATCATGCACGCGGAACTCTGATTTTGCGGTTAAGAATCTCTTTCCAGCTTGTGGCCTTCTCTTGGTTTAAGATCCCTTTTCCTTCACAGATATTGATAAACTCTATAGCAATAATGTACTCTCCTTTCCTATCACATTCTGTAATAAAATCTCTTATAAATAATATATCATTGGCATCAAGAAAACCATTTTCTAAAAGTAATCCAATGAAGTGCTGTATACGGTCAAAATATCCATCTTCTTGGAACTCTTCCGTGCGTATCTTGTCAAACAGCTTATTTTTAGGGAAGTCAGATTTTTGCATTAACCCAATGCTCATAAATCCTTGCACTCACTTTAAAAAATCATTTAAATGATCTGTATCCCAGTTTTCTAGTATCGCTGCTATTCGTGTACAAATATTCTCTTTTGTCCGATCTTCTTTTGATAAAATATCTGCTTCTATTAATCTATACAAACCTAAGAAGTCAGGAGAATATCAGCTTTCAAGCGATGGTAGAAGTGTCCTTTCAATAGAATTTTTTGCTATGAGTCATCTTACTTGTATAGAAAGCTTCTCTGTTTTCGTAAAATCTATGTCGATGTTTTCTGCAATAGCTTTCTTTACTACTGTGTCTAAGCCTGTGTAATGAGAAAAATTATCCTGTCGTTCTTTTTTCGTTTCGACAGGAAGTCAGGCAATGGAACGTAAGTTTTGATTAGCTAAACCCATAAAATGTTCATGAATATAATACAAGTTCAATTATATGGAAATGGCTTTAAGGTGCTAATCCGTGATACATTTAATTCTATGTTTGCTAGACATATTCACCTAATGACATATAATATACTTCCGAAGCATTCCTTGATTGATTAAAAGTAGCTTCCTAACCCTTTTCGTTGCATTTACAGGCCAAATGAGTAAAAGTTTAGGAAATTGGACATTTTTAGTTTTTTATGGGTTATATGAGTCCCTTAAGTTTCATACTGATCATAGCGAGTATCCTGTTTCTGTTGTTCGCGATAGATGGTCTGCAGAGAAGAAAACTCAATTTCATTCACTTCCTGATATTTGTCGGCGGAGCCGGGATCATCCTTGCATCGCTTTTCTATCCGGGGTTTCAGGAAAAATTTGCGTCGATATTCGGAGTGGCGAGAGTCGCAGATATTATCGTATATGGAGCGCTGATCGTATTAGGTTACTTCTACTTTGAGCTGCTCAATGAGCTGACGAAGCAAAAATTTCATACGACAAGACTTGTCTCGGCATTAGCCATTCAGGGCAGAGTAGAACATGGCGCATCGCATAGCCATAGTGACAAGAGCGCATTCTGTTTTCTGATGAGAGCGTATAATGAAGAGAAAACGATCGGTACAGTGATCGATGAGATCTTTCATGCCGGCTATAGTAAGATAGTGATAGTAAACGATGGAAGTCGCGATAACACACTTGAAGAGATCACGAAGAAGCAAAAGCAGCATCCTGAGAAACTGATCATCGTGTTAAGCCATCCGATCAACAGAGGCGGAGGAGCAGCAAACAAGACGGGCATATTATTCCTGAAGAAACACTATTCGGAGTTACATATCGAGCGGGTTATCACATTTGATGCTGATGGACAGATGGATATCGCTGATATGGAAACATTCAGTGAGATGATCGCGAAACATACACACGTGAAGGCCTTTCTCGGTTCGAGATTCATCAAGGGAGGTGAAGCCGAAAACATGCCTGCAAGCAGAAAGATCATCCTTCGGGGATCAAAGCTTGTCACACTGATCTTCAACAGAATACAGGTGAGCGATCCGCATAATGGCTACAGGGCACTGCATACCAGTATCCTAGAGCCTATTCATTTGAGCTCAGATGGTATGACTTATGCATCAGAACTGCTTGATTGCATCAGAAGAAACAGTGTGCCATACAAAGAGGTGCCGGTACGTATCAAATATACAGACTATAGTCTCGGTAAAGGACAAAGAAATACGAACGCATTCAGAATTCTTTTTGAAATGATCTATAAGAAATTGTTTTTTAAATAGTGAAGGAGAAAGATAATGGTGAACGTAGCAGTAGTCGGCGATCTTATGCTCGATAAAAGTGAATATTATAGAACTGGAGAAAGAGAAAATCCAGAGAACCCTCTTGTGCCCTTAGTAAAAAAGAGTACCTTGAAAGAGGAGTATAGTCTAGGAGGAGCCGGCAATCTTGCAGCTAATATCCAATCCATGATAGGCAATGTCTTATTGTTGGGACCTTTTAATCCAAAGATGCCGCTTAGTCAACTCATTATGGATATCTCCCATGCAAATAATCTGAGATTTCAGGGGATACAAACATCGGCACCCGTTATCGTAAAGACAAGACAATATATTAATAATCAGCCCAAGCTGAGGATAGATGAAGGAGATGATGATCCTATTGTCATCGCATCCGAAGAAAAACAACGTATCGTTAATATACTTCTGCATGGTCAGCCTTCACATATTATCATTTCTGACTATGCGAAATGAACGATAGATGGGGAGTTGGTAGATTTTATTAAGGATCGTGCAAAGGAGACAGGGAGTAAGATACTGGTAGATACCAAACCGAAACATATTGAAATGTTCAGAGGTGTTTATCTCATTAAACCAAATTTTAAGGAATTTCGTGAGATGAGTTGAAATCCTTCATTGATCAATAGTGAGGAGGATATCGCTCGTGAGGGTCTGCTCTTTGTGAAAAAATATATGACAAATCTTGTCGTCACAAGGTCAGAAAAATGAGCAACACTTATTACGAAAGAATGAGACATCTTTCACTTGCCTACACATACTGACTCTCATGATCTGGTGGATGTTACTGGAGCGGGCGACACATTTCTTGCTGGACTTGTGGCAGGACTAGTGAAAGGATTGCCATTGCAAAAAGCAGTCGAGTTAGGTAATAAAGCAAGTGGTATCGCTGTGAAACAGAAAGGGACAAGTGTCGTTACCGCGGCACAATTGGAAATATAATTTTACCTCATATTATACTCTATGAAAAAATATCTTTTTTTGGCTGCTGCCATTCTCACGTTGGGAGTTGGCTTTACAAGCGCAGCATCTCAGCATCAGTGATTTAGTCAGTTTCAGGAAAAAGACGGGAAGATTACTTTCCGGTGTCAGAGCAGTTGTGTTCTTCTCTTGGGTGATCTCGCAGATAACGACCAGCTTGTAGTTGAATGAGGAACTCGTCAGGGCGACGGTACATGGGGATATGGATACCTCGTCGGAGAAAATATCTACTCGGCATCACTTCTGCCTGCAGGAGCATATAAGTGGACCTTCGCAGACGACCAGGTGCATGCACAGTTGCCGGATGGGAAAAAACAGATCGTCTTCTTAGTGGGAGGACCACTGAAGGTAGATGATGTACATATTGCACTAGGTTCAAGAAGCTCAAGCGAGGTGGTATGACGGGCATGGAAGAAATTTCGAACGACAGAGCAACTGGCGCCTTACAGCATCAATCTGCACTACGGGCCGATGATAGGCAGTCGATCATGGCCAGTTTTCGGGCTGGTTATCATGCTGATCGTCGTACTGGTAATATATGTGACACGCAAGAAATTTTCACTGAAACAGGTTCTCTACTCTTCGATAGTTACACTTATCGTTATAACTATCATCTGAGGTGTGAGATTGCTTGTTGACGATATCGTTATTACAAATCATAACACGTCGACATTCTCTGTTGATCATCACAATGTGTTTGACCTTGGTGACTATATTGCCGTGACAGAAAAAGTGAGAGCGCATCTAGATCTTGATAATGTCAGTGCGCGAAGAGGTAAAACATGTACTATGTATGCAAAATCACATAGAAGCTGGCCAGTAGATGCGCATCGAAATTCAGTCTATCTGCGTCCGTGTACACCGGTACTGACAGGTTCGATGGCTGACTATCAGCTCTACTATAATATACCATCAGAGGCAGGCACAGGTGCTGCAACTCTTCTTACATGAAATAATTTTACTCTCTTTCAAACTCGTCCATAATGTTTAGCACATCTATCGGGCTTTTGCTTGCACATCTTGCAGCATATATTATCCTGCCACTTATTCCTGGTATCATAGCAGCACGAATCATCATCGATGATCGTCTTCGCGGATGGCTTTACTACATTATGAGCTGGTTTCTTGGTGTCGGCGTACTGAGCTGCGGACTTTTCCTCTTACAGTTCGTTCGCTTCGGTATCGATCGACTTGCGTATCTCATACTCGTCGTAGCGCTCGTCATCATTCTGATCATCAGAATAGCACTCACGAAGATTACACGAAAGGCACTCCGGAAGACGCTTCGTGTCTCATGCAAGTGTGACGTGCGAAAGGGAAAAAATAAATCACACAAGATCATTACAGTTCTTCTCGCACTCTATATTCTGATCTTTGCAGCTGTGACGTTCTTCTTCGTGACTCATCTGCCATCGTACGCGGATGACTCATTTGGTAATCGGCATCTTCCAGTGGTAAACATTCTCTATGACGGAGGAGTACATATCTTCGGCGAGCTTGGCAATATTCTCGGTAGAGGAAGAATGGGCTACCCAATCATGATCCCAACGATGCAGGCGTTCATCAGCGGCGCTCTCGGCGGTTACAATGACATCTACATCAATCTTTTCCCACGGCTTTCAACGATTCTGTTCTGCCTGTTCATCGGCATCTACGTCTACAAGAAAAAACAAAACTTTCTCTTATCACTTATCGGACCTGCACTTATTATCTCTCTTCCACTGATCTTCACGCATACAACGCAGGGTTACATGGATCTTCTCTCAGCACTTTACACTGCGTTAGCGGTGGTTGCATTCTTTGAGCGGTTACACGAAGGTAGCAGCAGGGACGACTTCTTACTGTGAATAGCGTTGCTCTGTATTGTCTCAAGCATCAAAAATGACGGATTCGTCGTCTATATGGCAGGTGTTCTCATCGCGCTTATCATCTACTTCATCATCTATCGTAAGACAGCAAAAGAAAAACTACACGTCTTCAAAAGACCATCAACATGGGTGATGATCGTTGGATTGGTTCTGTTCTTTATCGTGCCATTCGCATTCATCAAGTCGTATTACAATCTTGGATACAATCAGGCTGCAGGAGCGGACTCGGGTCTCGGGTTGACCTCGATGATCCATCGAGAGATATTTCCGGTGATATGGAAAACCATCCGGTCGATGAATAATTTCTCGTTGGCTCCACTCCTTATGTTTGTGGTCGCACTTTATATGATAGTGTTTCATAAGAAGGTAAAAAAACAACAGCGATTTCTTCTGCTTGCACCGGCGGTGATACTTGGTATCTTCCTCGCAGTATTTATGGTGACGGAAAACTATAAGTTCGTACTCGACCAGACAACGTCAAATAGAGTCTTTACCATGGTTCTTGTGATCTTTTGCGCTTCGATCGCATTAATGGTTGATCCCGAAGATACGTAAGAAAAATATCTGTAAATATATTCGATTCTGCTTTATTTTTTAGAGCAGATAAGTATAGTGGCAATATGTTACAACGAAGCAAAAATATACGACATAATACCAGACTGATAAGGTATGCAATAGGAGGAGGTCTCGCGGCGCTGATCGACCTCTTTTTCCTGTGGTTCTTCACGGACGTCATGCATATCTACTATCTGACCTCACAGGTGTTCGCTTTTGTTATCAGCTGCGTTTTCGGATTCTATTTTCAGAAATATCTGACATTTCGCGACTACAGCAATAAGCAGATGAAACAGGCCTCTGCATTTCTCTTTTTCCAGGTGATTGGCCTTGGTATCAACTTGATCATCTTGAAGTGATCAGTCGAATACATCGGTGTACACTACCTAATCTGATCGGTGATCGCAAAGGGCGTGGTATTTTTATGGAACTATGTGATGAATCATTACTTTAACTTCTCGGGAAAGTCATGAAAATAATTTCCATCATCATACCGGTTTATAACGAAGAGCGTTTTGTCGGGGAGCTGCTTGCAAAGGTCGGGCAACTTGATTTTTCACATCTCGGATATGACAAAGAACTCATCATCGTGAATGATGGTAGTAAGGACAACTCGGAGGAGATTATCAATCAGTTCATCGCACAATATGAGTGAAAGGCTCATTACCTTCACCATAAAAATCACGGAAAGGGATACAGTATCAAGCAATGAGTAACCCACGCCACAGGTGATGTCTATGTGATCCAGGATGCAGATATGGAATACGAGCCGCATGACTTAGTGGTCATGCTGGAGAAGATGGAACAGAAGGGACGAGACATCTGCTATGGGTCAAGGACGCGCGGCTATTCGAGATACGGCACGCATTACTCGACATTAGGATTTATGTTTGGTGGTCTTGCAGTCTCTTTGCTGACGTCGCTGATCGCATGAAAAATAGTCACTGATGAGCCGACCTGTTATAAAATGTACCGCAAAGAGTGCAGAAATCTGCTCTTACACCCTAAGGAAAATGACTTTGCATGGGAGCCGGCAGTCACTATACTTCTCTTAAAATACGGATTTTCATACGGAGAGATCCCTATCCACTACTATCCGAGAAAGCAGACACAATGAAAGAAAATAAAGCTTAAGGATGGCCGGTTGGCGATCAAAACGCTTTTTGCTTACTGATTCAAGCATCGTAAAAATCATGCATAAAAGACATATCCTTTTTTTACTCGAGTACTTTCCACCTCATATCGGAGGAGTGGAGACACTTTTTGCGAAAATCGTGGAAGGCGTGCTGGCCGAGTGACATGAGGTAAGCATTGTGACGTGTCGCTACGACCAGAATCTTCCATCTGTCGAATGATATTTGGAATATGGTGACAGATGTACTATCTACAGAGTCGGCAGCAACAGATTCAACTTTGCGTGGCATGGTCTGAAGAAGGCGAACCAGATCTGTCATTCAAAGCATATAGATCTGATCCATGCCACCACATTCATCGCAGCGCTACCCGCTGGGATGCTGAGAAGAACGACAGGGATACCTACGGTACTCCACGTTCATGAGATCTATGGTAAACTGCGATACCGTTTTCTTGGCCCTATCATGTGATTCTTCTCTATTTGCTTAGAGCATATCATTTTCCGACTATTACGCTTTGACAAATATCTTTGTGTTTCGAATTATACAAAGAACAATCTAAGGATTGCATATGGAATCCGGGATGATAAGCTGCTGACAGTCTACAATGCGATAGATTACGACTACCGAAAGCCTGCTGTTACTTATGAAGATCCTAAGAAGGAGTACCATCTTGAAGATAAGAAGGTTGTCTTATTTTTCGGTAGACCTGGTGTCGCAAAGTGACTGAGCGATGTCATTCAGTCGATCCCTGAGGTGATTGATGCTGATAAGAGCATCCATTACGTCTTAATAGTTCCACAAGATACACAGAAGAAAGTTGGATTCATACCCGGAACTATAGACGAAAGCAAATACGAGCATATCATGCGTCACTACAATACGCATATCACATTGCTTCCTGGAGCAAAAGGAGAACTGCTTAAAGCATGGATGCAGACCGCAGATCTGGTGGTGCTGCCGTCTCATGCGGAGGGATTCTGATTTGCGATAGCGGAAGTTTGCGCTATGGGTAAGCCGCTTATCACGACTAATGTGTCGGCTATCCCTGAGGTTGTCTGCGGTGAGGTTATGTTTGTTGAACCGGGAAACCCAGGACAAATTGCTTCTACTATTACAGCATACTTTAACGGCACAGCAGAGATCCATGAGATACCACAGAAGATATTTACGCGAGACAAATGTATCACTACCGTATTAGAAGTCTATAATCAGCTTTTTAAAACTCATAAGCCCAAGGCACAGTAAACATGCAGTCAATATTGTTTTTTAAGATAGGAGCGATCGGGGATGTGTTGATGACAACACCGCTTGTAAGACAGACAAAAAACTCAGGTGCAAAGGTCGGTTATCTCGTCGGAAAGAGGTCAGCAGTCGTGCTCCAGGGAAACAAGACGATCGATGAACTCGCAACATTTTATGAAGAAATTTTTGAAAAGAAATCATTGAAAAATATTTTTCTTATGATTGGATTAATATACAAACTTCGCCAACTCAGAACGCATTTCAACTATAAGACCATCGTCATATTAGATAGGCACCGAATATTTGGCCTTCTTGCAAAACTCGCAGGATTTAAAAAGAGGGTAGGACTCGACAGGCTCGGAGTCGATGGAAAACACCTCACGCACAAGTTATATCGGGACAAGGAGGGAAGAGAGGCGGAGCACTATGTGAGCCTAGGTGAGTACTTGGGTTTCAAGCCGAATTTGGACGACCAAATGTATGAATATAAAAATATCGTGAGCGAAAAGGTGAATCACGCATTCACAGAGTTACGTTTCCAGCGGAGAAAGAAAGTGGGCATCGCGCTTGGCGGCGGAAATCAGATCTCAAAAAGCATCCACGGAGGAGCCGATTGCAGACGGTGGCCATTGGAGAAGCGAGAGCAGCTCATCACCAGGCTTCTCGATGCTGGGTACGATGTGGTCGCGTTTGGCTGACCGACCGATAGAAAATTACCTATCACGCGCAATGGTTACCACGACCTTACGGCAAAGTTCTCACTCAAAGAGACGATCAGTGCTATTTCAAAGATGGACTTACTTATCTGCCAAGAGAGTGGATTTATGCACTTCGGTGCTGTGGCGGGAACACCTGTGATCGCCCTTGCCGGGCCAACAAACCCAGAGAGGCTCTATCCATATAAGACCAGAACGGAAAAATATCCTGGCGAGTGGATCCGAAAGATGTCGTTTGAATGTTACGACGCCTATGGCAGCTACGATCAATGTACCGGCGATGAGATGAACGCCATCAATGTTGAAGAGGTCTACAACAAAACTTTACCATATCTTTCGTAATTATATCGTATGAAAAAACTTGTCAGACTCCTGCAGAAAGTTGGCTCAATACCTCGATATATCAGGATTTCCGGAAGCATCGACTTCATGCGAAGATATCTCGTATTGGCGCTTCTCTACACGCTGAATACAATCTTGCTGGGCACATTGGGCAAACTCGTTCCAAAGGCACACAAACTTTTTCATAAACCTTTCATTTTCAAAACGCCCTTCTGAACATTCCTGGGCTCTACTGTTAACCATCGAACGGTCTTAATTCCCAATTACGAACCTGAGATCCAGGCTGTTATCAAACACAATATTCACAAGACAATGCACCAACCAGAAAAAATCTTTCTTAACATAGGTTCTCATATCGGTAGATATCCTATCGAACTGGCTAAAAACTATGGGTACACCTGTCATTGCTTCGAACCAAGTCCTATCACATTCAAAACTCTCAAGATCAATACTATCCTTTCTGATGTCGAAGACAAATTTCACCTCTACAATTTCTGCCTTGGAAACCAGGATGGTACGACATTGTTTGAATATGTGAGTGACAATGACGCCTCAAGCAAGATGGCGACTCATACTGATGGACCTACTGAAAAATTCATCAAAGTCCCAGTAAAAATCTACGACAATCTCGGACTCAACATTTCGCCTGATCTTCTCATCATGGACGTCGAAGGCTTTGAGTACGAGGTACTACAGGGAATGGAAAATCTATTGCGCAGTCTAAATAACTGTGATGTTGTCATAGAGATCATGCCGCATACACCAACAAAAAACGACACCATGAAGTTAATGGAGTCGTTCGGATTCAATAAGCACAAATGGGTTGATGATCATGATTGTCATTTTTGGAAAGAGTAATTTTCTTATATTCGGTGCCAATAGTAAGTATTGACTTATTTGCTATCGTGATTACAATATAGCCCTAAATCAAAAATAATGAAACACC
>JAGOPC010000035.1 GCA_017992195.1 Patescibacteria group bacterium
TCTTCTATAACTTTGCACTTGAGAAAGACTTCTGCCATAAAAAGTGTGTCATAGAGCGGTGGGAATGTCGATGCAGCGCCATACATGCCGGATATGGTTCTTATACCACCACCATATTTGCTTGCAGCATAGTCCTGTGTCACCATGCTAGTACATTCAGCGTAGCCTTCAATTTCAACCCGGCGATACAGACGAATTATTTTTTCTATAGCATTCGTCATTCTGCCAGTCAGCTTAGCTTTAGGCACGATACCTATGATTTCACCACTTATATGCATACCAGTGGTGTGAACCGTGTCTAATACAGAAATATAGGCGCCTTTTTCTCCATTCAAGTAAGCTTCATGTTCTTTAAGGAAGATAGGAAGATGCTCATTCGCGGTGTCGATTATTAATTGCATAGTATCCGTCATAGTTTTTTCTTTTTCTGATTAATTAATGGTTTTTATTTAATAGTTAATGATAATACTCTTTGTAAAAGACCTCCTTGCAATAAAGGTATCCATTATAATCAGTGAATGTAACTTCGTCCGGATTATAATTTCTGGTTACCTTTACTGGTTGTTGTTGCATAAGCTTTTGTACCGAGTCCTTTGCTCCAGGACCGTGGTACCAGCAGCCGCGGCGACTGATGCGAATGTGATATGAGCCATCCGGATCCTCCACTTTCAGTGTGCTGCCCACAAATGGAGTAAACCATGCAATGCCAGCAGTTAGCCTTACCTTCGCCACCTTTTCTGGATTCTGTGGTGTTAGTGTACAGCTCGCAAAGCTTGTGTACTTTTTGCTTGCGGTGTCGTAAGCTATCCTGAGTGTAGGCTGACTGACAATATACTTTCCTTTAGCAAGACGACAATTCACCGAATCTATGAAGGGAAGGATCGTCTGCTTGTGCAGCGCGTTCAGATTTGCTAATGGACCTGCCTTTACGGCAACCGTGATCGTTTGCGCCTCCGTCTGCATCCAGCAGAGCGTCAGCAATAATAATAGTATGTGTTTCATATAATTTTTCGTTTTTGTGTGTTGATATTCTATATTTAATACAACAAATGTCAATCGTTCAATTTCTTTGCAAAATCCTCAAAAATCTCTATAAACAGCTTAAGTCTAACAGCACAACAGCATGCACTCTTATGCTTTTCTGCTATTGGGCTATGGTTTTACTCATAGCATCTGATACACAATGTTTCCCCCGTTCGTCACATCGAAACTTGAGGAGTGCACCGCATTTCTCGCCACGCTTGGGCTTGATACAAGTGAAATTCGCGACACCGACCTGCTTCTCACGGCGTTCGTCCATAAGTCATACGCCGCAGACTTCCGCGAACCTATCCCGCACAATGAGCGTCTTGAGTTCATCGGAGACGCCATCCTCGGCTCGGTAGTTAATATTGAGCTCTACAAAGACTTCCCGGATGAGCCCGAATCGACCCTCACGCTCTACAAGATCGCCCTCGTCAGAGCGGAAACTCTCGCCGAAGTGGCGAAGGAGATTGGCTTAGATCAGGTTATCTTCCTCGGTAACGGCGAGCTCAAAAACGCCGGAAGAGGCAAAGAGACGATCCTCTGTGACTGCCTCGAAGGTCTTTTAGGCTATATCTACCTCGATCTAGGCCCAAATGCCGTTGAAAACGTCATCAAAAAATATATCTATAGTAAGGTGGAAACGATCCAAAAAGGGCAAGTGAAAAGCAACAAAACACTTCTCCAGGAAGAGGTCCAGAAATTACACAAAACTATTCCATTATATATTGATGAACCACACGAAACAGACTCCAAAGGCAACGTTCTTCTCTACTCCTCTCGTGTCATCATCGATGGCAAAGAGATAGCAGTAGGATACGGAACAAACAAGAAAAAAGCCCAGGACGATGCAGCAGGAATTGCATACAACACAATAAAAGACTCATAAAATTAAAAAGTATCAAATATTTTCGATTTTATAAACTTTATATTTTAGATTAGATTAGTATGAAACGTTTCCCTATTGTTAAGCACAGTGTGAAGTTACTCATTATCTCTGCTATCGTTGCAGCCGCGGGCGCATTCCTCTTCTTCAAATACCAGACTCTTTCTATCCAGTTCACCGGAGGTATGGAGATCAAAGTAGATGGCAAGATGGATAAAGAGAAAGTGCAATCGGAATTGAAAGCCCTCCTCGAGAAAGACGGTTTCGAAAAACCTTCAGTGAGCGTCGACAAGAAGGATGGTTATGATAATATTTTAATGCAGATCAATGTTGATAACCAGGAAAAAGTAAATCAGCTTGGTAAAGATATTCAGGACTATCTCATAACAAATGGCTATATCAAAGATGCAAACGGCATCCTCGAGCAGTCTATCATCGGCGCAAGTATCGGTGACTACGTCAAGAACAGCACTATGTGGGCACTCGGTTTAGGATTCCTCTTCATCGCTATCTATGTCGCATTCGCGTTTATGGCAGTAAGAGATTTCATCTCACCAGCGGTTCTCGGACTCCTCACACTGAGTACGCTCTTCTTCGACGTCGCAGTACCGGCAGGAGCATACGGTATCCTCATGGCTTTCAACAATACCATCCAGGTCGACACCATATTTGTTATCAGTATCCTCACGATCATGGGTTACAGTATCAACGACACGATCATCATCTTCGATCGCTTGAGAGAGAACATGAAACTTCACTCACAGCAACTTGCTTCTAAGAAAATGTCATACGAAAAAATCTTCGATGACTCTATCCGGCAGACGATGAGAAGAACACTCGGAACCTCTATGGCAACGATCCTCGTCGTGATCTGTATGTACATCTTCGGTACAGGTATCATGCAAACATTCGCATTTATCATCGGTATCGGCATCGTCGCAGGAACGATCTCTTCTATCTTCATCGCCGCTTCATTCTCATACATGGTGATCAAATACATCCAGAAAAAACATTAAAAAATCATTCATCTCATATTATTCAAATTATCTCCCGACACGTCGGGGGTTTTTTGTTTAGTGAGATTATAATTCAAAATTGTATAGTTTAGAAGAAAAAGCGCCGGCAGGGATATATCTCGGGAAACCCTTGTTTTAAAAAGTAGTACCATAGTGAAATAGTCATACCGTGGGTGCTACTATATGCAAATAGTCATACTTTTTTAGAGGGGCAAAAAAATGACACTATACTCCTTTTGCTATAAAAAAAGGAGACTGCATTCAGCCTCCTCGCTTACTAAATAATAATTACTCCTACATTTTCGCCGGCTCCCAGTTAGCTGGGTTCATGCGCCATTGCTTCAAAATTGGTTTTTGATCGGGCTGCAGGAGTCGCTCTTCTTCAAGAACCTCCTCTATTGTTTCATAATCTGCCAACGTGGCCACTGGCACGTCCGCAGCATAAAATGCTTTAGAGGCAATAGGAAAGTTGTACGTAACCAGCGCCACAACTCCCAGTACTTCAGCACCGGTAGCCCGGATCGTCTCCACCGCTTTTAAACTGCTTTGGCCAGTCGAAATAAGATCTTCAAATACTATTACTTTGTGAGATGCGTTCAACTCCCGGCCTTCTATCTGGTTTCCTAAACCATGATCTTTAGGCTTTGAATGAACATACACAAAGGGCAAATGAAGCGCGTCAGCGGCCAGCGATCCTAAGCTAATCGCGCCCGTAGCGACACCGGCGATCACAATATTCTGGTTATCACCGTATCTGTGGCTCTCTGTGATAAGCACAACCAACATTTGTTTTACAATATCACGCTGGTGGGGATACCCTAATATAGCGCGGTTATTACAGTACATAGGGGATTTCCATCCAGACGCCCATGTGTACGGTTGAAGCACATTTATTTTCAGTGCTTGCATATGCAGCAGCATAGCTATAAATTTTTTAGCAACTTCTTTTTTGTTCATAAGCGTAATTTTTATGTTATGTTTTCTGTCTGGTTATTATATAGATAGTCTTTTTATTGTCAATCTACCATACGCCACTAATTTCCTTGTACAAAAAAAGAGCCACACATAATGGCTCAGGATGGAGCGACATTGCCGGACACGACAAGGCGTGTTAGCAATATCATCGTGATGATAATACCCATGATTACAAGGCAAACGACCCACAGTGCGCCTCCACATACAAATAATGGAAACCAGATAGGCGTAAACCAATACGTTAGTTCTTCACAATTGTCTTTACGTGTTCCGATCAGAGGAAGGGTGCGCAGCAGGCCTCCTTTCTTTTTGTAATCGGTGATCAAAAGCACATAGGCTGCGATCAGATAGATTATAATGTAGTTCATAGAGAATTTGTTTTAGTGACCCTATTGTAAGGAGTTTTTTGTCTTTTTCAATGGGTCGTTAGCGGGAAAAATAAGAAGGTTTTATTGCAAAACCCATCTATAATGTCTACTCTGTAGTCATACTTTTAGTAGTAACCGCGTGAGTATGAATATAGTCCTCCTTTGAGCAGGTTGAACGTGAATATCATCACTATGATTTATTTTTAAAGAAATATGAATTCCCAACGTTATCTGTGTTGATGGCGCGCAAAGCCAGATCACTGATGAGCTTGGGAAGATAGGTTATGAGGTGATTATCGGGAGTGAGGCGTATGAGATCAAGGCGACGGATTTTGTGATCTACTCGGATGCCCTGCTTACTAGTCCTGAGCTCAAGAGGGCGAAAGAGCTTGCTGAAGACACCGAAAGGAAGGCTCGTTATCCGATGAGTTACCATCAATTTCTAGGGGAAATTACTAAATATTTTGAGACTATCGCGATCGCGGGCACACACGGGAAATCGACAACGACGGCGCTTGCGACCTACACATTGAGCCAGCTCGACGATAAGCTCGGCCTGGGAATTCTTGGTGCGCTCGTCCCTCAACTCGACAACAAAAATTACTGGCTCAATCATAGAGCGAAGGATGACATCAAAAAGATATTTGAGCATATCCTCGATGGTAAGCAGACAGATCGGGACGAAACTCTTCGCAAAAAATATCGCTTCATCATCGAGGCCGATGAGTTCAATCGCCACTTCCTCTATTTAGATGTTGATCATGCATTGGTATTAAATGCAGAACTCGACCATAGCGACATCTATAAAAATGATGTCGAGTACTTTGAAGCGTTCCATCAGTTTGGAAACAAAGTAAAGCATAATATCTGGTCGATCAGCAATGAAATTGGCATCGAACGCTTTGCAGACGAGCTCAAAAATGATAAGTTACACCGCATTGCACCGTATGATATTTCTCTCCAGTACATTTTTGGTAGACACAATCAGAAGAATGCGTCACTCGTCTATGCACTCACCGCTACGCTCCTCGGACGCAAGAGTTTCGAGATAGGACCGGATGAAGAAATAGTTGCGACGATGAACACATTCACCGGCCTTCGAAGAAGGATGGAGTTCCTGAGAAATAATGAGAACGGAGCTCCTATCTATACCGACTATGGTCACCATCCGACTGCGCTCGATGCTGTCCATCATGCTATGAGAGAAAAATATCCAGACAAGAAACTCGTCGCCATCGTCCAGCCTCATCAGATGCGTCGTGTGCTGGAATACCGACATGAGTGGGTTCGCGTTTTGAAAGAGTTCGACCAGCTCTTCCTCTACCCGATCTACGCAGCACGTGAAGACGTCGCCATTCTCCTCAAAGAGTACAATCACGAGTTCCTCACCCAGGCAGCCAACGCCGACGACGTCAGTACCTTCCTCGCATCACAAGTCAACGCGACATTTGTCAGCGATCCTCTTACGGTGAAAGATATTATGAACAAGGCTTCAGGTGATAGTGTGGTTGTGTTGTTTACAGCTGGAAATTTGGACTATCAGATAAGAACTTTATAGTTGAAATCACCAGCTCCTTTCCATATCTTACTGGAGGTTTCAAAAAACATAAGTCGACCCCCTGTCGACTTTTTTTGTAAAAAGATTTTTATCTTTTCATCCTATCGCCCATGACATTAAATCCACATCACGAACTCGATCTGAAATTCATCAAGGAACACAATGCTTATATGACCGATGAAGGACCGTACGTAGAAGGCCGATCAGGAGCAGAAGCATGAGAGCCGAATACGGTTGCGCTTACAGAAGAAAGACTCAAAAGAGGAAACGATCTCACTCGAGCATTGCTCACTCCCATCATAGAAGAACTAGGATTTGTTGCTAAGAATTAATCAAGCAAACAAAAAACCGGCCCTTTCGGACCGGCTTTTTACGTTGTTCAACGATGCTCTACGAGTTATAATCAGCGAATTGTCTTACACATCATCTTCCATCCCATCCTCATCGATCTCACGCTCTTCGAGCGCAGCCTCTGGAAGGATGTTCTTACCTAAACGGATCTCTTTGATCTTGTTCTGGATGTCGTCGTTGAGTGACTTAAAGAGTTTGTCGTCCTGCTTGAGCATCTCAAGGAGTCTGTCTTTCCCCTGAATCTTCTCCTTCTTGCCTGGGATCGTATAGAACGCTCCTGACTTCTGGATAAGGCCTAATATAGTAGCTGCTTCGATCGTATCGAGACCGTTGTCGATACCTGATTTGAATCTGATAGGTATCTCAGCGCTTCTGAATGGCGCGGCGATCTTGTTCTTTACGATCTTCACCTTAGTTGCGTAACCGATAAGCTCTTTATTCTCTTCGATCTTCTCACCACGTCTGATCTCAAGTCTTTGTGACGCGTAAAACTTCAATGCGTTACCTCCTGTCGTCGTCTCAGGATTACCGAACATCACACCGATTTTCATACGAATCTGGTTAATAAAGATGATCGTTGTTCCTGTCTTCGCCATGATAGATGTTAATTTGCGAAGTCCCTGTGACATCATACGAGCCTGGAGACCCATGTGACTATCTCCCATGTCGCCTTCTACCTCAGCTCTTGGCACGAGTGCTGCTACCGAGTCGATCACGATAAGTTTAATAGCTCCTGTCTTTGCGAGCTCTTCAGCGATATCGAGTGCCTGCTCACCGTAGTCGGGCTGAGATAATAATAAGTTTTCCGTATCCACTCCCAATATGCGCGCATACCCAGGATCCAATGCATGCTCCGCATCGATAAATGCGCACGTCTCACCGCGCTTCTGCACTTGTGCGATCGCATTGAGAGCTATAGTTGTTTTACCAGACGACTCCGGTCCATAGATTTCGATTGCACGTCCTTCAGGGTATCCGCCTCCTAAGATGAGGTCTAACACATACGATCCCGAATGAAACGTCGTTACCAGTCCTACATTACTACTGTCCCCCATACGAATCAGCGCGCCCTTTCCAAACTTCTTTTCAATAGACTTTCTCGCCTCATCCAATACCTGATTTTTGCTTGCCATCTTCACATTCAATTAATAATAAAACGAAGAAAGTCATACCGAGA
>JAGOPC010000011.1 GCA_017992195.1 Patescibacteria group bacterium
TCCATCGGTTACTGCTGCTCATTGCACCGACGTCGCTGATTGCTCTCTATTTCATCCGTAAACTTCCTAAAGAAAAAATCACACTCAATCCACATTCAAAGGCCCATCACTATAAAGACATTCGAAGGAATATTAAAAACATGCCAAGAAAACTCAGGACATACGGGTTTATTTATTCGGCAAGAAGTGCGTTTAATTCGCTCTTGTGGCTCATCATTCCACTTTATATCTTTGCGGACACAAACAACATTTATCTCGTGGTGATAAGCGGGGTTTTGATGAGTATTCCGAGTTTATTTTCATATCAGATAGGTAAGATCGCTGACAAACAAAACTCCTCAGCGATCCGGCATTCGTTCGTGATGATCGGCGTGCTCTTTCTCTCGTTTATCATGATGCCATGGTATCCGGGGAAGCTAATTATATTGTTTGTGCTGGCGGTGCTATTCGTTTTCCTTTGACTCACTATCGACAATCTCTCGAACAGATTCGTCCACCCGCATCAGTATGGCAGAGTAGAGGCGACCTTCGAAATCTTCGGGGCATTTGGCTCTATCATCGGACCGATCATCGGATGATTTTTCATGGATGATTTCGGGATTATGACTATGATGCTTATCATGGGAATCTCAGCGCTGAGTGTTAGTATCTTCTACTATCATAAGCAGAAGTATCTACAACATACATAAAAAATATCATATCTGTCAACGCTAACTCATCTATAGCGAGCCAGTAAACTTTGACTTTGCAGAGGGGGAAGTTATCTCTATAGTGATCATACAGGCAACTTTAGACGTATGTAAAAGACAAGCAAAGCGATGCAGGAATTTGGCTGGAAGAAGCCTGAAATCAGAGGTCGGAAGTTTTATACAAAACAGATAAACTGGTGTTTTGTTATTTTGGCATTCACTGCTTTCGCATGTTTCGCATTTTATAATAATGTTTCAAGGCTCGTCTTCGCCGAAAATAAGACCGACTTGTTCCAGAACAACCTCGAGGATCTGGCCTTTTATTTCATGGGCCGGGATCAGGATACCGCTAACCTGCTCATGTCGATCGATAGTGTAAAACGCAATTACGCAAAGGGAGATGCCAACTTCATCAGAGACAATAAGGGGAATATGGAATATATCCTGCAATATCTCTCTAACCATCCCGAACAGCTCAAGCAACTTGGCCTTCACTCATACTCAGGAATCATCGACGTCATCAGCGACATCTCAAAATATAATGACGATATTTTCTCGCTGCTGGGAGAAACAGAGGAGCAGAGATATCTTGTGGTCTTACAAAACAGTGCTGAAAAACGCCCAAATGGCGGTTTCTTCGGTTCATTTGCGATCGTAACGATCAAAGATGCGACGATCACGAACATCCAGCTGATGGATAGCTACTATCCAAATAAGCTTGATCCAAGCGCTACAATTAAGGCCCCCGACCGAGCGACTAATACGTTCCTTTCAGGCGAAGACACCATCACTTTCCTAGCATCAAACAAGTTCGGCTTCACCGATATGGACGGAAAGAATATTAAGGCGATCTACGAAAAGGTCTTCCACAAAACTGTCAGAGGAGTCATCTTCCTCAATTCACAGGCTTTTGCGGATCTCATCCCAGGCTTCGACAAGAAACTCAGAGAGTGGATGTTTACGAACGCTGCGACTGACATCATCCGCGGCGGAAACTTTCCGAACAAGAAAGAGCACTATCTCAAAGAGGTGGCAGAAATATTGAACAGTCAAAAGGATACTCTTATCAAAAACATGGTAAAAAATATCCGCTACCTTCTGGACAACAACTACTTCCACGTCTATCTCGACAACGCCGGAGGCGGACTTACCAAATCTTTAGTGACGCAAGGTCTTACAACTAGCTTCCGCGACGATCAGATCTACTTCCGGGATTACAATAACGCCTACAATAAGATCGACATGTTCATCAAGAAAAATATTGTATTCACGGACATGAATGGAGAAAGAGTGATCGATACCTCGAAAGATATTGTTGATATAAAGAGTTTGGCGACAGGAACGTATAATGTTTCTATCAGCTATGCATTAAGTATACCGCCGAGCTACCCGCAGGAGATTGAGGATCTCGAAAAGAAGTACGGTATAGAACTGACGATCAGAGAGAAAACAATCTTAGGTCTTTACGCAGCACGGTCAACGAGAGGAGTTGTCTATGCGCCGAAGCATGTCGTTATCTCAAACGTTGAGGGTCAGCAGAAGTCGAGCCAGCTCTTCGACACACCATTTTCTCATAACGCGCTGTATATCCTGCAGAACGGGACGGATAACACTATAAAGACCGTAAGTATGCAGATTGAGATCAAATAAGATGTCATAAATTATAACATAAACTTTAAAAGTCTAGAGGCATTTTTAATGTTGCTATTGATTTATAGCAAAAAAGGGATACGTAGCGCTCGCACAACAATATTGTTCACGCACAACACAAAAACCTTTTTATGACGCACAAAAAAAACAAGAAAAGAAAGTACTGATCGTAGGTGGATATGTAGACGTACCGTCCAATTGTCTCATCCTGGATGTAAAGAAAGATGCTGTTACACCCGGAGAAAAATTGATTCGATTCTACGAAAAAAAGAACAGACTCGACTTCGAACGACAATTAATTACTGCTATGAAAGCACTATTATCTCTCCCTTTAGAGATAGTTAACGTAGCCGATGGTGGTATAAAATCAGAAGAAGGCGCTGTAGGACGGCTTATTGATATCGCCTGGACGGAGGTTGAAGGAACCATCGACTATCGAGCACAGTATACACATCCGATAGTAGTTCCTAAGGACCGGGCAACCCTTGTGAAAGATATGTGCCCCGACCTTGTCCTCTTCTTAGGAGGAACTCATACAGAATGGGAAGACTTGCAAATATGTAAGGAATTGAAAATACCCATGATAGCCCCGAAAGGCTGGAGCGACATTGGAGATATGGTCTTCAATGAGATAGCTTGGAACAAGAAACGCTACTTCGGTAGAAAATCTGTTGCACGAAAGTCCAGCAAAGTAGCTCAAGCATTCTCGCTTTTTGGCTACCTCTATAAGGACAATCAGTACGCTCCGTACCTTGATCCCTATAATATCAAACTACTGGTCAAAAGTATTCTATCGCTGCCTCTCAGCGTACTACACACAGAACAGATTGGCTAATAAAGCCGGCACACACGATTGAAATAACTATCGATTTTTTCTAAGTCGATAGTTTTCTTGCGGTTTAAATATGTTTTCGCCATTGACTTTAATATGCTACAGGATATAATACATCAACACAAAAACATATTGTATGAACTTTCAAGACAACAAAGAGTACGAAAAAACTCAGTTAGCGGTTGCTAAGCTGCTAAATAATTCCCTCAACTTAGTAGAGAGCGTCAAGAATATGGTGAAAGACGGTACACTCATATCTTTTACTAATGCTAGTGGCGTTTTAACCGGCGGGACTACTATGCTAACCGGCGCTATGGTATGGGACAAGGTGCATCCAACTATGATACTACTTGGTATAGTTCCTACGGCAGATCGCATACAGAAGGGCATACCAGATCTCTTTACAGGTCTCCGATTTAACTGTGAGGGAGAAACAGTTAAGATATATCTTATAAAATCAGAAGATCCGTATCTTGAGAGCGAAGTAGCAATAGAAGTGTTGTAAGGCCCAAGAGGGTCTAGCAATGTACTGAAAAGCCCCGGCATGTCCGGAGCTTTTTTCTTATATGTAATTGCGAAACCTATTCTTATTTCTTCTCTAAAAATCTCGCTTCTATCTTCCTCACACCAAACTTTTCGTTCTGGAATTTGACGACAGCGGTGTCACGTCGGACTTCGATGACTTCGCCGACACCGAAGAGTTTGTGCTTGACGATGTCGTGTTCGTTAAGATCAGTTTTCACCGCGTAACGGCTCGTTCAAAATCAGCCACCAGTTGATCTAGCACCAGAGGCAGCGGTCAGGTCGAACATCTTCTTGAGTTCTTCCGGAATCTCGTCAATGAAGCGTGATGACTGATTGTATTTGGTTTGTCATCGCTGCTTACGAGAGTTCGCATGTGAGAGGAAGAGATGGTCTTTAGCACGCGTGATAGCGACGTACATCAGACGTCTTTCTTCTTCCATCTCTGCATCGTCAAACGCTGCCTTCGGCAAAGGGAAGATGTTTTCTTCCAGTCAGACGAGGAATACGACCGAGAATTCGAGGCCTTTGCTGGCATGTACGCTCATGAGCTTGACGGCTTCGAGTTGTCCATCAGTATTCTCTTCGATATCTGTCATGAGCGTCACCTCTTCGAGAAATTGGGTCAGAAGGACCATGCCATTTTGCGCATCTTCGACTTCGTCACTGTCATATCTCGAAGCTATATTTATGAGCTGACCGATATTTTCGTACTTTTCTTCACCGACTTCACGTCACTCAGCTTCTATCAGGTAATCCTTATATTTAATAGTTCTCACCAATTGCTCGATCAACTTTGCGGGCGTCAGCCCGTCTGCAGCCTGACGAAGAAACTTCATAGATGTCATAAACTGGCTGATCGCCTTCTGCGTGGACGGTCCTAAGACCACTGGAAGCATATCGATCTGTTCTGCGACATCCGAAAAGGTCGACTTGTTTTGCTGAGCGTACTCTTCGAGCTTCGCGACACTGTCGGTTCCGATCTTTCTTTTCGGCGTATTGATGATTCTTTTCAGCGCTACGGAATCTCTGGGATTCAGCAAATATTTCAGATACGACATCACATCCTTTACCTCTTTTCTTTCGAAGAATTTGAAACCACCATAGACCTTATACGGTATAGCTTCCTGGAGGAGTACCTGTTCAAAGACCGCAGATTGCGCATTAGTCCTGTAGAGGATGGCGAACTCAGCCCGAGACTTGTTCTTGTCGGTCTTGAGCTTTTTCATCAAATCGATGAGTGTCATCGCCTCATCGGTCTCATCACCATGGGTGAAGACCATGATTTTTTCGTCACCGGAACGGTGAGGTACGACAGTTTTGTCGTACTGGTTTTTGTTATGTTTGATGATGAAATTTCCCGCGTGAACGATATGCGGACGTGAACGATAGTTAGTTTGAAGTTTAAATATTTGAATATCAGGCCACACTTTTTTGACCTCGAGAAAGTTCTCCATCACCGCACCACGCCGGCGATAGATCGACTGGTAGTCATCACCGATAAAGGTAATATTCGCGCCACCACCGGTCAGCTGCTTCATCAATTCAAACTGAATTCGGTTGGTATCCTGCGCCTCATCCACAAGAATATAGCGAAATTTCTGCTGCCAGCGCTTCAAAATATCCGGATTATTTTTGAATATTAAATACGGGACCAGCAACAGATCGTCGAAATCGCACATGTTACACTCGTGAAATTTCTTCTCGTAGCGCTCGTAGATCATACCCATCGTCTGCTCGTAACCATCACTACCATGGCCAAACTGTTTCGCCGTGATTCCCTGTCATTTCAACTTTGAGATAAACGAGCGAGCCTCCCTCACCTCGACATCGTTTTCCATCTTCAGATCCTTAATAATCTCCTTCAGGATCGACTGTGCCTCCTGCTCATCGTAGACACCAAAACTGCCATTTCGCGGCAATCCCTCAGCGTTTTTCATCTCCTCCTTGAGGAATCTCAGAAACATCCCATGAAAGGTGCCAATCCGCTTAAATGATCAAGAGTGAAAACGAGGAAGAGATCAGACATTATTATCTGCAGCTTCATCGGAAATCATCTTATCAAAATCCATAACTTCTTCCGTCTTTCACACCTGCATTTTTTCCGAGATCTCCTCGGCTATCTTCACAAGTCTTTCCTTCATCTCATTCGCTGCCTTATTGGTGAATGTCACCGCCAGCACCTGATCGGATCTGACCTTTTTTTCAAACAGCAAGTATCAAATCTTGTATGTCAAAACTCTCGTTTTCCCTGAACCTGCACCCGCCAAGATAAGAGCTGAACTATCAGTATGTAAGGCAGCTTTCGTCTGCTCATCATTCAACTGTCCGCGTATATAATCCTTAATATCCATGAGCTTTTTCAACGTATAATGAAACAAACGTTCTACTTCTAACGATATCTTCTTTTAATGCAATACCAGCGCATTTTTTACCATTGCTTTATCGGCTAAAAATGATAAAATGTCAATCTAAACGAAAAATATTATGCAAAACATATATTCAATCATACCATCGCCTCAAAATTGCTCTCTCGACCAGCTGCAAATCTATATGCTTTGCTTGCGTGCTATAGAATATACGATCAATAAAAAAACCGTATGTTTAGCCTCCCTGGGGATTCGCACAGAAGATAAGCATATCATGAAACAAGTAGTGGAGTCACTACGAGCTATGGGCTTCGGTGTACAGGAAAGAGAAGCTACTAATTATGTGTACAGCGGGGCAAAGGCAAATAACAATGGTCGCCCCAGTTCTTTTTGGGCAGGGGGGCTCGACTATTACGAGATCACTTCGGCATTACGAAAGATTGCGTACTATATTACGCAACAGCCACCAAAAGGTGAGTATTCGATCAAGCGTATCCATGTCTTGATAGATAATGAGGATGGGACATTCAGTAATGAGTCTCTTCCGAATACGCTCATTGAAAAATCAGAGTTAAACCTTCCTACACTTACCGAATGTAAATGTCTCGCCCCAGATGGATCGTATCTCTGGATAAACTCCGAGGGGGAGATCTACTATTCAGAAGATATGGAAGGCATTCACCTAATGAAAGCAGAAAAGTACTGACAACCTCAATTAGTAAGTACAGAGTATCCCGGGTTTACCTGGGATTTTTTTATGGGAAAATGACTCAGTGATTATACTATATATAAAGCTAAAAAATGTGTTGACAATCCATGTCGAATGCATATGATAGAACCCTAAAACTAAACAGAATGAAAAAACTATTTATTACAATCGCAGCGTTCGCGACATTGAGCGCGATCACAGACAGCTTAACAGCAGCAGGCAAAACAGATGCAAGCATCTCCCAGACCATTGAAGCCTACGGCAGGGTGCATTACCCGGACCAGTACACCGATGCAGCCAGCGAAGATGTACAGGCAGTGATGGACAACCTGGATGAGGATGACAATGGTATCAGTATGAGCGTTGACGACGAAGGCAACCTTACTATTACCAGCGCGCACAGTGATGACCAGGCCGCAGATGTAACTATGAGCGATGATGCCGGCGCGGGCGACGCAGTAACAGCTTTGTTTGCAACAGCAGCTGAGGAAACTACGGAAGCAACAAGCGCCGAAGTAAATGAGCCTGAAACAGCAGAAGCTGCAATACCGGACGGCGACGCAACAACTGAAGCGTAAGACATTCCTTCCCTATGAACACTATTATCTCCCGCGTTTTATACGTGGGGGATTTTTTTATGAAGAAAAAACGTTGGATGGACAGTTTTAGAGATATTGACATTAGTTTGGGATCTCATATACTACTCGCAGTATATTTCACCTCCTTTATGAAGCAATATCATGGACGCATTATGGGAACAATTAGAACAAAGAGAGAGTAAGAAAAAGAAGGATAAAGAATTAATCCGATTTGGCTCGTATCTGCCAGACTACCAGACAGCAGTAAAAACTGCTTCTTTTGCGAATAATTTGCAGAAAGCTCTTGATGGCGTGCCGGAGTTTGACAAGAAAGCAGTGATGGCAGCGTTCAATAAGCTTGTCACTGACGAGTATATGACAGCAGAGGAGGAGCAGCTTTTGATGGAGTTTACGGGAAGCAGACAGACGAACCGGTTTGTGAAATATAATATAGAAGAACATATCTGGGAGGTGATCAAATTGCATGAGATGCATATAGCGACCTTGGAGAAAATTTTGGAGCAGGATGAGAACAATACGAATAATGTGAATGATCGTATAGGAGCAGTCATGAACCGATCACATAGCCAGTTCTCTCATACAGGATTAAGTAAGTTTGCGGGAGAGCAGGACTCACGTACGTATTTCAACGAGCTTGAGGCGAAGCATCCGACTAAAGAGTTGAGCTTTACCTCACATCAGATGAGTGAGTTCAAGATAAGCGATACGAGAGAGATCATGCAGAAGAAAAAATACTATGCCCAGAAAAAGATGCAGTTTCATCAGGATCTCGTGAACTGCCTGAGAAATCTTATCGCCAAGCCAGGCAGCATGCACACTGAGGTATTTAAGGATGATACGGCGGGTTCATTATTTACGCTGAGAAGACTTATCAATCTTCACCAGGCTACACATGAAATGAAGAAATGGAAGGATCACAGCTCAAGGAAATCCAAGAATATCAAAGTTGTCTCAGAAAACGGCAACACACTGCGCATCAAAAGAAATGACGATCACTTCGATTTTAAAATCTCTCCTCCAGTGCGCTTGCTCAAAGAAGTTTCGAGCAGTGAAGTATTCCTTTCAAAAGTACCACTCTATAATACGTTGATTGTAGATACCCCATAGAGAAAAGAGAATAGTTTAACATGAGATGGATAAATTTTGTCAATTCAAATAATCTTGACACAGCATTTTACAAGATTAAAGTTACGCGAAGTAGTATCCTACTGAAAGCGGCCCTTAACATTTTCATTCTATCTATCACACTTCCTTTTTTAGCACACACATAAAGATCAAAGACCAAACCAAATTATAAAACAAACAAGCTAAAAAAACGAAGTATCATGAAAACAAAAATCATCGTTGCGCTGGCGAATTCCAGTGTCGTGAAAAAAAGAGTCCAGCAGGAGCTGGAAGGCGTAAAATGCAGTACGCCGGCAGAAGTTGCAAACTGGCTGGGGAAGCTCAGCTACACTGATGAGCATCTCATCATCATCGTCGGTCATACCGGCGGGGTAGAGATAGCTGAGATGGTAGCGAAGCTGAGAAGCAAGACAGGGTTAAATCAAGATCCGATTGCAGGCTCAAAAAACCTGGAAGTACATTACTTCTCAAGCCAAATGCTGCAAAAAAGACATGAGACTCTATTCAACTCTCGGATAGAACGGCTCTATGGAAACCACACCGAAAACCTGATATTATTCCTACAGAAACAAACAGGGCATCTACACGAACACGTGGAACAGTTTGTCAAAGAAAACGAATTAGTTTTAGAATTTGCCGCCTAAAACGATTCGTGATTCGTCAATGTATCCCTCTCACTATGGGAAGAATGTTTATCATTCCTTCCCTTTTTTTATACAAAAAATCTACAATTGACTTCAAGAAGACAAAGCATAAAATGTCAATGATTTAAAAAATGTAGTAGTGATGCAGCTAAAACTAGACTTTGTATACGATAACGTGCAAGATGCTTTTATCAAAAATGGGATCACTAATGAGTCAAAAGAGCTTTGACCCTATATTTTTATGTTTCTACAAAAGAAAAAAGACGACATACAAAGAGTATTAGAGCTGTCCACGCAGATAAAATGGGTGCAAGATCAATTTGTGTGAGCGAATTTTCCAAGAAATTATACAGACGCTCTTATAAAGGTGGTATTGAAGAAAAAACTATTTAATGAGCTTGTATGGTTGATCGATGACAGCTGATATTTACGCTGAGTAAAAGCTGTAATTAAAAAGAACCAGGAGATGAAAGAAGACGGATATGGATTTTATCTGAAGAATAAGGGGAATAGTAAATTTCCGAGATTTTGATCATTATCGCTTGGCTACTCAAGAGTATCATTGGCCTATCTTCTTCAGAAAATTGTGAAAGACGTGGAGAAGTTTAAAAAAGCATATGAATGATTGTATAGTTATCATAGTACTGCTCGAGATCCTCCCAAAAGTAAATCCAAAGCACACGAAGATACACTGAGGGACGTGCTTGAGTTTATCGTAGGTGGCGGGCGAGACATAGAAGACGATGATATAGGAAACTTCTCCAGATTGCGTGTTGCGCTTGTACAAGATATCAGATCGACATGACTACCCGATGAGGTTCTGGAAGAGCTTGAAATGCGTTTAAAAATCAAGGAAAAGAGCGAACGTAAAACATTGTGAGACGCCGACAGCCAACAAGACTTTTTGGAAGCATTTTTCTGCTACTTCAGCTTTATGGACGCTATCCCTGCATTTATCGAAAAGCGAAAGAGCGGTGAACAAGGGAAGCAAGAGCTGATCACTGATTTCACTATCAAATATCATAATGATCCTCATGTAAATCCTAGACTTATCGGCATGTCTCCTTCTCAGCTTGGAACAAAGGAATTTGAAAAGAGATACCAAACACGAGCGAACCAGGAGTATAAGGATAAAGATGGTCTGAAGAAGAAAAGAAGAGATATCATTGACGATGGAACAATGTTTGCGGATCAATACTACTAAACCAGATTTTCCGGCATCCGATCTATCTTAAACCCACGACCTACCATATTCAATTTTTCAAAAGCTCCATCTAAAAAAGGACGCACTCACGCTCATTTTATCACGATATTATATCTATACTTGTCGTGCATCTTGTAAACGAGGGGAGGAGTAGCGTAGATTTCCAGCTTATTCTCTGATTTCTCCGCGAGAAATAAGAGCTCCTGATAGAGCTTGTTAACTGTCGTAAACATCTTCTGTTCGATCTCATTTTTATAGAGGACCACAGCGATCTCAGTGTAAGGAGGATAGAGATGATCCTCACGAAATTTCTTTTCTCCCAATGCGAAGGCCTCAACATCTCTGTTACACGCGCAACGGATAGCGGGACTATCAGTATGATATGACTGCACGATGATATTATCAGCGTAGTTGTCAATAATACTCGACAGCGTCGTAAAGGTCTTTTCATGCGACTTATAGTCGGGGATGTGCAGGCCGCTATCCGCATTGAATATAATCACCAGATCCGGCTTCCGGTCTTTCGGCGGAGTCGCCAGCAACGATGTTCAAACGATAACCTGCGCATCCTGCAAAAGCGGCATCAGCTTCTTCACCTTTGCCTGACTGTTGGCCGTTTCCGAATCTATCGTCAGCACTCTCATCGCCCCAAACTCTTTCTGCAATAGCCCCTCGAGCTTCTGCACGCCACTTCCATAGAGCTTAATATTATGGCCATGACACTGTGGACACTGCCCAAACGAACTATAGTGCTTCTTACAGATATGACAAATCCCATAGAGCTCGCCATGCACATCCTGATGAAACGCAATCGGGATATCACAATGATCACACTTCGGCACAAGTCCGCAATCATCACACAGCATTCCAGTTGCAAAGCCCTTTTTATTCGCGATGATCAGCACCTTCTTACCCTCCTTTATCATCTTACGAATCCCACCATCGGCCAACGACGAAAATCCTGAAGCTGTCCTATCCTGCTTCATATCAACCAAAAATATCTTCTTATCCGCGCGCTCAAAGCGTTCATAATTCATACACCCAGAGTATCTATTTACGGACGAATTTAAACAACAAAAAAAGCCCGCACAAAAATGCAGGCTTACTCTTAGATAATTGGTTTTTGATCAGTAACTATTTTACCGCAACTGATTGTTGTCTTTTTTCCAACTCACACCATAAATCCGACGGAATCATGTTACACATAAAGGTAACCAGTTCGTGAAACTCCAGGCCAGCAACTGATCTAAAGATGTAGTTAAAATTAAGCTCTGCCGCAAACGGCATCTCATATGCTTTACAATGTTCAACATACGAAGCATAGTCTATGATCGGATTCTTATGAAAACCGCTCAGCATCTTATCCTCGATAGCCACACTAAACAGTAGAGGATTTTCAAAGCTACCTGCTACGAATATCTCAGAACAAACAAAAGGAACCGGACCTAAATGAGAAATACCCTGATGAAGACTAAAAAGCACTCTGCCTACGCCCGGTTCTGTTATTCCTTGCACGGTAAAAGCCCTGAGAAAGGCAAGCATTTCTTGCGTATAGTTCAGCTCTGCATTAAACTTTTGCGCAGCAGCCTTAGAACTTTCAATCGCGTTATAGAACTCCTTTCGCATACTAACCTTTTTGCTAGGATCAGTAAATTGCATATCACCTGATTTCGAAATAGTTTCCACTAAGCGCCCATATGTACCTTCTGGCATATATAAGTGAGGTAAACGAGCCTTATAATCAGCAGGGATACTAGTTGCGATGAACTGTAATAAATCAGCCACCGGCAACGCTTCCATCATGTAGTCGAACACATTATAGTCTATTGCCTTGAAATCATGAACTGTGCAATAATCATAATAGTTACTATAATCTTCCATCGGTACATGCTCACATATCGCAATACTCAAACTGTTTCTAAATACGATACTCAACAGTTTTCTTTCGAGAAGAGAGTATACCATACATGTCACATAATAGTCATTATTTTCTTGCTCTACTAAATAGACAAGAGAATACCGCGACTGATTATATTTGAAGACAATTTTCCATTTACCGTGAGGTGCCTGCTGCGATGATTTAATCTGAAATAATGTTGAACTTTTCATACAAGTTTTTTTTGATGTAATTAATGTTAATGTCCGCGTCATTATTGACATTTCCAATCTTAATCATGGACGGATATAAGTCAATCACAATTACAGTAGTTTTTTGGCTTCTTTTCCTTAGAAATAAGGTATGTTACGTCACCAGCCAGTTATGGCGAAAGAGGTTTTTGAGTCACTCCCAACGGATCGGAAGGTCTATGTCGATGGGACTTTTGGGCATGGTGGACATGTAGAATATATACTGAATGAAATGACGCAATGAGGAAATGAGGAGACCTTACAATGAAGAAAAGTGATAGCGATCGACCGTGATGAGAAGATGCTGGAGAAGGGGAAGGAGCTTTTGAGTAAACATCATAAGTACATTGAGTTTGTTCGTGATACCTATAGCAATATTGACGGAATATTGGCAAAGGAGATCATCCAGAAAGCTGATTATATATTGCTTGATCTAGGTGTGAACATGGAACACTTTAAAGACCCGGAGCGTGGTTTTTCGTTTCTGCATGACGCGCCGCTGGACATGCGTTTTGATCAGTCAAGTGGACAGACGGCAGCGATGGTAGTGAATACGTATTCGCGCGAGAAACTTGCGAAGATGTTTACAACCTATGGAGACTTTGCACCAACGAGCGGGCTGTATATGGCAGATGCGCTCATAGAAAAGAGGAGCGAGGGACATATCCTGACGACGCATGAGCTCAATGACACCCTCAGAAAGAAATGAATCAGAAAAGACCAGATGGCGGTGGTGTTTCAGTGCCTGAGAATAGAGACCAACCAGGAGTTGGATGCACTATTAGAATTTTTGGATGAGTTTCCGAAAATGTTGAATAAGGGCGGAAGATGCGCTATTATGACCTACCACAGCATCGAGGATCGTCTGGTGAAGATTGCATTTAAGAAGCTGTGCGAGGAAAACTCGGCCTTCGTGCTCTACAATAAGAAAGTTATAGCGCCGCACTATACCGAGGTGCAGCATAACAGGGCTGCGAGAAGTGCGAAGTTACGCGTGATCGAAAGAATTGCATAGGAATTTCTAGAGTGCGCTTGCATCAATTTGTCTCTTTCGTATATATAAGAAGATGAACAAGTTACCCATAGCAAAGTCAGTTGCGAGAGAGTATTTGAAGCTCCAAAAGAGGCTCAGGACCAATAAAAGACTCGTTGAATATATCAAAGTCTGAGCGATCGGAGGGCTTTTGTTATTCTTTATCGGTGTCTACATCTACTTCGTAAACCAGGGTTCAACACTAGGATTTTTCTTGAGAGAACAACAGAGAGATCTCGACAAGATTGAGTTCAATTATAGTCTGATTGCTATTAAGAATACCGAGGAACAAAAGAACGTTCGGGAAACTGTCATGAGCGGCAACAAGTACCTCAACAGCGAGCTCCAGACAAAGAATTTTTCGCTCGATAGCATCATCATGAGAGTTTCATACACAGGAGACAGCTTAGAGGAGAGGATTAAAGGACTGAAATAAATGTCGGTCACAAGCCAGACCAACAACATTGACTTTCTCAGATAGATGTCTATAATCTTTTAGCTTGAAAGAACCTTAACATTATTCATAACACACAAATCATTGCGAACCACTAAAATTTTACGCCATATGAATGTACATATCGAAAATACGACCAGCCAGCAATCACTCATAGATTTTATTATGAAGAATGATATGAAATTGCTGCATATTATGCACAACATAGCCTTACTTGTTAAAAAGGAGGCTAGCAACCAAGTGCGTTCTACGAAAAATTCACAGAACCACTATGCAATAGAATCGCTTGTGATAGACTACTGTGGGATTGTCTCGGAAGAGAGAGAAAAACAAATCAGAGAGGTGTTCAAGCTGGTTTCGACCTCCCTCCGCCTATCTGACATACTAAGCGTAGTAGACGTGTATGAAACCCCCCGCTGGATACGCGCAGGCGCTACGCATTTATTGCATAGCAATCTTATTAAGGAAACTGTTACTACATTACAAAGCAGGGCGGCGGGAGAGAATATGTTTATCGCAGGAGACTGTGCGGAAATAGTTCCTAATGAAATGAATTTTAGGATCAGCCTCTTTGCTCTTCCCAATAGCATCCTATCATCTGCTGGAGAAATATATGAAAAATATATTCTCTTAAAACAAATCGGTTTAGTGGTTGGGATGGCAGCATACTTTTGTAAGCGCTACCAAAAACAGGAAGGGTTTAGGGAATACATGTTCACCTTCCCGGATAACACTACTAAGCTACAGGGCGACGATCTCATGGAAAAATTTGTAAAGCAGTTAGAAAAAGAGATATTTATAAACGACTGCTATAAAGTACGGCACGCTGGCAAAAATCTACCAGACGATTATGTCCTGGACGCGTTCAGCGATCTCTTTGCCGCCTACTACATGGGCTTTATTATGCTTCCTGAAGCTAGCGAGGTTGTTCGTCTGCCAAGGACCTTACGCATGTTCTTATTCAACTTCATCTATTCATTCATTACCAAACCAACGTAACATCTTTCAAGCAAGCATTTTGTTACAATAAAGCCTCCCGATATATCGGGAGGCTTTTTCTTATTATAATTCCTTATTTCAATCAGTCAAAGTACGTATTGACCGCGTCGACTAGCGGCTCATAATCCCTGATCAGCGCAACAACATTCTTGAAGTCTCTATTTCCTACTAAGCCGTTCACATAGTTGAACAGATACTTTCTATATTCGATAACCGACTTGCCGATCTCATATTTCGTCACATCAAAGTTTTCTACTTCGTCCATCCATTGCTTATATGATGGTTGTGGAAATTTGTCGGTGAAATGAAGATTTTTGTTGTAATAATCGTACGAGATAATCATTAATTTGAGATGAAAAAGTATGATCTCACGACGTTCTTCAGGAGTGGGCTCGTGATTTACAAAAATTCGTGGATCGGCGATCGCAGCCTGGCCTATCATGATTCAGTCTAGATTTTTCCTCAGTTCCAATGCTTGCTCGTAGGATTTCACTCCACCATTTCAAATGATCAGACATTGATCCCCGACAGCCTTCTTCACATCGTAAATATAGTCCCGATCAACCGAGCCCGAATGCGACTGCTTATAGGTCCTACCATGGATCGTGATCGTCTTGCAGTGCGGCGCAGCAGCGATGATAAACTCTTTTTGCGCAGCCTTATCGTCATCAGTGAGGCCGGCACGGGTCTTGATACTAAAGGGCAGAGGAGCTACCGCATCTTTCAAACGCTTTATCAACTCCAATGTTTTTTCTTTTTCCCTCATCATACCTGCACCACCTCCACACGCCATCACCTTTGGCGATGGGCAACCTATGTTGAGCTCGAGACCAGCGAATCCAGGATATTTCGTGACGATATCTTTTGCGGTTGCGACCAAATCATCATGATCTCACCCGTAGATCTGCGCTATGGTCTGCGTCTCAAAATCGGTCTTAATAATATGATGAACTAAGCGCTGAGGCTGGCGAATATAACCTTCCGCATTCATAAATTCGGTCCACATCCGCAACTTCGTATCAGGATCCTTATTATATTTCTCAAAAATCTGCTTCACGACGATGCGGTAAGCAGCATTAGTGATCCCATCCATCGGAGCAAGTCACATAATCATGCATCAGAGTATAGGGATTTTCTTTAGGATCTCAAAGTATAAAAAAAGCCCGACCTTATGCGGTCAAGCTATTGAAAATCAATGACGTTTTACTTCTTTCGCTGTATTCGGATGCGTAGTTGTTGTTTTCCTGCGATAATAGCTGCTGAGGTAAAAGTACCCGCAAAGAGGAAGATCAATAGACCTATTACAAAGGTTATACATCCCTCTAAAACGGAGTAATTTCCTGTAGTATGTTCGGCAATCCACCGCCATAATGCCACTATACCCACGACTCCTATGAGAGCCGAAGTAACAACCCATCCTGCAGAGTCAAATGCCTTCTCGATAGAGATGACATATTCTTCCAACAGTTGCATTGCTCGTTCTTTAACGTAGCTAACGGGCATAATGCTCATCGCAAATATAGCTAGAAAGACAGCGCCACATGCGGACCAAACAAGAGTGATCATACCCCAAAACCGAGAATTGTGCAGAAGGTGGAAGGAGCCATATACTCCTACACAACACCCCAGACAAAATACGATTAATGTCAGGCTTTCAGACAAATCTCTTGCTCTGAAATCATAATTAGTATGTAATTTCTGTATCATAAGACGTGTGTTTTTGTTGTAGTGAAATTCTAGCCGTCCTCAGGGGATTTGCAAGAGCTATTCATGACAAAAAAACTTAACCGAAATCGGTCAAGTTCGTGAAATTCGTATAAGATAGATAAGAATTATGATCATATAAAGCCAGCCAGCTGCGTTAACGATATGCGGAAGGCAAAATATGATCACATCAGAGACGATCATCCATAACAACAGGAGTGCGTCATCAGCATCAGTGAAGTGAAATATAGTTCTTTTTTTTGCCTTCATGGTAATTTTATTTAGATCCGATGATTGTAGCCATATAGCCCAACTTGTCAATATTTTTTAGAAAACCTCTTTACTCGTATCCGGCAAAGCGCAATAATTAGCGATAGCATGCAGCGCCTTCGGGTTGATCGCACGCTTACGGAAGGTCCTTGTGTACCCGATCACGCTAAGAGCAGAGACCACATCACCAGAGATGCGATAGGTGAACACGTGTCTCGTCCGGTCTGCCTGCAATTGCGTATCAGCGATCAGCTGGGCAAAGGTCGGATTGGCACTTGAACCCGGATTGAAGACAGTACAGCGATCGGGCAGAAACTTCTTGGCGATAAAATAGGCGATGGTTCCACCGAGAGAGTGACCCGTCACCCGCGCCTTATAGTCAGGATATAGTTTTTTTGCTTCCTCATAAACATGAACTGACACATTGAATCTATCGTTCCACGATTGCGTTCCGAACACTATGTGCAGGTCACTAATATAGTCCTTCACCTCAGTAAACTCTGTCCCCCTGTAGCCGATAATCCGTGTCTTAAGCGCATGATTCACATAGAGCGCATACTCAAACTCGTTGAACTTTTCATCAAGCTCATAACCAAAAATATGTCTCGGGCGCTCGAACGGATTGAGATAAACTCTGTCCGAAATATAGGCACAAGGCAGATCCTGCGGATCCAAGTTTATATCATCTTCTTCAAAAACCTTATCAAAAACTCCCGAAAATGACGTATGAATACTTTCCCACTGGCTCTTTATACCTTCCGTGGGGATCGATTCCATGATTCCACCAAAAAAATTGCTCTTCTCGGCAATATAATCCACCGGCTTCTTGAGCGTCTTACTGGTCACATCGAGCGCATCTTTTCCGAATACACTGAGCGACGACCACATATTCTTGAAAGCAGAACCTAATCACATGCCTCCGTTATATGAATGAGGATTTTAAAAGCAAGAAATGGTATAAAAAAAGAGCAGACACGTCAATACGTGAGCTCTTGTAGTAACTTGAACAAACAACTATCAATAGGCACCGCCTAATGCTCCTTTAGAAAGGCTGCAAAATGTACCATGAATAGACTGTGAGATTCGATCCTTATAAGACATCATAAACCTTCCTTTTTGAGGAACGTAGTCGCTCACAGAGAATCTCGCCCGTGTACCCATAACGGGAATGTATGTTGTTTGTTTTTTTCTTTCCTCACGGCGGATAGCAGCGAGTCGTTCTTTTTCTTTTAAAATGGCTTCGGTAAAAGCATCAAGCTTTACACGCGTAAAGGTAATGATACGCTTACGGTACTTCTTCTTTTTAGTTGTGGTGTGTGCGTTCATACAGTGGTGAATTTTTGGTGTCCGAAAATTATAGCCAAGCAAAACCAATTGTCAATCTAAGAAAGCAGTTTCCTGATAATCTCCAGAGCGCGAGTTTGATCGATAAAATAAGGAGAAGTCGCAATCGTAACAACAGCGGCAGAGGAGATAAGCTGCTTTAGCAGGCTGATTTTATGATCTATGTCCGTTTCATGAGCGAAAAAATCTATGTCGATATCTACGATATAAGATCATAGAGCGTAGTTCATAGATCACAGATTTTGTACCACCTCTTCTAATGTAAACTCGGTTCTTATCTGAACGCACTCATGAATAAGTCATGAGCGAAGAGCGGGCTGGATGAAAG
The DNA here is from genome assembly GCA_017992195.1 of Patescibacteria group bacterium. Lineage (GTDB taxonomy): Bacteria > Patescibacteriota > Gracilibacteria > Absconditabacterales > Absconditicoccaceae > JAGOPC01. The sequence goes on from JAGOPC010000011.1 coordinate 18,603, forward strand.
AGGCTATCTGCGTCTTGGTGTTCACATATTCAGAAATATAATCGAGATCTCATTGCCTTTCCTGATCGATTCGTTCCGCAGGCTCGTTCATATCGGCGTGCTGATCGATGTGGAGGAGAGTCATTCACTCTGTAATTATTTTGTTGCGCAACGCTTCATATCGAAAGTAAAGAGCGTGGTTGTGATTGTCGGTGATGTAGATGGTCTTATTATGGCTCACTATTCTCAGCAATGATTTCAATCCCTTGCACGGTACAAGCTTACCATCTTCAATCTCTTCAAAAACGATATTTTCTCACAAAAGGAGATCATCCACAGTTCAGTCCACTACTTGCGCTATGTGCAATTTTCCGTGTGATCACAAAGCCATTCTTTCGACATAGGAGATCGCATTATTTCCTACTGGCTCGGTGAGTCGGGTCTCATGTGTATAAAAGTTCATTACTTTCGATCGCTAGGTAAAATTACGAAGATTTAGTCCTTGCTCCACTGGTATGTTTTGTGCGAGGAGTTTGTGTTCTTTTTGAGTGTCTTGATTTTGGATGAATAGGTTTAGGCGAAGCAACTTTTTCTATTTTACCTTTTGCTTTGCTGAGTTTTTTTGCTTTGTAGTATTCAGAAAGATTGTAGCAGAGTTCGGCAAGCATCCGCTGCTCATGTCGAGAGATAATGTCGGCGTACTTGTGCCCCTCACGAATGTTTGCGACATCAATGCTGATCGTAAAACCGTAGGTGTCCTTTCCCTTTCGGACGGCACCAAAGATATTTTTATAGAGCATCGTGAAGTCAAGTTTCTTCGTATACTGAAGCATGAGCATCTGTTTTTCGTAGTCTTCCCTATTCAGAATAATGTCAGCTTTGATGTGATGAGAGAGGACATTACGGCAGAAGAAAATGATTTTCTGGAAGGCTGGGAACTGGCCATCGAGGAGCTCTTTGAGAAATCTTTCGAACTGGTCGTCCTGCTGCATAAGATCCTTCATCGATGAAAAAACTCATCTCAGACCGCTGATCGTCGATAGGTACCCGAAAATATTTTTCTTATCAGGATGCTTATGAATATCCTCAAGAATCTTTTTGATCATGTTCGTATTGAGCATCATGCCGGTAGTCTCGCCGGTAGAGATACGGATCGTCTCCTCAACATTCATCTTGCCATCGGTTTTTATACGATGGTCAAGAAACATCGACAGCGACAAAAATTTGTAGTAGCCTTGCAGAAGCGTGATCTGTGAGAGGGCAGGGGAAGCCATAGAGTTAAAAGTTCTTAAAGTTAAAAGATTATAAAGGCATGGAATAACTGATAAGTAGGGATTTGGAGGAAGAAAACGAGGGGAAATGATGGATTGACTTATTCCCAGATAGTGTTATTATATCGGAGTCGAGAAAACGACACGGACATTAACATATTATTAACGAAAAACATTCATTTAATTTTTATGAAAACAAAACTATTATTACAGATCGGGATCACCTTCACTTGCATAGCGTTCATCGGCTGCAACAGTGAGCCGGAGAAGCAAGGGACACATAAAGGCGCTGACATAAAGGCAGATAGCCTTGTCGGAAATGTCATTGGTATGGACACGACCTGGGCCTACAAAAACAATGGGAATTGTGGGTATGGCGCAGTGGTACTTTCTACCGAAAGCCTGACCGGCAAACTCGATACATTGATTGTGCCACTTTCAGGATTTTCAGCAATGAATCTCCTCAACGTAATGTGGAATAATGGCATGATATTTAGCGATCTTGTATTTACTATCCCTCGTACCGCTCAATGTAATATCTGGCCCGTCAGACCTCATTACATTACTCTACAGTACACGGGAATAAGCGACGGGATAACCAATAATGGACCCGAAATATATTTCGAATAAAAAATAGTTTTCATGTGATAAGGTTTATAGGGCCCGGTCTGTTCTCAGACTGGGTTTTTTTAATGCTGAAATTTTATGCTAGACGGAAATATCATAGCTATGTTTCTTAATAATCTCCTTAATCGTCGTCGCCAATTTCTCATCTATCCCACGCGCGATCCTATAGAGTCTGTTGATACTGGTATGATATTTTCACTGACGAAGCACGAAGACAACACACTCCCGATCGAGGCTTTTCTGGTACTTCTTCAGTGCCTTCTTGATGAGTTCATAACGATAAGTATCATCACTACCATCGAGACTGTAGAGAGTTTCTAGTATAGAGAGAATCACATTCGTCACCGTAAAACTATGGCCTCATACGTAGAGTTTTGTCGTATACGGAACAATTTTCTTTAAAAATGATTTTCACTCCGACTTCATAGTTTTATAACGAATCTTTTTATCACCAACGAGCGTCTCCTGGGCCTGCTTCTTTTCGTCGAGCACATCGACCGCTTCAGGCGCATCATAGTTCATCATATGAAGCTCGAGGGCTTTGAGACCGATGATCGTTCGTCCGGTATTCGCATAGGTCTGACAGTGCTTTCTGAGTATCTGCCGATAAAATCTCTGGATGATCTGTGCACTGTCAGGCGACTGATCGGGCGAGGTCACATAGAGCATATCTTTTCTGAGCGACAAAATATGTCACTTATTTTTGAGTTGATGCAGGAGCTTATAGAGTTTTGTGTCGCTATAGGCGTCATCCATACAACTTTGAAGTGTTTTTTTGACGAAGTCAATGTCGATAAGTTTATCGACACTTTTTGATAGTTTCTCCACAACAATGTTGAAATAGCTTTTCCTCATATAGTAGGATGCACCTAGGGAATAGAATAAATAAAAAATATCCTTTCTTCCCAAAAAATCAAGGCGAACTTTCCCAAAGAATTTGAATGAATTGTCTGTTGTAATTGTACCTGAAAACGATATTAACGAAAAACGTAAATCGAATGAATGGATAAAGAAGCAAACGGAGAAAGATTATTACGCACGATAGCTTTAGCTTTTGAACTCTTCTTATCATACATGCAACAAGCCGCACTCTTTACGCAGGATACGTTGGATAAACACACAGTCCAGGGGAACAATATGAAGGCAATCTTTCAGGAAAAAGAGGAAGGGAAGTACGATGTTGTACTCGAGATCAATTCACATAAGTTTCTTATCAGCATGAAGCCAGGACGAACAGACCTCGAAGAGTTCGAAGTGATCGCCATCAAAGGCTTCGTCGAATACAGCCGCGACGTCATCCAGGCACTCAAAGATATCGTCAGCGATGTCTGTTACGGAAAGGTGCACGAAGCAGCATATTAATTTATCAACTAACTCATTAAAACTCATGGATATCATCGGAGCAACCAAATTCAACGAACTTATCACAACCTCAGATAAACTTATCATGGTGGACTTCCGGGCAGAGTGGTGCGGACCTTGTCGTATCCTCAAGCCAGTTCTCGAACAACTCGCTGAAAAATACGCTGACAAAGTTGAGCTCGTCAAAATAGACGTAGACGCTCAGGATAACTATCCACTCGCTGTTGAGTACCAGGTAAATAGCATCCCACAAGTCACTTTCTTCAAGAACGGAGTAAAAGTCGACCAGTTCATCGGCGTAGTACCACCGGTAAGAATCGATGAAATCATCAATCAGCATGCGGGCGATATGGCAATTCCAAGTAAGGATTCGCCGATGGCAGCGTAGAGTTTCATTTAACGATAAAACAGCGCCTAGCACCTATCATTAGAACACTTTACTGACGTCAGTAAGATGTTATTTGCACTCAATAGAGCCAGTTTTAAGACAAAGGATACGTTAGTTTCCCATTACGCATACCACACATAAATCAGAGGCCCTGGCAACACCTTATGTAAAGATATTTGCAATTATGGGCAAATATGTAAACTTTTTATTGCTTTTCTTTACATGTTTGAGTATCATGTAAAGTAAGTTTACATGTTTAACCCAAAAGTATGTTTTCACCTACTATCCCTTATAATGATCTGCCTTTGCTGCCAGGAAGCTATAATTTTCATAAACCCGAGCATATACAACTTGCCCTGCGCGCGAACCAAGCGCTAGGTAAGCTTGACGGATTATCACTTCTTTTGCCTGACTATACGCTACTTATAAGTCCTTTACTGGCAAAGGAATCAGTAGCCAGTAATGCTATAGAAAATATCAATACCACCACTATTGAATTCTTACAAAAAGAGGCGACGGGATCTAAACTGTCAGGAGCGGAAAAAGAGGTTGCATATTATCGTACAACTCTTCTTCAGGGGATGAGTCTTCTCGAAAAGGAAGGAGGTATTTCAACGAATATGCTTATACATTTACAAGCGATCATAGAACCCGATAAGACAGGTATAAGAAAAATCCCTGGTACTGTTATCGCGAATAGCACGGGAGAAGTTCTATATACCCCACCCGAGGGAGAACACAAAATCAGAGATCTTCTGGCAAATCTTGAAAGTTGGATCAACAGCAATGATGGTATTGATTCTCTTATAAAGATGCCCGTTATTCACTATCAGTTTGAGTCGATCCACCCATTTTACGATGGTAATGGAAGAATAGGAAGAGTCCTCATGATGCTCTATCTTATGCTCACAAAAAAAATACAAAAACCTGTATTATTTCTCAGTTCATATATCCTTCAACACAAGCAAGAGTACTACCTATCTTTAAAAAGAGGTGAAGAGGAGCATAATTATGATTCTATTATTACCTTTCTTCTTACCGGTATCATAGAGCAAGCACAGGTGACACAAGAGAAAATAATAGCCATAAACGCATGCCTGAATAAGTATATAGGGATCTTCCAGCAACTTAAACTGAGAGATTACCATCTTCTTGCTACAACATTTTTTAGATCCGCCTTCGTTTCGATAAATACGCTTACCGAAATCAGCAACCTTTCGAGACAATCTCTTTCTCTTTACATAAAAAAACTTGAGGACAAAGGTGTAGTCAAAACAATTAAAGTGTGATCACACAAGTTAGCATTTATACCTGAGTTTATTGAGCTGATAAAGTAAGTAATACAAAGGAAGAAGCTCGATGCTTCTTTTTTATTTATCCAAAGTTAATGATGCAGCTTTATCATTGCATTATATTCTCATATTCGTAAGTTAAACGGAAGTTTTTACTTACAGTTTTATTTCTATTTTGAATGGCTAAAAAGATTCCTACGCGGAAAAAGGTAGCATGAGCAATATTAGGAACGGGAATATTAGGAGGCTGATTTTTAGCTTATCCTAGCTTTATGAGCCAGCAAAAAGCATCTTTAATAGATGCTGCTACAAACTGTAAAACTATATATGAATTTTCATGAAACCATTCTGTGTATCATTTTAAATGAGAACAAACTGAACTAAACATAGAACTAAAAAATCTTTCAGAGGGAACAATATGAACAACGGATGAGCATAATCATAGTACAAGAAATTGTAGAATAATGTACATGTATGACAATACCAGCACTGGCTATCAAAATATAACCTGACTGATAGCAAAATGAGAAAGCAGCTTCTTAACTATCCCTGTACAAACTCATTCTATAGGCAATACAGGTAAAATTTCAGTAGATTTAGTTTGCACAGATCAACGGAGTAATAGTTGCAGCCCTGAAGGGAAAGCATTCCTAGCAGACTATAAGGAAATTGATCTAAGTGGTTTAAGAATATTTATAGTATCGCAAATACAAGGAGTCGACAATTTGAACAATAATATTAAAGATTTTAAAAAAGAACTCTGACGAAAGAACATGAAGGCGATATCTGTGTATCCTAGTGTTTCCATAGGTAATCCTGGATATGCAGTAATTTTATATAACGAAAAACGCTTTAACGCACTTTGACCAGAGTTAGCGTTTATAAGCAGGAAACTACAGTTGAGATTTTCTCATTTTAACTATATAGTGTCATGAGCAATCAATGATGAAAACTTTAATGAGCATTTTTGAAATCTTAACGACTGCACCCTCCCAGACGATAAAGGCAAATTGGCTTGCTCTTTAGACGGCTACTATTTTGATAACATAGCAGATAATTTTGTTTTCAGTAAAAGAATGCTAATGAATGATACAAATTTAGAAACTATTGATTTCATTGTAGATATTCCAAGAGTGAAGCCTTAACCTCTCTCAGCTAACTCCAACCACCTAGTCTCTTTCTCGCCTAATACCTTCGTAATTTCACCCATTTCCTTACCTAATTTCTTCATCTTATCACCATCTAGCATCTCTCCCTGATACATGAAATTGATCTCATCAACTCTTTTTTCGAGGACGGAAATTTCTTTGCCAAGGGTGTCCATTTCGAGCTTTTCTTTGTAGGAAAGCTTTTTCTTTTCAGGGAGGACGGCGGCTTCTTTCGTGGCTTCCTGCTTTTGTCTTTGGGCCTGCAGTTCTTTTCTTTCGAGTTGTTGTTGCTCGGATCTGTGAGCCACGTATTCACTGTAGGATCCTCGGAAATCTGTGACTTTGCCGTCTCATTCGAATGCAAAGATATGGTCGACGATACGGTCCATGAAAAATCTGTCATGAGAAATCACTATTAGGCAGCCCGTATAGTCAAGGAGGAACTCCTCAAGGATCGCGAGGGTGACGAGGTCGAGATCGTTAGTAGGTTCATCGAGTATCAGGAAGTTTGGATTTTTGATAAGAACCATGAGTAAGTGGAGACGTCTTTTTTCACCTCAGCTCAGTGTGCTTGCGAAAGCTTGTTGTTGAGCGGGGGAGAAGAGAAAGCGTTCGAGCATTTGTGAGGCGGTGAGTTTCTTTCATTTTGCGACGAAAATATATTCGGCAACATCTCTGACGACGTCGATGACTCTTTTATCGGTTTGGAAGAGGGATTGCGTTTGCTGGTAGTGACCCATGTAGATAGTCTTTCACTGTTGGATATCGCCGCTGTCGGCCGGTTCTTCGCCGGTGAGGATATTCACGAAGGTGGACTTTCAGACACCGTTTTTGCCGATGATACCAACGCGTTCGCCATGTCTAAAGTCATGTGAAAAGTCACGGAGAATAGGCTTATCACCAAAGGATTTTTTGAGGTGGTGGATCTTGAGGATCTTGTCACCCATTCTTCTTTGGTTCACTTCGATGGTGAGTTTTTTGGCTTTTTCATTCAGTATGCTTTTGCTAGCTTTGTAGGTATCTTCCAGCTCTTCAAAATCTTTGATCCTCGCATACTGCTTCGTTCTTCTAGCGCCGGGAGCTCTGCGCATCCGGTCAAGCTCGTGCCTTCGGAGCTGTTTCATATTGTGGACGGTTTTTTGCTCGAGCTCTTCACGCTGCGCTTTCTTTTCGAGAAAGATTTGATAGTTACCGTTGTATGAGTGGATCTTTCCTCTGTCGAGTTCGAGGATATTGGTACAGACGCGTTCGAGAAAGTAACGATCGTGCGTGACGAGAAGTAACGTTAAATGAGATTGTTTTAAGTAATTTTCCAGCCGTTCGATCATGTCGAGATCAAGGTGATTAGTAGGCTCATCTAATATGAGGAAATCAGGTTCATCGAGGAGCGCCTTTGCAAGAGCGACACGTTTTGCTTCACCTCATGAGAGTGATCACATAGGGGTGGTGAGATGTTGCGTGAGATTGAGCTGACCGATGATAGTCTTCACTTTCACTTCGTACTCCCGGGCATGGGCTTCTTCGATCTGGTGGAGGATCTTTTGCATCTCGTCTTCGCTGTGGTTTGGATCGAGGAGAAGAGCCTCGTAGTGTCTGATGAGTTGTCATAGTTCGTTCTCATGCGTGAAGAGCGCTTCAAGAACAGGCATATTTGGATCTACTTGAAAATCTTGAGCGAGAAAAGAGACGCGCACATTCTTCGTGAAAGTAATATCGCCCGCACTTCACTCAAGCTGACCCATGATGAGCTTGAGAAGTGTAGTTTTACCTGCGCCGTTCTGCGCAACGAGAGCAACCTTCTGTCACTTTTCGATGGCAAAATTAACATCCTGAAGCAGGGGTTTCCCGGTGAATGACTTATAGAGCTTTCTGACGAGGAGGTATTGCATGAGGTTCATGATATAAAAAAATGCCTTGTAAACAAGGCATTCCGGCTCTTTAGCAGCACGAGGTTGAAATTAATTGGGGAAGAGTTCTAATTTTTTCATAAAATCTTCATCCCTGAAAGCTCCTATAGCCATGAGCGTTTCGCTTTCACGGCATCCGGGACAGTCACAGTAGGCATCTTTTACCGGCTGATCCTTGATGTACATGGACCCATGATGGCAGCGATGTTCATGCGGAGGAAAGACATTGCAGCCGTCGCATATCTTGTCGCGAGGCGGCATACCAAAGCAAATAGTAAGCACTTTCGCTTCAGGCTGTCCAAAGAAGTAATCTAATTTTAATGTGGAAGCTGCCAACAACTTCTTTGTAAAATAAAGAGCTTCTATGGAGCAAACGGCGCTTTCGGTAGGCATGAGGCTTATTTGTACCTCCTCCTGATCAGCATTCCTGCTTCTCTGGTTGAGATAGTAAATCGTCTTATTCACAGTTCCAATAAAACCTTGAAATGCTATGAATT